>NZ_JAAGPF010000047.1 GCF_017104645.1 Burkholderia sp. Ac-20379
GGGGAGCGCGCGGCGCGGCCGAGGCGGCCGGCGCATCGCTCACGGCCGCTTCGGCCGAGACGGATTCCGCACCGTCAGCCGCCGGATCGGTTTTCGATTTGGCCGCCGCGCGACGACGCGCGATCAGGCTGCGCGGCCCGCGACGCAGGCCGCGGCGCGGACGATCTTCGCCGCCGGCATCCTGCGCGGACTGCTCGGGAGCGTCGTCGGCGCGCGATGCCCGCATGGCATGCGCGGATTCGGACGAATCAGTGTCGTGGGTATCTGTCAAAACAACCTCGAAATGTCAGGTCTCGCGCCCGTCGCGGGCGCGGCAATCTCTATATGGCCGCGTCAAGCGCGGCGCTGAGCGGGTTCGTCTTCGCCCGGCGAGGCATCGCCGGACGTTACGCCACCCAAGGATTCGTCAGCGGCAGCATGCCCGTGCAACGGGGCTGCGCCAGACTGCGTGGTATCGCGGCCCGCTTGCGGATCTTCGTCGCGCGCTGCCTCGCCGGCGTCGGCAACGACGCGGCCTACTTCGTTCTCGACCGGCGCAAGCCGCGCGGGTTCCGCATCGGCTGCTTCGATCTCGCGACCGACTGGCGTCTCGCCTGCCGGCGCTTCGTTTTCGTCGATGCCGCCAACCGCCTCGCCACGCGCCGCATCGCCGGCATCGACGCCGATGGGTTCGTCCGCAACCGCTTGGGCGGATACGTCGGCCTGCACCTCGCCGGCCGCTGGAGCCGCCACGAGGTCGGGCGCATCGCCATCGGCGAATTCCATCGACGCCTGGGCGAGCAGACTCGCCTCCAGATGCGCGGCGGGCTCTTCGAGCGCCGGCAGATCGTCGAGCGCCTTCAGGCCGAGATCGTCGAGAAACTGTTTGGTCGTCGCATAGAGCGCTGGGCGCCCCGGCACGTCGCGATGGCCGATCACCTCGATCCAGCTGCGATCTTCCAGCTGCTTCACGACCTGGGTATTGACCGTGACGCCGCGGATCTCTTCGATATCGCCACGCGTGACCGGCTGCCGGTACGCAATGATCGCAAGGGTTTCGAGCACGGCACGCGAGTACTTCGGCGGCTTTTCCGGGTGCAGACGATCCAGATAGACCCGCATGGCCGGTTTGCTCTGGAAACGCCAGCCCGTTGCCAGTGCGACGAGTTCAACGCCGCGGCCGGACCACGCTTCCTTCAATTCTTCGAGCAACGTTCGGACTGTGTCCGCCGACACGCTGTCGGCGAAGAGCTTGCGCAGATCGCCCAGCTTGAGCGGCTCCTGCGCACAGATCAAAGCAGTCTCGAGGACGATCTTCGCCTCTTGGGTATTCATGCAGCTAGGCCAGACCCTCTGGTCAAACGAACCGGATCAAAAATGAAACAGACGAAAAGGAACAGAAGACGCGCTCGCCCGATTCTGATCGGTCATATTGATGGGAGCACGAACCGGGGGTGGCGAAACCTGCTTGATGCCTGACCCTGACCGGACGGAACAGCGCGAAACCGTGATGGAGCCGCGTGAATGGACGCCATCTTACGCACATTCCGGCGACGCGTAAAGCCACTCGAACCATATCCTGCCGCCCGGCGCGACGGCCGGGCGGCCCGCACAGCCCGCCTCAACGGCCGGCGCGTCGCAGGAATGCGTCGAGGCGCTCGACGCCGGCATCGAGGCGCGCCACGTCGCAGGCGTAGCACCAGCGCACAAACCCCTCGCCCTCATCGCCGAAGGCCCGCCCGGGCGCCAGCCCAAGGCCCGCCTCGCGCACCAGCCGCTTGCAGAAATCGAGGCTGTTGTCCGCGCCCGGCAGCCGCAGGAACAGGTACATCGCGCCGTCGGGCGCTTCCACCCGTACGTCGGGCAGGCCATTCAACGCAGCGACGAGGTGATCGCGGGCATGCCGCAGCGCGCCGGTGAATTCGGCGACGAACGGCTCGCCGTCGCGCACCGCGGCGACGCCCGCCGCCTGCACGAAGCTCGGCGCACACGAGGTGTTGTATTCGACGAGCTTGGCCAGCGCGTCCAGCGTGCGCGTCGGCGTCACCAGCCAGCCGAGCCGCCAGCCGGTCATCGCCCAGGCCTTCGAGAACGAATTGACGACGATCACCCGCTCGTCGCGCGACGCCAGATCGAGGAACGACGGCGCGCCGCCCGGGCCGAACGCCAGCCGCTCGTAAACCTCGTCGGCCACGATCCAGATGCCGTGCCGGCGGCAATGATCGAGCACGGCGGCCTGCTCGGCGGCCGACATCGTCCAGCCGGTCGGGTTGTTCGGCGAATTGACGAACAGCATGCGCGTGCCGGGCGTCAGCGCCGCCAGCAGCCGGCTCAGATCGAGCTGCCAACCGCGCTCGCCATAGCCGAGCGGCACGCATGCGACTTCGGCGCCGAGAATCTTCGGAATTTCCACGAGATTGGGCCAGAGCGGCGTGACCGCGACCACGCGATCGCCCGCCCCCACCAGCAACTGGGCCGCCAGCATCAGCGCATTGACGCCGGCGCTGGTCACCGCGATATGCTCGGTGCGCGTCGCCCCGTGCCGCGCGGACACGTAACCGGCCAGCGTTTCGCGCAGCGGCGCGGCGCCGAGGTTGTGCGTGTAGAAGGTTTCGCCGCGCGCGAGCGCCTCGCTGGCCGCGTCGCGAATGAAGGCCGGCGTCACACGATCGGATTCGCCGAACCAGAACGGCAACACGCCTTCCACGCCGAACCCCGAATTCGCCACTTCGCGGATCAGCGACGGCCGCAGCGATTCGACCGCCATGCGCACATCCGGTGCGCTACCCGTTGCATTGTCGAAAGCGTTCAAGCACCCCTCCTCGTCGGTCAGTGCCGCCAGTGTAGCGGCCCGCACGGCAAAACGGCGTCAGACCAGATCCTCGGCGCGCGCCGGCATCTCGCCGACCAGCCCCCAGATCGCCTCGGCGGCCGGCGACAGCGAGCGATCGCGCCGCCGCACCAGTTCGACCGTGCGCTCGGCGCGCGGCGTCAGCGGCCGCGCCACCAGCGACGAACCGGCCGGCAGCGGCAAGGCCAGCCACGGCAGCACGCTGACCCCGATGCCGGCCTCGACCAGCCCGAATACGGTGGCCGAATGGCCCAGCTCCTGCACGACCGACGCGCCCACGCGGTGCAGGCTCAGCGCCGCATCGATCAGCGGCCGGCTGCCGGACGCGTAGTCGAGCAGCACCAGCCGCTGCCCGTCGAGCGCGGCCCAGGGCACGCTCTCGCTGGCGGCCAGCGGATGATCGGCGCGCGCGACCAGGCAGAACGAATCGGTCATCAGCGGTTCGCACACCAGATCGGTGGCCGGCAACGGCCCGATCACGACCCCGAAATCGACTTCGCCCGATTTCACCTTGCGCAGCACGTCGCTCTGCACGTCGTCGCGCAAACCGAGCGTCACGAACGGGAATTGCCGCTCGGCATCCGCCACGACGCGCGGCATCAGCCGGCAGGCGATCGTCGGGCTGGCGGCCACCATCACGCGGCCTCGCCGTTGCTCCCCGATTTCGCGGATTTCGCGCAGCGCGTCGTCCAGATCGCCGAGCAGCCGCGACACGCTGGCGACCAGGTTCGCGCCGGCGTCGGTGAGCTGCACGTCGCGCGTGGTCCGGTCGATCAGCTTCAGGCCGATCTCGCCCTCGAGCTCGCGCACGCAGCGGCTGACCGCCGACTGGGTCAGGCCGATCTCGTCGCCGGCCCGGCTGAAGCTGCGCGACCGCGCCACCTCGATAAACACCCGCAGCTGACGCAGAGTGATATTCATTGCGTGTCCTCATCAATCCCGCACTTCGATGCGCAATTGTAGGGGCATCGACCGCTGCCGGCCTGCCATGTGTCGGTGCGGTGCAGCGAAGGGCCCGGCGCACGCCGCGCGGGCCGGATTGCACAAGATTGGTGATTGTCCCGATTTGCCGCAGGGGCATTTTGGCGTCTTATACGCCCCTAGCTGACTAGGCCATAGGCTCGGTGCGGTGGGGCTCTCAAGGAGATAGCCACAGACTTGGCACGGTTCCTGCGTTAAGTCGCGTACAGGGTAGCGGAAACCTTCGGATGCAACGAAGGAAGCGGCAACCCCCACCTGGCACCCGATGCGGATCGGGTGCTTGAAGAGTGCGCGGCGCAGGGCAGCGCACCGGAGTTAGCTTCGCTGAGGTGAGGACATGATGCTGTTCGACGATTTGAAGGATAACGAATGGGCGCTGGTCGAAGGACTGTTCTGCGCGGAACCCGCACGCAGTGAGCGTCGTGGTCGCCCCCGCGTGGAAGCACGTTCGGTCGTGAACGCCGTTCTGTGGGTGCTGTCGACGGGCGAAGGTTGGTCGAAGCTGCCCGGGCGCTACCCGTCCCCGCCGACCTGCCGTCGGCGCTTCGACGAGTGGCAGGCCGATGGCACGCTCGCCGAAGTGGTGAAGCGCCTCGGCACCAGCGGCCGTCAAGTCTCGCTGCGCGGCCGGATCGGCGCCAGCGCGGTCAAGCCGCCCGCGCCCCCGAGCCGCGACCGCCTGCGCGGCGCATTCTGGACCAATCCGGAATCGTGGCGCGCTCCCGTGAAGATGGCGTAATCGCTCAGGCGATCGCGGGCGGCCCCGGCTGCCGCCCGACGCCAAACACGCCGGCATCGAGCCGCCTTGCGGCGCCGGCGTGATTCGCGAGCGCTTCCACGCTCGCGACGGCGAAACATCTCTTTACCAATGCTTACAGCGCACGGGGGCTCCCGCCCCTACCGTGAGGACAGGTCAACAGGCCGCCTCGACGGTCTGAAGGGAGCCCAACCATGTCAAGCCATTCGTCGCTCGCCATCGCGAGCGTGGTGCTTGCCTTGGCGCTCACCCCACTTGCGCTGGCCGATCAGCACGCCAAACCGCCGTCTGGCCATCGGGGGCAAGCAGGCCAGGGTCATGCACCGTCGCCGCCAGCCGCGCCGCCCAACATCGTCCCGCGAGGCGACTTGCGTGGCGACATTGCGAGCAATGCACGCATTCGCAACGACAGCGCACCACGTCCGACCGGTTTTGCACCGCGTCGATGATCGTGCGCGCATGGAAATTTCAGTGAGTTCAGGAACTGCGCGCGGCCACGGCAGTCACACCCTAGCCATGAGCACAGCTTGGCAACAGCAATGTACCCGGTAGCGCCCGTATCTCACGATACGGGCGTTTTTTTGCCCGCCTGGATTGCGCCTGGCTCGAGTTGGCTACAACCGGCTTTCGAGGATCGTGACGGCGCTGGCGTCGCTCAGCACGTAATCGTCGACCCGGCGATCGACCCACGAGAGCGCCCGTTCGTCGCGTTCGAGCCGGCTGAATTCGGCTCGCCCGGTGTCGGTCAGTATCGCGATATCGACCGGGGCATGAAAGCCCGGCGCCGGTGCGACGGTCTTCTGCCGCACCGTATCCATCAGTCCGAGGTTGCGAAGGTACTCGAAAACGTTCGGGCGTCGCGCCCAGGGAACCTGCCGGTACTGCACGCGCCGCAAGGCATCGAGCACTGCTTCGTTGGAATACGTGGCCATCTGGACTCTTTCTCAAAGTACAGCGATCCTGCAGGCGGTCCCGCCGGCCCGATGCTTCACTAGCCGGCGCCGCCACGCAACGACAGGGGACGTTACCGCGAATCCCCTGCGCCTTCCTATCCGCTCCGCGCCACATTTCGCGACGCCTGGAACGGATCGAACTCAACCGGGCAAAAAAGTTACCTTACCCCATTCAAATTGATTCTGTTCGTTTCATTTGTGCTGCTTATTGCAGCTGCTGCGATCTGGCGCAAGCGCCGATTCGCGCTTGCCGCCGCCGCATTCGTGCTGCTTTACGGCCTGGCCAGCGGCTGGTTCGTCGCGCCGCTCGTGGCGATCGCCGAAGCCGGCGTCGAGCCGGTGGATCCGCCCGCCATGAGCGGCCGCACCGCGATCGTCGTGCTCGGCGCGGGGATCGACCGCCGCAACGGCGCCTTGGTCCCGCCCCGCGACGCGCTGGCTCGCATCGCTCGCGCCGCGCAAGTCCATTCGGTCTGCCAACGAATTGCCGCGCATTGCACCGTGATCGTGACCGGTGGCGATCCCCATCGCCACGGCATCAGCGAGGCCGCGCTCTACGCGCCGCTGCTGCGCGAGCGCGGCGTGACCGGCCACGACCTGATTCTCGAGCCGCGCAGCCGCACGACCTACGAAAACGCAAAGTTCACCGCCCCCATCCTACTCGCCGAACATTACGACGCAACGATTCTGATCACGTCGTCCTACCAGATGCGCCGCGCCCTGCTCGATTTCGCGCGATTCGGGATCGCACCCCAACCGGTGTACGCCAACCGCCTGCGTGCCGAGTGCGGCTGGCGCCCCCATGCGTCGAATTTCGTCGCGGCGTCTCGAGCGCTGCACGAAATCGCCGGAATCGTTCAATTTTACGCATATCGGTGGCTCGGCTGGTTCTGATTCGCCGCCATGCCCGAACGCGTCAATGCATATCGTGCGCACAGCCTTGTGGCGCGAGGATGTCCGGACGAATCGCAACGGCCCGCTTGTCGCGACCGCGACACGCCGCGCCGCCGCGCCGGGCCGGGCGTGCGCCGATCCGTCACTTTTGCTACACTCGCCTCACTCGGTTGCAATGCCGGACGGATCGGCAAACTCGGGTCCCATCACCACTTAGCGGAGGTAGAGAATGAAGAAAATGTCCCTGGCTATTCTGGTTTCGATGTCGGCTCTGGCTGGCGCAGCCTACGCCCAAGAAAGCACGACGATCACGACGATCACCGATCCGGCCAAGATCGCCGAAGTCGAGCAGCGTGCTCAAGCCATTCAACAGCAACAGGACGCCCAGCGCGCCGCTGCCGAAGAACATCCGGCGCATCATCACGCGGTGAAGAAGCACCATCGTGCAGCGAAGAAGGCTGCCAAGCCGGAAGCCGCCAGCCAGTAATCGGCCCGCTTCGACGGTTCCGCCAGCGCGGCCGCCAAGAGCCGAATCCGGTTTTTCCGGGTTCGGCTTTTTTCATGGCGCGGCGCACGGCGCGCGCTGTGCTAAAGTCGCGCACCCAACTTATCCAACCGTGCGCACCCCGGTGCGGAGGACAGAATGAGCAATATCCAACTCGACATCGAATGGACCGAAGCGGCAACCCACAAGATCAAGCAACTGATGCCGCGCGGCTCCGACGAGGCCTATCTCGCGCTGCCGCCGATCGAATGCCTGCCGATGGAAGGCGACGTGCTGTTTCTCGGGCCGCAGGGCAAGCAGCAGCCGTTTATCGTCGTCGAACGCCAGTATCACCATGAAGGCGACGCGGACTGGACCATCATCCTGATCCTCGACGTGCCGAACGCGCACTGACGCCTGCCGCATCGCGCCGGGCGGCGTCCTGCCGCCCGCCAAGCCGCATCGCCCCACGCGATGCGCTGCCTTTCTCCCGCTCCCGACGATTCGATCCAATCGGCCGCGCCGTCGCCGCAAGCCGACAATCGGGCCGCACAAAAAAAATTGCCCGCGCTTAAATAAAGCGCGGGCAAAACCGTCGCCCTACGAGGATAGGCGACGGGGCCAACGGGGCTCATGCTCGCGCATGAGCCATCAAGCCTGTCCGGCGCGGGGGCGCACCGAAACGATGACGATGACTGCGACGTCGAATCCGGCGCCAAGCCGTTTCACGTCACGCACGATGTGCGGAGGCAACATCATCCGGATGACTTAAAGCAGCTTCCGTGCCAAATCCAGAAAACGCCGTAAGTCCATGATTTAAATCGATTAACACTTGTTCACACTGAAACAATAGGTGGACTGATCCGTCCCGTTACCGGGTAACGTTACGTAACGCCGGGCCATCGCACGCATCGCTTTCGGCGCACCAAAGAAAAAGCCCGCCAAACGGCGGGCTTCGAACTGCGTGGGACGGTACGAAGGCGATCAGCGCAGTTGATTCACCAGCAGCGCCATGATCTGGCGGCCCGGGCCGCTCGAATCGACACCGCCATTGGCATCGATGACTGCGACGCGAGTCTGATCCTGCGTCAGCGCCTTCACGTTGACGAGGTACTGCTTGGCCGTCTTTTCCTTCTTGCCGTGGAACAACTGGCTCCAGAAGCCCTGTTCTGCCGCACTCAGATCCTTCGGATCGACGTAGCGCACGTAGTACAGGCCCTTCGCGCGGTCGCGATCGTCCACCGTGAAGTTTGCGCGGTCGAGCGCCAGGCCGACACGCAGCCAGGCACGATCGTACGACTCGGGCAGCATCACGTCGCCCGGCACGGCATCGGAATCGGCCGCGGCATTGCCACGCGACACCGGAGCCGCCGCGTTGGCGACATTCTGCGCGGCAACCGATGCCGCTGCGGCGTCGCCGCCCTTACCGGCCGGCGCCGTGGCCGACGCGCTCGTGGAGCTCGCACCGCCGGTCTTGGCGCGAGTGTCGTTCTGCGCGAGCGCCACCATCAGGCGCTTCAGGTATTCCGTTTCGAGCGCCGGATCGTTCGGCTTCGTTTCCCACTTGCTCGAATCGTTGTTCGTGCCGGTCAGCGCTTCGCGCATGCCCTTCTGGCTGACGAACACGTAGGTGCCGCCGCCCGGCGCGCTTTCGAGGCGCGTGCGGTACTTGTTGCGCTCGGCGGTGACGTACGAGTTGCCCATCGCCTTCGAGATCACGCCGCGGATGATGCCCTGGCCGACCGACGGGTGGGTTTCGTTCCAGTCGGTTTCCATGACGCCCTTGTCGCGCTGGTCGATGACCAGCAGGAAGCCTTGCTCCTGCCAGAAGCGGCGCACTTGCGGCCAGACTTCGGCGGGCGACTGGGCGTCGATGACGAGCCAGCTTTCGGTGCCGTCGCGCTGCAGATGCATGCCCGGCGTGACGGGCACGACGGCCGTGTCGGTTTGCGGCGCGACCTGCTGCGTTTGCTGCAGGCTCGACAGCGAGGTTTCGCCGCCCGCCGGCGGCAGCGAACGCTGGTCGGCCGTTTCGTCCATCATGTTCGGCGGCACCGCGAGCGATACCTCCTTGGTCCGGGAATCGCTCTTGTAGTCGATTTTCGTGGGCGACGGCGAGCTGCACCCTGCCACGAACGCACCGGTTGCCAGCACAACCGCAAACCGCTTGGTAAGACGAAGATCAGACATGTTCGGGGAATCCTTCCGGCTAGAGGCCACGGGCACTTTTCCGTGGATCAACCGCGCATTTTACCGGGGTCGCGCCGTCAAGTGCAAAAAGCTGACGGGCGTTTGTGCCGATGGTGGAGATAGGTGCGGTAAATCGGTGGACACGCCGCCGGGCACTTGCGTTCCGGTTGGCGCATCGCGACCGCGAGAAAACCAAAAAGCCCGCACAATCCTTTGACTGTGCGGGCTTTATTCTTGGTCGGGGCGAGAGGATTTGAACCTTGCACCAACAAAAAAATAATCCAATAAATCAAATACTTACGAGAATCCACGGTACCCGGTGTAGCAGTATAGTGTAACAAAACGCGGCGACACGTGCCGGGCATCAGTGCTACACAACGGCACTCTCAAGCAACGGGAGGCTCTTCCCTGCTCGCTGCCATGTCCGCAAGAGCTTCCGCGACTAGCCGTTTGATGCCAGCAAGAGCCCCGTCGGGCGTCTCATCCAACCATGACAAATCCGGGAAACTCAGCGCACAGGCCAACGTGCTCTGCGTCCTCGCCGGGCCAGACTGTGCTGTACGTGTAACGCTCGAGGTTACTCATACTGCACTCACTGGACAAAGACGCAAAGTGTACGATCGCTAGCGAACTTTTTGCGCGAAACCTTTCCGGACTGCAGGATTTTTCATGATGAAAGAATTAAGCCCCCGCCCCGCCACCGCAAGCTTCTTCATGGTTTCGATGTTTTCAGCGCCGGCTGAACCGTAAGTGTATTGGTAGCGCGCGCCGTCGGAAAAAACTACCCAGATGTAATCAGATCCATTTTCGTACTGCAAAACCCCTGAATCGCCGTCCAGATTTTTGTAGTGTTCCATATTTGACCTTTATTAACGAATAGCACCAAAGTCACGTTCAAACAGCCATACGCAGAATACAGTAGAAACGGATTGCTCGCGGCGAATATCTTGCCCCCCCAAACAGCCAAACAATCAGCACTCTCAACCAGTGCAACACCTGTCAACTAGGCAAAGTCCTATCCGTCAACCAGGAAGCCAACTTTTACCTGGAAAATATGCGCAAAAACGTGCAGCCGATATTGCATCGCTTAACGCGAAATTCCGTAACCGGCACGGGTTTCACGAAAACATGAGGCCACAGAAAGCATAAAATGTGTCTTGTCGACATGAAGACACTGTGTCAACTGTAAACCAAATTCTGAATTTTTATAACTAGTCGAAGGTCGGGCGCGCGCAATGCCCACAACCCAAGAGGGCGGGGAAGGACCCTCTTGGCATTCGGATCAGACGCCTAATGCTGCCTATCTTTTTCTCCGGCCTGATGTGCAATTTTTTCAATATTTTTTACTAGAGAAGGAATAAACCTCTCGCTTGCCCCCGCTGCTACGCAAACAGCCATGAGTAGCGCCAACTTGCTGCCGAAAAAATGGGCTCCGCCTAAAATAATTCCACTCTTTACTGCCAAAGCGGCAAAAAAAGCCCCACCGATTCCCGCACCAACTCGAGAAATACCCTCTAAATTATGAATCGGCTTCCCGGCATTGGCATCCATAACTAAACGATCACCACGAGACGTTACCGACAGAAGCGCACCAATTGCCCCACAAAAAGCACCCAATGCGACTTCAAACGCACCACCCCCCAAAATCCCGCGAAAATAATTCCTAAAAATCCACAAAATAAAAATACCTACAGCACAACCCGCACCAATTGGGTAAGCAGCCCCAAAATACCAACCCCAAGACACCTCCCTATTGCGCGCTTGAACCTCCAATTCCACTTCTTTCAAAATTGCACTTGAGGAAGCTAGTGGACGCCCCTCTAGACAACGCGCCAGCCCCTCCGCAATCTGATGACGAATACCGAGAAGCGTACTTTTATCGGAGATAAATCTCGATCGCATTTCCAAGGAAGCAACTCGATTCAAAACCTCACCAAAATGCTTCGCCGGTTCATGCGCACCTACAGTCCTCCATTGAATAGAATAGTCATCAGACAAATAAACAATGAAAAGCTCACTACATATGACTAGCGACTTTATAAGTTTATTTAACTCTGGATCAACATCCCCCTCCTTCAAGCTCATATGCTCACGAATATATGTCACATTTTCTGGCGCAGACATTTTTAATTTTATCTATTTAATTGAAATAATAAGCTGCTGCATAGACAAGCACTTCGGAAGATCCGCTTCGGGATTTTGGCGCGACTCTTTTCTTTTGACAGCATCCCGTGCCTCGGCATGGGCGTCACCCACAAGCTTGAAACCTGCCCCAGGCGAGATCGTTCTTGCGGCATGCAAAAAATTCGACAGATAAACGGCCCCACTAGGCGTGTCGTAAGAATATTCTCCGACCGCACATGAATACAATCGGATCTGTTGCGGGATTGCCTGCATTATGCGGTCTTCATAGCGCCGACGAACGTCAAGATCCGCCCTCCTCACTGAATCTGCGCGAGCGTCCATCGCATAAGATTCAGTTGTTACTTGTACAGTAACGCGACAGCAATCGTAGATATTCAACTGACGCTGAGCGATATTTTGAAGCGATGTTTCATACACAAATTCACCGCTACCATTGAGCTCTAGCAGAGTCTTTCGCTGATGCCCGCCGTGACCACTAAAAAGCACAATCAGATAGTCCAGATTTTGAAGCTTTAATTTCTCAACCTCCATTAGCAGCCGCTGCCTGTCAACATTTTCGAGTGTCGTAATTTCACTGGAATACCAAGCACCCCCAGTGTCACTACGTAGAAATGCCGAGAAGCGCTCCAGATCGAGCTGAACGCCTTGGAGGTTGCTCGTGTTACCAATCAAGAGAGCCTTTCTTTTCATTTTCCCTGCCTCCTTAGAGGATTTCACCAGACAAAAGTAAATATTACTACAAAGTATTTTTTTTGGGAAAAAATACTGAATCGAATTTTTCTCGAGGGTATACGTTAATTAAGACATCAAACCTGTGTCACAAATGGCATAAGGAACGGTACGCCCGAAAGGGAACGATTACGGACAGAGCCACGAAGACCGTACGAATATTAGGTTGACTGATTTTCGGACACACCCCATTATTCGGACATTGTTTTCGTACAGGCAAGAACATGTCCCGCACCTTCATCTATGCACGCGTCAGCACCTCGGACCAGACAGCCGAGAATCAGATCCGAGAGGTGCAGTCTGCGGGCTTTGCAGTCGACGGCCGCCGGACGATCTCAGAGACGATCAGCGGATCCGTGGGTGCGGCAGAGCGCCCGGAGTTCGTGAGACTTTTAGATCGACTTGAAGCAGACGACGTGCTGGTGGTTACGAAGCTAGACCGCCTAGGCCGGAACGCGATGGACGTGCGCTCTACAGTCGAGATGCTGGCCGAACGTGGCGTCCGCGTGCATTGCCTCGCACTGGGTGGGATGGACCTCGCGTCGCCTGCCGGCAAGATGACGATGGGGGTGATTACGGCGGTAGCTGAGTTCGAGCGGGATTTGCTGATTGAACGTACACAAGCCGGTTTGAGTCGAGCAAAGGCGGAGGGGAAGTCTCTCGGCCGCCCTACTGCCCTCAATCAGGCCCAGCAGGTGCAAGTACAGGCAAGGCTGGCGGCGGGCGAAGCTGTAGCGGCTGTGGCCCGTGAGTTCAATACGTCCCGCCAGACCATCATGCGCATTCGCGCAGCAGCCGAATAACGCCGACGAAGGGGCGGTTCCCGCCGCCTTACCGGTAGCGGCCAAGCATCAGGCCCTAAGCACCGCCAACAGGTCGGGTATCTCCATCGAACCCATCGCCCGCTGCAACGTTGCGACACGCGGGGCGTCTATCGATACCCCAAGTGGCGGGCGCGCATTCGGACCGCAATACCACCGAGATATACATCAAGTCGCGGGACGTGCCTGTCTCGACGGTCAGGATGGCGTTGCCGGCCGCGTGATTTTGGAAGTCTTCCAAAATGGCCGTTTTTGACGCCGAGGACATCAACGAAAAAGCCCGCACAACCGTTTGATTGTGCGGGCTTAATTCTGGTCGGGGCGAGAGGATTTGAACCTCCGACCACCTGCACCCCATGCAGGTACGCTACCAGGCTGCGCTACGCCCCGAAAGAACGAAAGTATATCAGACAGCTCTGCCAAATTGGAACCATCATCGCGCACTTTTTCTCGTACGCATCGTCGCCCCTTGCCACAACACGAACGTCGCAGCCGCCAGCAATGCCGCCAGCCCGCTCCAGGCCGCGTCATAGCGGAAGCGGTCGGCCACCACGCCGAACAGCGGCGGCATCACGCTGATCGCGATCATGTTCAAGGTCATCGAGAAGCTCAGCGTCGACGCGACCACCTCCTTCGGCGCCATTTCGGCGACCTGCAGCAGATAGAGCGGATACCAGCCGACGCCGAACACGCCCACCAGGGCGAAGATCGACGTCAGCACCCACTCGGGCGTGGCCGCAGGCAAAGCCGACAGACCCAGCGTCACGCCGATGCAAACCGCCATGCAGGCGCCGAGCGAACGGATCCGCCGGCCCGGCCACCATCGATCGCTGAGCCAGGCCAGGCCGACGCGCCCCGCGATCCCCAGCCACTGCGACAACGAAAACAGCAAGGCAGCCGCCACCACCGGGTAATGAAAGCGCGCAGCCACGAACGGGATCGCGTGGGTCGCGAACGTGTACTGAAACGTCACCATCGCAGCACCGGCCAACATCACGGGCCACAGCTCGGCATGCCCGGCCACCAGCCGGATCGACCGCAGCAGGTTCGGCGGCGCGGCGGGTGACGGCCCCGATGCATGGCGCTCGTCGCGATGCAGCAGCGCGAACATCAGGCCTCCGCCGATGCCGACCGCCCCCTGTACCGCCAGCGCGACGCGCCAGCCTTGGGTGGCGGCCAGCAACGGCAGGGCCATCGCCGCGAGCGCGGTGCCGAGCGGCAGGCCCGCCTGGCGGATGCCGGTCGCCATGCCGCGCTCGCGCGGCGCGAACCAGCGCACGATGGCGCGTGTCCCGCCCGGCTGAACCGACGCATACGATGCCCCGACCAATGCAATGAACAGCAGCAGCGTGCCGAACGACAGCGCCACCCAAGCGCCGAGCATCGCCGCCGCCCCCATCGTCATCATGGTGGCCCCGACCACGCCGCGCTCGCCGAAACGGTCGATCAGCCAGCCAAGCATCAGCATCGTGACCACCTGCCCACCGTTCAGCGCCGAGACGGCCAGCGCTCCGGCCGCGCCGGACAAATGAAAAGCGGCCTGCAACGCGGGGATCAACGTGTAAATGCCCTGTGCCGTGATCGAAGCGGCGGTTTGCGCGAGCGCGGCCACGCCGAGCACGATCCAGCGGTAGCCGTCGCCGGCGATCGGGGGGGCGGTATTCAGATTCGGGCCAAGTCTCACGGGCGATTCCATCGGAGCATGACGCGCGGCGCCCCGCACGCCAATCGTGCGAGGCCCGGCACCAGCGCTGCCCATGGTCGCCGATCGCGACGGCCGAAAACACATACAGATCCGGGGGAAAACGACCTGCATAGGGGGCCGGCCGAATCACGACCGCGTTGCTACAATCTGCGCCAACGTTCGGGGATTCCGGCCCAGCCATGACAGGAAAATACCGCGCCATCGCGGAGCACTACATACAGGCGATCGAGCGCGGCGCCCTTGCCGACGGGCAACGCCTGCCGTCGTTGCGCGCGCTGGCGGAACTGCATCGCGTCTCGCTGGCCACCTCGATCGAGGCCTGCCGGCTGCTCGAGAAACAGGGTTACGCGCAAGCGCGCCCGCGCGCCGGCTATTTCGTCCGGCACCCCGACCGGCGGAAGCCGGAACCGGCCGCCCCTGAGCAGTCAAGCCCGCAACACGGCGCACCGGCCATCGATCCGGCCGACTACGTCGGCGTGCACGAACGCATTTCGGTCATGCTCGCCACGGCGCACCGCCATCCGCCGAGCGTCGATCTCGGCCGCGCGATCTGCGCGCCGTCGATGTATCCCGGCGCCGCGCTGCGCGAGCATGCATTGCGCATCCTGCGCTCCGCCCCGACGCTGTACGACGCGAGCCCCGATACGGGCGGCGTGCACAAGCTCAAGACGGCGATCGCGCGGTTGTCGGTCGCGCGCGGGCTGGGGGTGGAACCCGACAGCCTGCTCGTCACGCACGGCTGCAGCGAAGCGCTGTCGCTCGCGCTGCGCGCGGTCACGAAGCCAGGCGACATCGTCGCGATCGAATCGCCCTGTTATTTCGGCATCCTGCAGATCATCGAATCGCTCGGCCTGCGCGCGGTCGAGATCCCGACCGACCCGCGCACGGGCCTGTCGCTGGACGGGCTGGACATCGCCATGAACCGGCCCGAGGGCGTGCGGGCCGTGCTGTGCTCGCCGTCGATCCACAACCCGCTCGGCGGCACCATGCCCGACACCGCCAAGGCACGGCTGGTGGCCATGTGCGAGCAGCGCGGCGTCGCCCTGATCGAGGACGACAGCTACGGCGCCTTCCTGAGCAACCCCGCGAGCGCGCGGCCGCTCAAGGCCTGGGACACGGGCGGCAACGTCATCTATTGCAGCACGCTGAACAAGTCCTTGTCGCCGGGGGCGCGCATCGGCTGGGTGATCGGCGGGAAATGGCAGAACCGGATCGCGATGATGATGTATGCGGTGTCGCGGCATCGCGAGGAGGTGCCGCAACTGGCCGTGGCGGACTATCTCGCGAACGGCGCGTTTCTCCGCCATATGCGGCGCATGCAGACGCAGTTGGCGCGCCAGCGCGCCCTGCTGGCCGACGCCGTCGAGCGCCACTTCCCCGCCGGCACCGAAGTGACGCGGCCGG
Source organism: Burkholderia sp. Ac-20379 (assembly GCF_017104645.1). Taxonomy (GTDB): domain Bacteria; phylum Pseudomonadota; class Gammaproteobacteria; order Burkholderiales; family Burkholderiaceae; genus Burkholderia. The sequence goes on from NZ_JAAGPF010000047.1 coordinate 15,894, forward strand.
AGGCCGGGCTGCTGTTGTGGGTCGCCCTGCCCGGCAAGCGCGATGTCGATCGGCTGTTCTCCCTCGCGCTCGACGCAGGCATCCGCATCAGCCCCGGCTCGATGTTCTCGAACACGGGCCGCTTCGACCACTGCCTGCGGCTGGGCGCCGGCATGCCGTTCGACACGCGCGTGGCCGCGGCAGTCGAACGCCTGGGCCAGCTGATTGCCACGCTGCCGTCATGATGGCCAGCGCAAACGTTTGACTTTTCGCGCAAACGTTTTCAGAAACGGGTAAAAAAACTCGCGACGTATGCAAACATGCTCGACGTCGATTCGGCGATCAAGTGCATGCTCATCATCGCGCCGCCAATCACGGCGCCACCCATCAAGCCGTATTCCACGGCGGTCGCGCCTGACTCGTCTGCCAGAAAACGCGCCATCAACCCCTTCATATTCTTTCCCCAATTGCGTGTTTTTTTACAGTATTTCTCTTTCTTGATGTGGATCATAACCTGTAAAAAATGACGGGCCCGTGGCGGCAAGTGTCAAATGAGCGGATGTGATGTTATTACGTCACACTCCGCATTTCGTCACAGGATTCCGCACATTCGGGCATCGCTTTCGCCAGGCGAGCGACGGCCCGTTCAAGGCGACTCATACGTTTGTTTGAAATCGTCCGTTTGAATCGGCCCCCATAAAGGCTGGCGCCCCGCGCCCCAGCGTGATCCGCCGCATTGCAGCAGGCCCGGCGTGTGTTTGGTACGGCTTCTCTAGCCGGCCTATGCCAGACTTTCACGCAGCCGGATCGCACCGGCGCCTCGGCCCGGGCAGCAGCCATGCACCACGCGCCGATCGACAGGGAGACGATAACTATGCGGATATCGGCATCGCGTGCCCATCGCACGCGTTCTGCGCTTGCGCGTCGCGCGGGCTGGCACGGACTGTCGCGGCCGGCCGCCGCGCTCGCGATCGTGGCTTCGCTGCTGGCGGCCGGCTGCGCGGAGCCATCGGCCCATGCGCAAGCCGACACCAACGGCACCGCGCCGAAGCTCGACCGCGACAAGGCCGCGCAATTGCAGCGCGAACAGCAGATCGCGCGCACGGTGCCGTCGCTCGGTTCGATCCACCTGGCCCAGCCGCGCCCGGTCACGCTGCGCGACTCCGGCCAGAACGGCGCGATCACGATGCTGCGCGACGTCGATTTCCGCATCGTCGGCGATCTCGGCTTCTACGTGCATCAGTTGTCGGCCACGCTCGTGCCGTCTCGGGCCGGTGCGCCCATCGTGTTCGACGATCCCGCCACGTTCTCCATCGCCGTGCATCGCGGCATCGTCACGCTCGACGACACCAAGCTCACCGCCGTTTTCAACAATTACCTGTTCGGCTATCGCAATGCGCCGCTGCGCAAGCTGAAGGTGTCGGCCGGCGACGGCACGATTCATCTGGAAGGCGAAATGCAGCGCGGCGGCTGGGTGCCGTTCTCGCTGACGGGCACGCTCTCGGTGCGCGACGGCTCGCAGCTCGTGTTCCATCCGAGCACGGTGCGCGTGCAGGGGCTCGACGCGAACCCGGTGATGCGCGCGGCCAACGTCAAGCTGGCCGATCTGCTGAAGATCGACACGCCGGTCGCGAAGCTGACGGGCGACGATCTGGTCATGCAGGTCGACAAGCTGATGCCGCCACCGCAACTGAAGCTGACGGTGGCAGCGCTGCGCATCACGCCGGCCGGTCTCGATCTGGCCTTCGACGACGGCACGCACGCCGGCTTCGCCATGCCGGACGGCGCACCGCAGCAGGCCATGCTGATTCGCGGCGGCGACGTGAAATTCATGCGCTCGATGCCGATGAACGCCGACATCCTGATCGCGCCGGCACAACCCGCCGCGCGTACCGCGCCGTTCGTGTTCGATCTCTATCACTACCGCGATCAGGTTTCGACCGGCTACTTCAACTTCGCGCCGAGCGGCGCGATGACGATCAGGATTCCGTCCTATACCGGCGCGAAACCGCCGGCCAACGCGATCGGCTCGGCCAGCGCACGCCTGAACGACAGCTTCGCCGAAGCGCAGCAGGCGGCGCTGCGCGATGCACGCCAACGCTGGTTCTCCGACGCGTTGGCCGGCGGCGGCTCGGCGGCGGCCCCGAGCGCGGTCAACGCCGCGCCCGCCGACGAGCGCCACGTGTCGAACAAGATCACCTCGATCCAGTTGCGCAACGTCGATTTCACGATCTCGGGCAACATCGGCTTCCACGTCGACCGGCTCGACGCGCAGATGGTGCCGCGCCGCGCCGGCGAACCGGTCGACCTCGACGATCCGAATCAGTACGACATCAAGATCCTCGGCGGCTCGGTGCTCGAACCGTGGCCCGCGATGAACGCGCTGTTCAACGACTACCTGCTCGACTACACGCCGCGTGCGCTGAACGATCTGAAGCTCGCGCCCGACGGCACGAACCTGCGCGTGACGGGCGGCATCCGGCTCTGGAATCATGTGCCGCCTGGCGTGTGGCTGCCGACCTCGATGAGCGGCACGATCGGCGTGCTCGACGGCCGCCATATCGCCTACACGCCCACCCAGGTGTCGGTGCTCGGCGTGCCGCAGGCCAAGCTGCTGCATGCGCTCGGCATCGAGCTCGCCTCGTTGACGCCGCTGCGCCGGCGCGGCGCCGAACTGCGCGGCGATGCGCTCGTGCTGGACCAATACACGGTATTCCCGCCGCCGGTGCTGAAGGGCCAACTGGCGCAAGCCAGCGTCGAACCGAACGGCCTGCGGCTCACCTTCAACCGCGCACCCGACGCGCCGGCGCTGCCGAAGCCGGGCACCGGCGCTGCCAGCTACATCTGGATGGAAGGCGGCGACATGAAGATGTTCAACGTGCTGGAGACCAACCTGCGCGCACTGATCGAAAACACGGCGCAGCAGGGGCCGATGCAATTCGATCTGTACGGCTATCGCGCGCAGGTATCGAAGGGCTCGGTGCGCATGGCGGCCGACGGCACGCTGCTCGTCGATCTCGGCAAGGCCAACCCGCTCGCGCCGTAACGCCTGGGCGCGTCATGAAAAAAGCCCGCGAGGCGCTTGCCTGCGGGCTTTTTCTGGATACGGGCACGTTGGCCGCGGGCGCTACTTACGTTCGAGCACGTCGATCACGGCAAGCAGCGCGTGCCGCAATTGGTCGACGTCCACGGTGTCGGCAACGCCGCTTTCCTCTGCCGCCGGAAACAGCGTTTCCTGTTCCGTCGGCATCGCATTGCGATCGGAGCCATGCGAATCGAGCCGGTTGCGCGCGCCGTTGATCGTGAAACCCTGCTCGTAGAGCAGTTCGCGAATCCGCCGGATCAACAGCACTTCGTGGTGCTGGTAATAACGCCGGTTGCCACGGCGCTTGACCGGGCGCAACTGCGTAAACTCCTGCTCCCAATAACGCAGCACATGCGGCTTCACGCCGCACAGGTCGCTGACTTCACCGATCGTGAAATAGCGCTTCGCGGGAATCGGGGGCAGCACGACTTTCTCAACCGTCGATGTCATCGTCAGTCAACCGTCGGTAAGCGCGGGAGCCGCGCGGCAGCACGCAAGCGCGTGCAGGTCAGCCTTCTGCGCCGTTTTCGACGAGCGCCTTCAACTTCTGGCTCGCGTGGAACGTGACGACGCGGCGCGCGGCGATCGGAATCGCCTCGCCCGTCTTGGGATTGCGCCCCGGGCGCTGCGGCTTATCGCGCAACTGGAAATTGCCGAAACCGGACAGCTTGACGCTCTCGCCGTTCTCGAGCGCATCGCGGATCACTTCGAAGAAGGCCTCGACCATGTCCTTCGCTTCCCGCTTGTTGAGCCCGACGCTGTCGAACAGCAGTTCGGCCAGCTCCGCCTTGGTCAGCGTGGGCGTTTCGCCGGACTGCACCGGCGCCACATCGCGATTCAGGGCGCTGCGCTGCGCCGTCAGGAGGGCTTCGAATTCACTCGAGTTCATGTCATTCATATCTGCAAAACTTGCGCATTATCCCTGGTCAAAACCGGCCGGAGCCTCGTGCCTCCGGCCGGCTTCCGCGCCTCTCGGCGGGCCGGTTCAGCCGCGCAGACGCGCGCCGTGAACCTGCATGCTGCCGACGAGGGCCTGGATCGCGAGATCGACCGTTTCGTCCTGCAGCGTGCCGGCCGGATCCTGCAACGTGACGCGAAACGCCAGGCTTTTCTCGTGCGCTGCCAAACCACCGGAAGTGTTTGATTTTGCACGAAATTCGTCAAAGAGTACAACCTTCTGAACGAACTTGCACGGCTCGCTGGCGAGCGCATCCTTCATCGCGTCGAACAGCGCCTGCACCTCGATCTTCTGATCGACGACGACGGCGATGTCGCGGCGCACCGGCGGGAATTTCGACACATCGGACGGCGCCGGCAACGCACGCGCGATCAGCGCATCGGCATCGATCTCGAACATCACCGGCGCGTGCGGCAACTCGTATTGCTGCATCAGGCGCGGGTGCAGTTCGCCGACCCAGCCGACCGCCTTGCCGTCGAGCTCGATACGTGCGCTGCGGCCCGGATGCAGCGCCGGATGTTCGGCCTTCACGAAGCGTGCGACGGCCGGCGCGAGCAACGCCTCGACATCGCCCTTCACGTCGAAGAAATCGACCTGACGGGTGGCGGCGCCCCACTGCTCGTCGAGTTGCGGGCCGTAAGCCAGCGCGCCGACGCGCTTCGGCTGCGCATAGCCCTCGACCGTCAGTTCGCCGGCGGCGACCGACGCATCGGCAATGAACACACGGCCCGTTTCGAACACGCGCACGCGCTCGGCACGGCGGTTCAGGTTGTGACGCAACACGTTGACGAGGCTGCCGAACAGCGTGGTGCGCATCACCGACAGTTGGCTCGCGATCGGGTTGAGCAGGCGCACCGGCTGGGTATTGCCCGCGAAATCGCGCTCCCAGTCCGCATCGACGAAACTGAAGTTGACCGTTTCCGAGTAGTCGCGCGCGGCCAGCGCGTGACGGATCGTATGGATCGAACGCTGCGTTTCGTTGGTCGCGCGCATTTCGCTGATCGCCACCGGCGGACGCGCGGGAATGTTTTCGAAGCCGTAGATGCGCGCGACTTCCTCGATCAGATCTTCCTCGATCTCGATGTCGAAGCGATGCGGCGGCGGCGTCACGAGGAACGTGTCGCCGTCGCGCGCGAAGCTCAGGCCGAGGCGCGTGAAGATGCCGGCGATTTGCTCGGCGTCGATCGGCACGCCGATGATGCGGTTCGCGCGCGCGACGCGCATGGCCACCGGCGCGCGGACCGGCAGGTTCACGGATTGATCGTCGACCGGGCCGGCCTGGCCGCCGCAGATGTCGAGAATCAGCTGCGTGATGCGTTCGAGATGCTCGACCGTGGTCGAGTAATCGACACCGCGTTCGAAGCGATGCGCTGCATCGGTCGAGAAGTTGTACTTGCGCGCACGGCCACGCACGCTGTCCGGCCACCAGAACGCGGCCTCGAGGTAGATGTTGGCGGTGTCGAGCGTGACGGCCGTGCTGTCGCCGCCCATGATCCCGGCCAGGCTCTCGACCTGCCCTTCGTCGGCGATCACGCCAACGGTTTCGTCGAGTTCGATCGTGTTGCCGTTCAGCAGCTTGAGCGTTTCGCCGCGCTTGCCCCAGCGCACGTCCACCGTGCCGTGGATCTTGTCGAGATCGAACACGTGCGACGGACGGCCCAGCTCGAACATCACGTAGTTCGAGATGTCGACCAGCGCCGACACGCTGCGCTGGCCCGCGCGCTCGAGGCGCTCGACCATCCACTGCGGCGTCTTGGCGCGTGCGTTCACGCCGCGGATCACGCGACCCGAGAAGCGGCCGCACAGATCGGGCGCGGAGATGCGCACCGGCAGCGTTTCGTTCAGTTCGACCTTGGCCGGCGGAAAGGCCACGGCCTTCAGCGGTGCGCCGGTGATCGCGGCCGTTTCGCGCGCGATGCCGTACACCGACAGGCAATCGGCCTTGTTCGGCGTCAGCTTGATTTCGAAGATCGTGTCGTCGAGGTTCAGCGTCTCGCGGATGTCCTGGCCGATCGGCGTGTCTTCCGGCAGGATCATCAGGCCGCTGTGATCCTCGGACAGCTTCAGCTCGCGCGCCGAGCAGAGCATCCCCTGGCTCTCGACGCCGCGCAGCTTCGACAGCTTGATCAGGAACGGCTTGCCGCCCTCTTCGGCCGGCGGCAACTCGGCGCCCACCAGGGCGACCGGCACCTTGATGCCCGGCGCCACGTTCGGCGCGCCGCAGACGATGTTCAGCGTCGCGCCGGTGCCGGCGTCGACCTGACAGACGTTCAGCTTGTCCGCGTCCGGGTGCTTGACCACTTCGAGCACGCGGCCGACGACGATCCGCGAGGTCGCCGGCGCAGCGGCGCGCAGCGATTCGACTTCGAGGCCGGCCATCGTCAGCGCATGCGACAGCTCGTCCGTCGTCAATTGCGGATCGACAAAGGTTCTCAACCAGGATTCAGGGAATTGCATGGATGTCTACGTTCGAAACAGGTTAGATCGGGCCGGTCGCGCGGCTGGCGTCGCCTGACGCGCCGCGCGCCGGTTCACGCGAACTGGCGGAGGAAGCGCAGATCGTTCTCGAAGAACAGGCGCAGATCCTGCACGCCGTAGCGCAACATCGTGAGCCGTTCGAGGCCGCTGCCGAACGCGAAGCCGATGTAGCGCTCCGGATCGAGACCCATGTTGCGGATGACCGTAGGATGCACCTGGCCCGAGCCCGAGATCTCGAGCCATTTGCCGGCGTTCTTGCCGTGTTCGAACATCATGTCGATTTCGGCCGACGGTTCGGTAAACGGGAAGTACGACGGGCGGAAGCGCACGAGGATGTCGTCGCGCTCGAAGAATTTCTTCAGGAAATCGGTGTAGACGCCCTTCAGGTCGGCGAAGCTGACGTTCTCTTCGATCCACAGGCCTTCGACCTGATTGAACATCGGCGAGTGCGTGGCATCGCTGTCGACGCGATAGGTGCGGCCCGGCGCGATGACCTTGATCGGCGGCTTGTTCATGCGCGCGTAGCGAACCTGCATCGGGCTCGTGTGCGTGCGCAGCAACAGCTGGCGGCCTTCGGCGTCCTTGCCGTCGACGTAGAACGTATCCTGCATCGAACGGGCCGGATGATTTTCCGGGCTGTTCAGCGAGGTGAAGTTGTACCAGTCGGTTTCGATTTCGGGGCCGTCGGCCACATCGAAACCGATCGAGCGGAAAATCTGTTCGACGCGCTCCCAGGTGCGCATCACCGGGTGCAGGCTGCCCGCACCGGCGCCGCGGCCCGGCAGGGTCACGTCGATGGCCTCGGAAGTGAGGCGTTGATTCAGGAGTGCGTCGGCGAGCGCCTGGCGTCGCGCGGTGAGCGCGCCTTCCACTTGCTGCTTCGCGACGTTGATGCGTGCGCCTTCGGTCTTGCGCGCTTCGGGATCGAGTTTGCCAAGCCCTTTCAACAGCTCGGTCAGCGCACCCGACTTGCCGAGAAAGCGTGCCTTCTCGTTTTCGAGCGTGGTGATATCGGCAGCCTGTTCGAAGGCCTGCTTCGCGTCAGTGACAATCTGGTCCAGATCCATTGATCCCATCATTTCCAACGTCGTTCGTTCTCGGCGAGCAAATCGCTCGATCCAACAAAAACGGGGCTCGGATGAGCCCCGTTTTCGCTGCAGCGGCCGTGACTACCGGAGCGTCGCTGCAACTGACCATGCAGTGCTAATTTCGCAATTAGGCTGCAACGGCGGCTTTCACCTGCTTGACGATCGCGGCAAAAGCAGCCTTGTCGAACACCGCCATGTCAGCCAGAACCTTACGGTCGAGTTCGATCGACGCCTTCTTCAGGCCGTTGATGAACACGCTGTAGGTCATGTCGTGCTGACGGACTGCCGCGTTGATACGCGTGATCCACAGTGCGCGGAACACACGCTTCTTGTTGCGACGGTCGCGATATGCGTACTGACCAGCACGCATCACCGCCTGCTTGGCGATGCGATAGACGTTATTGCGGCGACCGCGATAACCCTTGGCCAGGTTGATGATCTTCTTGTGGCGGGCCCGTGCGGTTACCCCACGTTTGACTCGAGGCATGTTTCTCTCCTTGGAGTATCAGTTAGGGGTTACGCGAACGGCAGCATTGCGCGGACGGAGTTCAGATCGGAATCATGAACTGCCGTCGAACCGCGCAGGTGGCGCTTGTTCTTCGTGGTTTTCTTGGTCAGGATGTGGCGCTTGAAGGCTTGACCGCGCTTGACGGTACCGCCCGGACGCACCACGAAGCGCTTTGCAGCACTCTTCTTGGTCTTCATCTTAGGCATAACAACTCCAGTTTATTAGATGGAGGTGGGTGTGCGGCTGGCTTGCGCCCTGAACCGCCCTTTGAAACCCAGTCCACTTGTGTACGACGCACACACTGCCCGTGCGCCGTCATGTCTGGCGAGCCGCCCTGACCGGGCCACCCGCCGCACTGCTTGACGAACCGCCGTGCCGGGCACGGCGGTTCGCGCATTACTTCTTCTTTTTCGGAGCGAGCACCATGATCATCTGGCGCCCTTCCATCTTCGGCATCTGCTCGACCTGGCCGACTTCGTCGAGATCGGCGCGCAGACGTTCGAGCACGCGCATGCCGATTTCCTGGTGAGCCATTTCACGGCCGCGGAAACGCAACGTGATTTTGGTCTTGTCGCCGTCCTCGAGGAAGCGCAACAGATTGCGAAGCTTGACGTTGTAATCGCCATCGTCGGTACCCGGACGGAATTTAACTTCCTTGACCTGGATGACCTTCTGTTTCAGCTTCGCTTCGTGCTGCTTCTTGGACTCCTGGTACTTGAACTTGCCGTAGTCCATCAGACGGCAAACGGGGGGAACGGCCTGCGGCGCGATCTCCACCAGATCAACATCCAGCTCTTCCGACTTGCGGAAGGCATCGGCGAGTTTCACGATACCGATGGGTTCTCCATCGACCCCGACCAGACGCACTTCCGGCGCATTGATTTCACCGTTGATGCGATGCGACGACTTATCAGTAGCGATGTTACGTTTCCTCTAAAAATTAAAAAAACGAGCCGCGCTGCCAGGGCGGTTACTTGAACGCCCGCAGATCCTGCTGCAGGCGCTCAACGAAGGCTTCGACCGGCATTACGCCAAGGTCGACGCCGCCACGGGCACGCACGGCTACCGTTTGTGCTTCACGCTCTTTTTCGCCGGCTACCAGCAGGTACGGCACTTTTTCGAGCGTGTGCTCGCGTATTTTATAGCTAATCTTCTCGTTGCGCAAATCGGCTTCAACTCTAAGCCCTTGTTTTTGCAACGATTGGGTTACAGCCTGCACATATTCGGCCTGATTTTCGGCGATATTCATCACCACGACCTGCACCGGAGCCAGCCAGGACGGCATCGCGCCGGCATGGTGCTCGATCAGGATGCCGAGAAAACGCTCCATCGAACCGACGATTGCACGGTGCAGCATGACCGGCCGGCGGCGGCTGTTGTCCTCCGCCACGTACTCGGCGCCAAGGCGCTCCGGCAGCACCATGTCGAGCTGCAGCGTGCCGCACTGCCACGACCGGCCCAGCGCATCCTTGATGTGGTATTCGATCTTCGGGCCGTAGAACGCGCCCTCGCCCGGCAGCTCTTCCCACTCGAGGCCGCAGGCCGTCAGCGCATCGCGCAGGCCCTGCTCGGCACGATCCCAGGTTTCGTCGGTGCCGGCGCGCTGATCGGGGCGCAGCGACAGCTTGATCGCGATCTGATCGAACCCGAAATCCTTGTAGATGCTCATCGCGAGTTCGTTGAACGCGATCGATTCCGAGATGAACTGGTCTTCCGTACAGAAGATGTGCGCATCGTCCTGCACGAAGCCGCGCACGCGCATCAGGCCGTGCAGCGCGCCCGACGCCTCGTTGCGGTGGCACGAGCCGAATTCCGCGTAACGCAGCGGCAGATCGCGGTACGAGCGCAGGCCATGATTGAACACCTGGACGTGGCCCGGGCAATTCATCGGCTTGATCGCGTAGTCGCGCTTCTCCGACTCGGTCGTGAACATGTTCTCGCGATAGTTCTGCCAGTGACCCGACGCTTCCCAGAGGGAGCGATCCATGATCATCGGCGTCTTGATCTCGAGATAGCCGACCGCATTCAGGCGGCGGCGGATGTATTGCTCGATCTGCTGCCAGAGCGTCCAGCCCTTCGGATGCCAGAACACCATGCCCGGCGACTCTTCCTGCATATGGAACAGGTCGAGTTGCTTGGCGAGCTTGCGGTGATCGCGCTTTTCCGCTTCTTCAAGCATGTGCAGGTAGGCTTCCTGGTCTTCCTTCTTGGTCCAGGCCGTGCCGTAGATGCGCTGCAACTGCTCGTTCTTCGAATCGCCGCGCCAGTAGGCGCCCGCGACCTTCATCAGCTTGAAGACCTTCAGCTTGCCGGTGGACGGCACGTGCGGGCCGCGGCACAGATCGGTGAAACCGCCGTGCGAATACAGCTTGATGTCGTCGCTCGTCGGAATCGATTCGATGATCTCGGCCTTGTACTTCTCGCCGATACCGCGGAAGTACTCGGCTGCCTCCTCGCGCGACACGACGCGGCGCGACACCGGCTCGTCCTTCTTCGCGAGTTCCTGCATGCGCTTTTCGATCTTCTCGAGATCTTCGGGCGTGAACGGGCGGCTGTACGAGAAATCGTAGTAGAAGCCGTTGTCGATGACCGGCCCGATCGTGACCTGCGCTTCCGGATACAGGCTCTTCACCGCGTAGGCCAGCAAGTGGGCCGTCGAGTGGCGAATGATGTCGAGGCCGTCCGCGTCCTTGTCGGTGACGATCGCCAGCGACGCGTCGCGATCGATCAGCGTCGAGGTATCGACAAGCTCGCCGTCGAGCTTGCCGCCGAGCGCGGCCTTCGCAAGGCCGGCGCCGATCGACGCGGCCACTTCGGCAACTGTCACCGGATGCTCGTATTGTCGAACTGAGCCATCGGGCAGGCGTATCGAAACCATAGCAATCTCCGTGATGCCGACAGGACGCGGCAAGCAAAGCGTTAAAAACGGCAAAAAAAATGCGGCCCCGCTTTCGAGGGGCCGCATTTCGGTACATCCAAACTACAGGCGAATACGTTCCTCGACTAGCGTCGTTCCGAAGTCGTTTCGGTCAACGTTCGCGATGTCATCACGGTATTTGCCTTGTGCGTAGAGAGTATGTCTACTGCTGCTTCGGACGGTGCAACCTGCCGAAGCCGATATCGTTGGTAGGCTCGATTGGATTCGAACCAACGACCCCCACCATGTCAAGGTGGTGCTCTAACCAACTGAGCTACGAGCCTAGAGAAACGAGAGTATATGGACCTTTTTCGACTCTGGCAAGCGGTTTGTGCAGCGCGGCGATCTTGCCACCCGATTCGTCACGCCTTGCGCGTGGCGCGCACCACGCCCGACACGTCGCCGAGCAGCGTGCACGCCCGCTGAACCTGCGCCGAATTCGATACTTCCACGGTGAATTGCATGACCGCCGCGTTGCGCCGGCTTTGCGTTTTCACGCCGATCACGTTCATCTTCTCGCGCGCGAACACTTCGGAAATATCGCGCAGCAGGCCCTGGCGATCGCTGGCATCGATGATCAGGTCGACCGGATACACCGACTGGCCGCGCCCGCCGAGCACATCGGCCGACCAGGTGGTTTGCAGCACGCGCTCCGGCGCGCGCTCGGCCATGCGGCGGAACATCTCGCAATCGCTGCGATGGATCGACATGCCCTTGCCGCGCGTCACGAAACCGCTGATCGGATCGGGCGGCGCCGGCCGGCAGCAGCGCGCCAGTTGCGTGAGCAGCGCGTCGACGCCCACCACCAGCACGCCCGTCGAGGCGCCGTGCGCGACGCTGGCGCCGCTGCTGCGCTTCTCGAACTGCTCGGGCGCCTCGATGTCGGGTTCGGGCGGCGGCGCATCGGACAGCGCGTGCTCGACCGTGCGCAGGCTGAACTCTTCCTTGCCGACCGCGGCGAACAACTCGTCGGGCGCCTTGAAGCCGAGCTTGGCCGCGAGGCTGTCGAGGCTGACCGACGTCTTGCCTTCGCGCTGCAAGGTTTTTTCGACCAGCGTCCGGCCTCGCGCGATGATTTCCTGCTGATCGTTGAGGTTGAAGAACGCCCGCACCTTCTGGCGCGCGCGGCCGCTCTGCAGATAGCCGAGCTGCGGGTTCAGCCAGTCGCGCGACGGCCCGCCCTCCTTCACCGCGACGATCTCGACCGTCTGCCCGTTGGCCAGCGGCGTGTTGAGCGGCACCATCGAACCGTCCACGCGCGCGCCTCGGCAGCGGTGGCCCAGCTCGCTGTGCAGGTGATACGCGAAATCGATCGGCGTGGCGCCGTGCGGCAGCGCGATCACGCGCGCCTGCGGGGTCATCACGTAGATGTGGTCGTCGTCGAGCGAAGTCTCGCGCAACTGCGCCCAGGCCTCGTTGCCGGCCTCCTCGGGCGCGCCGTCGGTCACTTCCTCGCGCCAGGCCAGCAGTTGCCGCAGCCAGGCGATCTTCTCGTCGTATTTGTCGCCGGCCGAGAACTGGCCGCCGTAGCCGCGCGCGCCGGCTTCCTTGTAGCGCCAGTGCGCCGCCACGCCGTATTCGGCGAAGCGATGCATCTCCTGGGTACGGATCTGCACCTCGAAGGCGCGGCCGTCGTCGCCGATCACGACTGTATGCAGCGACTTGTAGCCGTTCGGCTTGGGCCGCGAAATGTAGTCGTCGAACTCCCGCGGCACCGGCTGCCACAGGTGGTGAACGATGCCCAGCACCGCGTAGCAATCCTTGATGTCGGGGACGATCACGCGAAACGCGCGCACATCGTACAGCTCGGAAAAATCGAGCTCCTTGCCGCGCATCTTGCGCCAGATGCTGTAGATGTGTTTCGGCCGGCCGCTGACTTCGGCCGGGATCTGCGCGGCCGCCAGTTCCTGCTCGAGCCGCGCGATCGCCTGCGTCACATAGGCTTCGCGCTCGACGCGTTTCTCGTCGAGCAGCTTGGCGATGCGCTTGTAGGTGACGGGATCCTCGAAGCGGAACGCCAGATCCTCCAGTTCCCACTTCAATTGCCAGATGCCGAGCCGGTTCGCGAGCGGCGCATAGATATCGAGCGTTTCGCGCGCCACATCGGGCGGCGGCTGGCGCTTCGCGGCCGCGTAGTAGCGCAGCGACTGGAGCCGCGACGCGAGCCGGATCAACACCACGCGGATGTCCTGCGCGAACGCGAGCAGCATCTTGCGCAACGCTTCGATCTGGGCGCGGCGCTCGGCCTGCGCGTCGCGGTTGCCCTCGGGCACCTGGCGCGCCGCCAGCAGGCTGACCGTGCCGAGCCGCAGCAGCTTGCGCACGTCGCTCACCAGCTTCGCGACTTCGTCGCCGAAACGCTCGGCGATTTCCTTTTCGGGATCGTTCAGATGCGGCGTCAACGGGAACAGCGCGGCGGCCTGCACCGCATGCGGATCGACGTTGAGCGTGCGCATCAGCGCGACGATGCCGGCCGCGTGATCGGCCAGCCGCTCCCCCGACGACAGGCAAGCGTCGCCCGCGTGCTCGCGCACGAACGCGAGCACGTCGTCGAACTCGGGGGACGCCGCAGCGGCGGCGGAAGCGGGATCGACGTTCATCGGCTGACCGGCACAGGCATCAAGGCGGGGTGATCAGCTCTTCTGAGCGGCGACGACCACGATTTCGACGAGGCAAGCCGGGTTGGCCAGCTTCGCTTCGACGGTGGCGCGCGGCGGCGTGGCGCCCTGCACGACCCACGATTCCCACACTTCGTTCATGCCCGGGAAGTTCGCCATGTCGGTGATGTAGATCTGCACCGACAGCAGGTTCGCCTTGTCGCTGTTCACTTCGGCGAGCAGGCGGTCGATATGGCCCAGCACTTCGAGCGTCTGGCCCTTGATGTCCTGCGCCGTGTCTTCGGCGATCTGGCCGGCCAGATAGACGGTACCGTTGTGCACGGCGGTTTCGGAAAGACGCGCGCCCACGTGATGACGAATGACTGCCATGGAAATTCCCGGAAAGAAGTGAATGGAGTTCGGCCGGCGGCTCGGGCATGCGTGCCCGGGAACCTGCGGCCGAACTGCATATTATGACGCGTCTTGCTCGAAAAATCGGCGGGCGATTGTAATCTGTGCCGGGTCGAGGAATGCCGGGGCATGACCGACGCCCGCAACCTCGACGCTCGACGCCGCTTTGCCGCGCGCCGTCATCTCGGCCACGGTAGCCGCCGACAGCAGATCGGAACCGGCGCCGCGCACCACCAGCAGCGGCCCGGCGAACGCCTCGAACGAACGCCAGAGCACCGCTTCGCCGGCTTCGAGCTGCTCGGGCGTAGTGGCGCGGAACGGCTCGGCGATGCGCGGATCGTAGCGCACGCGCCAGCCGCCCTGGGCCGCGTCGGGCGCCAGCAGCGGCGCGTTGATTTCGCGCCATTCGTCGCTCGTCAGCGGGCCGAACGACGCGGCGAGCGCCGCGAGGTGATCGATGCCGGCCTGCTCGGTGTCGAAATGCATCTCCTTGCCGAGGTATTCGCCGATCCGCGCGAGCGAATCGGGTTCGATATGCGGGCCCACGTCGTTGAGCAGCATCCGCGCGATCGGCGTATCGGGCAGGCCGCCGAGCACCATGCCGATCAGGCCGCCCATCGAGGTGCCGAACCAGTCGACGCGCTCGACATCGAGCCGCGCGATCAGCGTGATCATGTCGGCCACGTATTGCGGCAGGCCATAGAGGCGCGGGTCGGCCAGCCAGCCGGAGCGGCCCCGCCCGGCGACATCCGGACAGACCACGCGGTAGCGGTCGGACAGCGCGGCGGCGAGCCGGTCGAAATCGCGGCCCGAACGCGTCAATCCGTGCACGCACACCAGCACGCGCGGATTATCGGGATCGCCCCATTCGGTATAGGCAAGACGGTGGAGGCCCGCCGGGCTCGCGCATTGCACATGGCGCTCGCGCGGCGAGGCGGAAGACGGAAAGGAATCGGACATCGGTGCGTCCTCGCGTTGGGCCGGCCAGGCCGGCGGACCGGCGGGCCCGGACGGCCCGCGCGCAGACGCGACCGATTGTAAACCGCTTCGTTGCACGCATGCGCCGCCGATGCCGCGCCGAGCGTGACGTGTCATGCGCGCTTCACGCCGGCGTCATCCCGACGCCGCCGATCCCGGCGCGACGGCCGCGCACCGCTCCATAGAAACAAAAACGCCCCGCGGCGCGAGCCACGGGGCGTTCGTCGAATCGATGCGGCAACACAAACCGCCGCCGCGATTCGCTCAGGACACGGCGCTGACGTCGAGCGGCGCGCCCGTCTTGGCCTTGATCTCGTCGACGCTCACGCCGTCGGCCAGCTCGATCAGCTTGAGGCCCGCGTCGGTCACTTCGATCACGCCGAGATCGGTGATGATGATGTCGACCACGCCCACGCCCGTCAGCGGCAGGTTGCACTCGTCGAGAATCTTGTGCTGATCGCCCTTCGCGACGTGCTCCATCAGCACCACCACGCGCTTGACGCCGGCCACCAGATCCATCGCGCCGCCCATGCCCTTGATCATCTTGCCCGGGATCATCCAGTTCGCCAGGTCGCCCTTCTTGCTGACCTGCATCGCGCCGAGGATCGCCAGGTTGATGTGGCCGCCGCGGATCATCGCGAACGAATCGGCCGACGAGAAGATCGACGAGCCCGGCAGCGTCGTCACCGTCTGCTTGCCGGCGTTGATCAGGTCGGCGTCGATTTCCTCTTCGGTCGGCGACGGGCCGATGCCGAGCAACCCGTTTTCCGATTGCAGCCACACCTCGACGCCCGCCGGCACGTGGTTGGCCACCAGCGTCGGCAGCCCGATGCCGAGGTTCACATAGAAGCCGTCCTGCAGTTCCTTGGCCGCGCGCGCAGCCATCTGGTCACGATTCCAGGCCATGTCAGTCTCCTTTCGCGCGCACGACGCGTTGTTCGATACGTTTTTCCGGCGTCGCGTTCAGCACGAGACGCTGCACGAAGATGCCCGGCGTGTGGATGTGGTCCGGATCGAGCTCGCCGTTCTCGACGATTTCCTCGACTTCCGCCACCGTGATGCGGCCGGCCATCGCGCACATCGGGTTGAAGTTGCGCGCCGTGCGGCGATAGATCAGGTTGCCGGACTTGTCGGCCTTCCAGGCCTTCACGAGCGCGACGTCGGCCGTCAGCGACGGCTCCAGCACGTAGTGCTTCTCGCCGAACTGGCGCGTTTCCTTGCCGTCCGCGATGACGGTGCCGTAGCCGGTGTTGGTGAAGAACGCCGGAATGCCCGCGCCGCCGGCGCGCAGCTTCTCGGCCAGCGTGCCCTGCGGCGTGAATTCCAGCTCGAGCTCGCCGGCCAGATACTGGCGCTCGAACTCCTTGTTCTCGCCGACGTACGACGAGATCATCTTCTTGATCTGCCGCGTTTCGAGCAGCAGGCCGAGGCCGAAGCCGTCGACGCCCGCGTTGTTGCTGATGCAGGTGATGCCCTTCACGGCGCTGTCGCGCAGCGCGGCGATCAGCGCCTCGGGGATCCCGCACAGGCCGAAGCCGCCGACGGCAAAGGTCTGCCCGTCCGCGACGATGCCCTCGAGCGCGGCAGCCGCGCTTGGGTAGATCTTGTTCATCTTTCTGTCCCTTCCTCTATGGAAACCAGTCGAACCGGTTCGCGACGCGTGTCGAACCCGCCGCGTCATTCTAGACACCCTCGGATGATCCCGCGTTGACAACGCGGCGCATGCGTCGAGTGATTTGCCGGAAAGGGTACGATGGGCAGCCGATGCGGCACAATACGCAAAAATACATAAGCGTTCACCGCCATGCGCGAACGCCCGACGACACCGCCCGATGCCCGAACTCGATTACCAGACTGCCTTCCACCTTGCGCCGATCGGCCTCGTGCTGTCGCGCGACCGCGTGATCGAGGATTGCAACGACGCACTGGCGGCCATGTTCCGCTGCCGCCGCACCGACCTGATCGGCCAGTCGTACCGTGTGCTGTACCCGTCGCCGGACGAATTCCAGCGGATCGGCGAGCGCATCACCCGGCTGATGAGTGCAACCGGTTGCTATGCGGACGAACGGATCATGAAGCGCGCCGACGGCGAGCTGTTCTGGTGCCACGTGACGGGCCGCGCGCTCGACCGCGCGGCGCCGCTCGCCGACGGCGTGTGGACTTTCGAGGATTTGAGCGCGACGCGGCGCGTGGCCGTGGAGCTGACGCCGCGCGAGCGCGAGATCGCCGCGCAACTGGCCACCGGCAAGACCAGCAAACAGATCGGCCGCGTGCTCGAAATCAGCTCGCGCACGGTCGATATCTACCGCGCGCGGCTGATGCGCAAGTACGGGACGGCCAACACGGCCGAACTGCTGCAGCGGCTGCTCGGCCAGTAGCCGCGCGCGGTTGCGCCGCGCATGCGCGCGAGAACGGGCCGGAAACGGCCCGCCGTTCATTCGACGCGCTGGCGCAGCGCCGCTTCGATGGTATGGCGCAGCAGGTCCGGCAACGGCGCGGATTTGCCGAGCGCGTAATCGATCCAGACGCAGCGTGCGTTCCCGCGCGCGTACAGATGGCTCGGATCGTCGGCGCGCGTCAGCTCGAAGCCGGTGTCGAAGCTGCTGCGTCCCGGCTGGGCCACCGTCATGCGCGCGATCACGTCGCCCGGGTAGTGCAACTGCTTGAGAAACTCCATCGAGGCCGTGACGATCACCGGCCCCTGCCCCTCGCCATTGCCGCCCGCAATGCCGAGCTCCTCGAACCACGAGATCCGCGCCTGCTCCATATAACGGAAATAGACCGTGTTGTTGACATGGCCGAACGCATCCATGTCGCCCCAGCGGATCGGCATCGACATCTCGAAAACGGGAACGTAATCGCTCATTTCACTTTCTTCCAACGAACCACCGCTTCATGCGAGCCCGAACCCGTCGTCGGCCGAGATGATCGAGCCGTTGACGAATTGCGACTCGTCGGCCGCCAGCAGCAGGAGCAGGCCGTCGAGATCCTGCGGTTTGCCGACGCGCCGGCGCGGCAGCATCGACTGCAGCTTGCGGCCCTGCTCGGTTTCCCACAGGTCGTGATTGATTTCGGTATCGATGTAGCCGGGGCAGATCGCGTTGACGTTGATGCCGTGCCGGCCCCATTCGCTGGCCATCGCGCGCGTCATGTGCACCACGGCGGCCTTGCTCATCGAATACAGGCCGATCTGCGGAAACACGCGCAAGCCCGCCACCGAGGCGATATTGATGATGCGGTACGGCGGTTTGCCGTGGCCGTTGCCGCGCATCATCATCCGCTTGGCCACTTCCTGCGCGACGAAAAACGCGCCGCGCGTGTTGGTGTCGAACACGAAGCCGAAATCGTCGGGCGTCACGTCGACGAGCTTCTGCATCGTCGATACGCCCGAATTGTTGACCAGAATATCGATCGTGCCGGCTTCCGTTTCGGCATGCGCCACCGCGGCGCGAATGCTTTGGTGGTCGGTCACGTCGAGCGCGACGACATGCGCCGCGCCGCCGGCCGCCTCGATCTGCGCGCGCAGCTCCTTGAGGCGCTCGACACGCCGGCTCGCCAGCACGACTTTCGCGCCGGCCTCCGAGAGCACCTGCGCGAAGCGCTGGCCCAGCCCGCTCGACGCGCCCGTCACCATCGCCACCTTGCCTTCCAGATTGATCGAACGACCCATCACAACTCCCTTGCTGGATAGCCCGGCATGCGGCTTGCTGCCGGGCAGGAACCTTATCATATAAATAGAACGATCGTGCTAATCTAGCCGCATTCTGTTGCGGCAACCGTTTTATTTGATCGACAATACGCTCCCAATTAAAAAGCATTCTAACGGTTAGAGGAACGCCAATGACCCCCACAAGCCTGATCGAGCAATACGGCCCTCGAGAGTCGATGGAATACGACGTCGTGATCGTCGGCGGCGGCCCGGCCGGTCTGTCGGCGGCGATCCGCCTGAAGCAGCTCGCGGCCGAAAAAGGCGGCGAGATCAACGTCTGCGTGCTCGAGAAGGGTTCGGAGATCGGCGCGCACATCCTGTCGGGCGCCGTGATGGATCCGCGCGCGATCGGCGAGCTGTTCCCCGACTGGAAGGAAAAGG
>NZ_JAAGPF010000525.1 GCF_017104645.1 Burkholderia sp. Ac-20379
ACACCCCCGCCAACCCTCTTTCCCTACACGCCGCGCTCCCGGTCGGCCTGCCGGGCCACCCGCCGCGCCTTCGGCCCCGCCTGCCGCCGCGCCGGCCGCCGCTTCGCCCACGGCTGCGTCGCCGCTCAGGCCCATCGAGCCTTCACCCTTGGCGAGATCGCCCAGCGATTGCGCCACCGTCTTGGCGTCGCTGAGGCCGCGATGCACGTCGTCGATGGTCTGGCCGGCGTTCTGGCCGCTGCCGGTCGCGCCCGTGCCGTCCGAGCCGGTGTCGCCGCCGCTGCCGGCCGAGGTCACGCCGCCCGCGTTCTGGAGCTGGCCCGCCATCTGCTGCATTTCCGGGGGCACCGTCTTCTGCAGGTAAGCCGACGTATCCGGGTCGGCGGCCAGCTTCTGGATGTCCTGTTGCAGCGCCGCCACCGTCTTGTCGACGTTGCGCAGCTTGTCCGAGCCGCCGGCCTGCACGTCCACCAGCGTTTCCATCAGCTTCACCATCACCGCGGCCTTCTGCTGCGGCGAGTAGTTCTGCGGGTTCTGGATCACGTCGCCGTTCAGGCTGCTGATATCGGTGTTGCCGGTGATGTTCTCGAGGCTGGCGTTCTGCAGGAACTGCTGCGAACCGGCCTGCGTCGTCGGCGCGTCGTCGGACAGGAAGTGATCGAGGTTGGTCGCCGAGAACGTCTTGTCGCGCTTGCCGGTGGCCTTGTCGTCGCCGGCGCGGTCGAGATCGTCGATGCCGCCGTCGGAGCCGAAGGTCTGCGCGGCCGACTTCAGCGCCGAGCTGAAGCCCGAGTTCTTCTCGAGATCCTCGACCTGCTGCTGGGTCGTCAGGCCGCCGCCGCTCTTGCCGCCGCTCGAGTAGTTGTTGCCGTTCTTGCCGCCCGACTTGTGACCTTCGGATTCGCCGGCGATCGCGTTGTAGGCCTTCAACAGGCCGGCCGAGCGTTCGACGTTGACCGAATCCGCATCCGCGTCGGGATGCTTCTTCATGTAGTCCTTGATATCGGAATCGGCCTGATCGAGGTTGGTGCTGACCTGGCCCATGAAGCCCTGCATCTTCTTCGTGTCGATCGTGCCGTCGGACTTCATCGCGCCGGTGTTCTGCAGCGCCGTCTTCAGCGACGGGTTGTCGTTCACGAACTGCATGGCGGCGGCCGTCTGCGCCTGCGTCGGCGGGTTGCCGTTCGCATCGGTCTTGCCGCTGAGAATCTGCATCGCGGCCAGCGGACGCTCGAGCGACACGCCCTGATCGGGCGACGCGAGATCGGACCACTTCTGCAGATCGGATTGATCGTTGGTTTCGCTGTATCCATCCAGCGCCGCGTACTTGCCGTCGTCCGACGAGGCCGAAGCCGCGCCGCCCGCCGCGCCGGACATGTCGCCGGCCCCGCCCGTCGCGTCGAGCGCCGAGGACGGATCCGACTGCGGCATCTGAAGGCCGCCGCTACCGCTGCCGCTCGCGGGCGACGAGTCGCCGCCGGCGTCGCCGCTGTTGCTCTGCTGCTGTTGCGCAGCCTGCATCAGCGCCTTCACCATCTGCTGGAGCTGCGAGTTGAGGTTTTCCATCATCTGCAGGCCGGACTGCATCCCGCCCGATGAATCGTTCGTGCCCGTCATCGACGGATCGTTGACGGTCTGGGAAGAATACGAGGAGAGGGATGAGAGCGAGGTCATGGAACGCGGTACCGAAATGTAGGAATAGGAAACGCGGGGCAGCATGGCCGCCCCGCGATGACGCACCCGACTGGCGATCCGGCCCGTTCCTCGCGGAGCGGGCCGGACGCGAGCCTTACGCGTTGTCGTCGTCGCTGTCTTGCGCCTTCGGCATTTGCAGACCGCCCATGCCGCCCATCATGCCGAGGCCCAGGCCCATACCCATGCCGCCGCCCATACCGCCCATCATGCCGCCCATGCCACCCATGCCGGCCATCTGCATGAACATTTCCGGCGAGATGCCGCTGTCCTGCTGCGGCGCCGACGACGAAGCCGCCGAGCTCGAGCCGGCCGTCGGGTCGGCGATCTCGCCTTGCGCGGCCTTGTCGAGGTTGGCGATCGAGGTCAGGCCATCGGCGCCGGCCACGTCGTTCGTCTCGATGGCCTTGTAGGCATCCGGGTTCGCCAGCATGAACTTCGCGGCGTTCTGCACGTCTTGCGAGGTACCCGACGGCGGGTTCGTCGCCAGTTGGTACAGCGCGTTCGGGTCCATCGTGCTCATGCCCTTGTCGTGCGCGTACGCGGCGAGTGCACCCGCTGCGGACTGCATCGTCATCGGCGAACCGCCCGTGGCATCGCCGGCACCGGTGGTGTCGCCCGCGCCCGTCGTGTCGCCGGCCGCATTCGACGCGCCCGCGCCAGTGTCGCCGCCGACGTCGCCCGCGCCGCCTGCACCGCCCGCACCGCTGCCGACGTTATCGGCACCGCCTTGCGCGGCCCACTGCATGTCGCCCTGGCCGGCAATGCCGTCCGCGCCCGCGACGTCGTGCGTTTCGATCGCCTTGAACGTGTCCGGATTCGCCAGCATGAACTTCGCGGCGTTCTGCACGTCTTGCGACGTGCCGGCCGGCGGGTTCATCGCCAGTTGATACAGTTGGTTCGGGTCGATCGAGCCCTGGCCGTTCTGCGACATGTAGGACGCCAGCGCGCCGGCAGCCGATTGCGCCGTCATGCCGCCGTCTGCCGCGCCCGCACCTGCCGCGCCGCCGACACCACCGGCACCGCCTGCCGCGCCGGCACCGGTGTCGCCGCCGACATCGCCCGCGCCGCCCGTGCCGGCACCAGCACCCGTACCACCCGTCGAACCGCCGCCGAGCTGCTGCGCCAGTTGCTGGGCCTGCTTCAGTTCCTGCTGCATCTGGCCAATCATCTGCTGCATGAGCGAGCTCGTCATCTCATTGAGCTTCTCGTTGGTCTGCTGCAGCAAGGGCATGATCTGCGATGCCAAGGCCGACGCGTTACCCGCGCCGGACATCGGATTCAGATTGCTTGAAATTGCGCCTGCGACTTCCATGTGAGGCCTCCTGTAATGGGTCCGAAGTAGACGTCGTGCGTTTACGCCATACGCCTCCCTGTCACAGGTGGCGCTATGCCGTTGCCAATGTTAGTCAACGGCTGCGCGGCAAAACTTCGGTAATCCGAACGTCCTGCCGGAAATGCGAAGCACGAGCGAGGGATGCGCCACCATCGCAGCCATGCACGAAGGTGTCGGTGCGTGTTGCCGCGCAATGCTTCGTGTCGACGCGCGCGTACGTGCCCCGCTTACTGTCTGATAAGGGCTTACCGACTATTCGATCGCGGCCATGCACGCTCTTCCGTTCGTCGACCGCCTCCGGGCATCGCAGGCTCTCGCCCCGGCGAACCCGCGCCGCATGCGCCTTTTCGCTCCGGCCGCAGTCGCGCTGCTCGCCGCCCTGGCCGGCTG
>NZ_JAAGPF010000526.1 GCF_017104645.1 Burkholderia sp. Ac-20379
GCGGCGGGCAAGGCGCGCGCCGCCGCCTCGCCGGAAAGCCCGTCCGGCGCCCACGGCGGCGAGGCCCTGCCGCTGCAGCCGGGCCTGCCCGCGCTCGACGCGTTCCCTCGCAAGGTCTGGAACCGGCTCGTGGCCTACCGGTTGCGGCGCGCCGATCCCGCCGCGCTCGGCTATCCGCCGCCGCTGGGGCTGCCGGTGCTGCGCGAGAAGATCGCGACCTACCTCGGCGTGTCGCGCGGCGTCGAATGCACGCCCGATCAGGTGTTCGTGACGGGCGGCTATCGCGCCACGCTCGAGCTCGTGCTGCGCGCGCTGGCCTCGCCCGGCGACCACATGTGGTACGAGGATCCCGGCTACCTGCTCGCGCGGCGCTTTCTCGGCGACGCCGGCATGCAGCTCGTGCCGGTGCCGGTGGATGCGCAGGGCATCGACGTCGAACGCGGCGCGGCGCTCGCGCCCGATGCGCGCTTCGCGGTGGTCACGCCGTCGCATCAAAGCCCGCTCGGCGCGACGCTCGCGCTGCCGCGCCGCATGGCGCTGCTCGACTGGGCGTCGCGCGCCGGAAGCTGGATAGTGGAGGACGACTACGACAGCGAATTCCGCTACGCGGGCCGCCCGCTGCCCGCGCTCAAGCGCCTCGACCGCCACGATCGCGTGATCTATTGCGGCACGTTCAGCAAGGTGATGGTGCCGGGGCTGCGGCTCGCCTACGTGGTGGCGCCCGAGCGCGCCGCGGCGCGGATGCGGCAGATCTGCCAGGGCATGAACGCGGGGCCGCCCGCGCTGTTGCAGGCGGGCGTGGCCGATTTCATCGCGCAGGGCCATTTCGCGCGGCACCTGAAGCGGATGCGCGCGCTCTACGCCGAGCGGCGCGTGTGGATGGCCGATGCGCTGCGCGAGACGTTCGGCGCACGCCTCGCGTTCGACCTGCCGCCGGGCGGCATGCAATTGGCGGCGGCGTTCGCGGGCCGCGCGCCGGTGGACGACGTGGCGTTCGCCGCGGCCGCCCGCGACGCCGGGCTGGGGCCGAGCGCGTTGTCGGCCTGGTATGCGAACGGCCGCGCGAAACACACGCCGCGCGGCTTCGTGATCGGGTTTGCGAACGTCGCGAGCCGCGAGCAGGCGCAGGCCCATGCCGCCACGCTGCTGCGTGTGCTCGACGCGCAACTGGCCGAACGATAGGCGATGGCGTGCTTCGGCGCGCCTTAGCGCACCGCCGCCGGCTCGGCGAACGGCGCGTATCGCATCAGCGCCGCGCGCTCGCGCGCCAGTTCGGCCTGCACCGCCGCCTCGCCCATCACCAGCCCTTGCAGCGGGAAGAAGTGCACGTCGCGAATCCCGATCGAGCCGAGCGCATAGCCGAGGTACGGCGTCAGGAAATCGGCCTGCCGCGCGTTCGGCCCGCTGTGCACGCCGCCCGAACCGACGATCACGAAGCTCGGCCGGTCGCGCATCAGGCCGATCTTGCCGTCGGGCGTCGAGCGGAACGTGCGGTGGATGCGCAGTACGTAGTCGATCCAGAGCTTCAGCGCGGCCGGCACCGTGAAGTTGTGCATCGGCGTGTTGACGACGAGGCAATCGGTGGCCTCGATCTCGCCGATCAGTTGCTCCGACAGCGCGAACTGCGCCGGATCCGGCTCGCGCGAGGTGATCGCCGCGGCATAGGCGGCCTCGACGGGCGGCAGCGGCGCGCCGGCCAGATCGCGTTCGATCAGGCCGAACGGGCGGCCGGCCGCCGTCTCGCGTTCGCGCAGCGCGGCGATCGCCTCGTGCGCAAGCCGGTAGCCGTGGCTGGCCGCGCCGTGCGGGCTGGCGTTCAGGAACAGCAGCTTCATCGCGCGCCCTCCCGCATGGCCGATGCCGATGCTGCGGGCGCGGCGAGCGGCTCGACGAAATGCATGCCGCGCGCGAGCAAGCCGTTGCGGAAATAGAAGCGCTGCGCGAGCGCCATGTGCAGGCCGGTGTCGAGCACGAAGCGCGCGCAATCGCTGTCGCGGGCGATCGCGCGCACCGCGTCGAGCAGTTGCGCGCCGATGCCCTGCCCCTGCGCTTGCGGATCGACCACCAGGTCGTCGACATACACGAAGCGGCCGTAGATCAGGTTGGTCTGGTGGCGATAGCCGGCCAGACCGAGCAAGTGGCGGCCGCGAAACGCGGCCAGCAGCCGGTAGCTTTCGGATTGCTGCCGCGCGAGTTGCGCGACGAAGGCTTTCGCGTCGTCCAGGTGCGGACGCAGCACGCGCATCAGCGCGAAGGCGCCGGCCTGCTCGGCCGGCGTATCGAGATGGCGGAATTCGACAGCGGGGTTCATGCGCGCTCCATCGTTCAACGTTCAATGACGAGCGTCACGATAGCGCCGCCACGTCATGGCCCATAGAGCCAGAAACGATCAAAACGACCGGGACATCGGCGCGGCGCGCGCCGCGACGACAGCGCGGCGAGCCCGCTTAAAACGGCGGCACCGGGTTGTGCCCCGACGACAGCACGTACTTGCCGCCGCGCAGCCGGTACACGGCCGTCTGATGGATCTGGCGCGAGCGCGTGCCGTCGTCGGTATCGGTGGATTCCACGCCGTCGAAGCGGATCCGCATCTCGCTGACGCCGTCGCTGCCGGTCGCGAGCGCGAGCTTGCCGCCGATGTCGAAACAGGCGGGCGGATTGCTCGCGTCGGTGTTGACCACCACGTCGGTGTCGCTCGCGCTCTTCGGCGCGCCGCTCTGCTGCAGCGCCGTTTCGCACTCGCCGCTCGCGCCGAGGTTGTTGCCGTCCACCGGCACCGTGCTCGCGTAGGTCGCGATGCGGCCCGGCGCGACGCCGTACACCGACGCCCACGTGCCGCAGAAGCCCTGCCAGCATCCGCCGCCCGTCAGCACCACGCCGAACTCGTCGGCGCCGATGCGCGCGACGCTGGTGTCGCCGTAGGTGCCGGCCACGCCGAGGTAATCCACGCCGTCCACGCGCTTGTCGAGCAGCCAGCCGGTGGCGTCGCGGCGGAAGAAGTACGCGCCGAGCCAGGCGCCCGAGGCATAGCTGTCGTCGCGCACGCCGGTGTCGCCCACGCCCACGCCTTCGGTCAGCATCACCGCGTGCGTGTCGTCGAGGCGGATCACCTGGCGCGGCGCGATCTCGACGCGGGTGGATTCGGTCTTGGGCGCGGCGGCGTGCGGCAGGCGGCCGGCATCGTCGCGCACCGGCAGATCGACGTCGACCACGCGCGCGTTCGCGTCGTTGGCGTCGCGCCAGGTCGGGAACACCACGCGCATCAGGTCGGCGCGCTTGAGGCCCTGCGAGAATCCGCCCGCGCCGGAGGCGGCGTCGGGCGACGAGGCCAGCGCGGCGTCGGTAGCCGAAGCCGCCGACGCGATCGCCGCGGCCGGCGATGCGGAC
>NZ_JAAGPF010000527.1 GCF_017104645.1 Burkholderia sp. Ac-20379
CCGTCGAGCGCCAGCCGCGCGTGACGAACACGTCCTTGTGCGCGATCGTCAGGCCGGCCAGCGGGCCGGCGTTGCCCGCGGCGCGCGCGGCGTCGGCGGCGCGCGCCTGCGCGAGCGTCAGCTCCGGATCGACGTGGACGAAGGCGTTGAGCTCGCCGGCCGCGTCGATGCGCTGCAGGTAGAGCTGCGCCAGCTCGACGGCCGAGGTTTGGCCGGCGTCGAGCGCGGCGCGCAGTTCGGTCAGACTTTTTGCGTGCATTGCTGGAGGATTCCTGGATTCTGGGGGGCCCGCGGCGGGCGGCGGGCCGGGACGGCGCTCAGCCGGCCGCGCTTACTCGATCACCTTGGGCACGAGGAACAGGCCGTCCTGGACGGCCGGCGCGGGGCGCTGGTTCGCGTCGCGATCGACCTGCTCGGTGACGGCGTCCTCGCGCAGGCGCTGCTCGACGGCCTGGATCTGCTCGATCGGATGGGCCAGCGGCGCGATGTCGCGTGTGTCAACGGCGCGCATCTGCTCGACGAGGCCGAAGAAATCGTTGAGCTGGGTCAGGGTATGTTCGGCCTCGGCGTCGGCGATCTCGAGCCGCGCCAGGTGCGCGATGCGTTTCACATCGTTCAGGGTCAAAGCCATGCGTTTCACCGGGAAAACTGGGCTTGCGCGACGCATTGGAAGCCGCGCCGCAACAGGGGGTTGGAGGACTCGTTCGAACCCTCAAAATCGGGCCCGAAGCGGTGAATTGACGGTCCGTTTGGGTTCAAATACCCAGAAATTATAAGGTATCATTACGCGTTCGACCCAGCCCCGGACCATCCCTCCCGCACGGCAACCGTTAGCTGCAAGCCGGCTGCAAGCTCAGCCGCCTGCCAAGCGGGGCGCGCGACGGTCCCGGTAGATTGCACTCGCAGCTTCGCGTTCCAGCGGCGGCCGCTCCCGCCCGATCCGAGGCTGTTATTTTTTCCGCCGCCACCCTTGCGCGCCATGTCAGCGCGGGGGCGGCACCAGAGCGAGACAGGATTCTGAATGTTCGGTTTTTTGCGCAGCTACTTCTCCAACGATCTCGCGATCGATCTCGGCACCGCAAACACCCTCATCTACATGCGCGGCAAGGGCATCGTCCTCGATGAGCCGTCCGTCGTGTCGATCCGCCAGGAAGGCGGCCCCAACGGCAAGAAGACGATCCAGGCCGTCGGCAAGGAAGCCAAGCAGATGCTCGGCAAGGTGCCGGGCAACATCGAGGCGATCCGTCCGATGAAAGACGGCGTGATCGCCGACTTCACGGTCACCGAGCAGATGATCAAGCAGTTCATCAAGACGGCGCACGAGTCGCGGATGTTCTCGCCCTCGCCGCGCATCATCATCTGCGTGCCGTGCGGTTCGACCCAGGTCGAGCGCCGCGCGATCAAGGAAGCCGCGCACGGCGCCGGCGCCTCGCAGGTCTACCTGATCGAGGAGCCGATGGCGGCCGCGATCGGCGCGGGCCTGCCGGTGTCGGAAGCCACCGGCTCGATGGTGGTCGACATCGGCGGCGGCACGACCGAAGTGGGCGTGATCTCGCTGGGCGGCATCGTCTACAAGGGTTCGGTGCGCGTGGGCGGCGACAAGTTCGACGAAGCCATCGTCAACTACATCCGCCGCAACTACGGCATGCTGATCGGCGAGCAAACCGCCGAAGCGATCAAGAAGGAAATCGGCTCCGCCTTCCCGGGTTCCGAAGTCAAGGAAATGGAAGTGAAGGGCCGCAACCTGTCGGAAGGCATTCCGCGCAGCTTCACGATCTCCAGCAACGAAATCCTCGAAGCGCTGACCGATCCGCTGAACCAGATCGTCTCGTCGGTGAAGATCGCGCTCGAGCAAACCCCGCCGGAACTGGGCGCGGACATCGCCGAACGCGGCATGATGCTGACGGGCGGCGGCGCGCTGCTGCGCGATCTGGATCGCCTGCTGGCCGAGGAAACGGGCCTGCCGGTGCTGGTCGCCGAAGATCCGCTGACCTGCGTGGTGCGCGGCTCGGGCATGGCGCTCGAACGCATGGACAAGCTCGGCAGCATCTTCTCGTACGAGTAAACCCCGCTCCGGGGCCGCGCCGCCCGCCGGCGCGCGCAGCTTCGGGCCGGCGGACAACCCCGTCCCCGGCATGCAGCCGCTACCGACGACACACGCGCGACGCTCCGGCTTGTGATATTGGCCGAACCGCCGCGCGTTTTTCGCGTCTGAGATTCATTTAACCGATCAAGCCGCCCGGCGCCGACCATGGAATACAGTCCGCCGCCCCTCTTCAAGCAAGGTCCGTCAGCGCTCGCGCGGCTGATCTTCTTCGTTGCGCTGGCGATCGCGCTCCTCGTGTCGGATGCGCGGTTCAATTCGCTCGAAATCGTCCGGGGCATTCTTGGCACCGCGCTGTACCCGCTGCAGCGGGCCGCGCTCGTGCCGCGCGACCTGTTCATGGGCGCCGCCGATCTGGCCGCGAGC
Organism: Burkholderia sp. Ac-20379; assembly: GCF_017104645.1. Classification (GTDB taxonomy): domain Bacteria; phylum Pseudomonadota; class Gammaproteobacteria; order Burkholderiales; family Burkholderiaceae; genus Burkholderia. The sequence goes on from NZ_JAAGPF010000527.1 coordinate 2,471, forward strand.
AACGCCACGCTGCGCCACGACAACCAGCAACTGAACGACCGCAACCTGAAGCTCTCGCTGCAGGCGAACCAGGCCTCGCTGCTCGCCGCCGACAACGCGCACCTGCGCGCGATCCTCGGCCTGCGCCAGCGCATCGCCGCGCAGGCCACGCCGGTCGAGATCCAGTACGACACCAGCGATCCGTTCTCGCAGCGCGTCGTGATCGGCCACGGCTCGCACGACGACATCCAGAACGGCGCGCCGGTGGTCACCGAGGACGGCGTGGTCGGCCAGGTCACGCGCGTGTTCCCGCTGCAATCCGAAATCACGCTGATCACCGATCGCGACCTCGCGATTCCGGTGCAGGTGCTGCGCACCGGGCTGCGCAGCGTGATCTACGGCACGCCGAAGGGCGATGCGCTCGACCTGCGCTTCGTGCCGACCAGCGCCGATCTGATGGTGGGCGACGAACTCGTCACCAGCGGCCTCGACGGCATCTACCCGCCGGGCCTGCCGGTGGCCAAGGTGGTGCGCGTCGACAAGGTGGGCGACACCGCGTTCGCGCATGTGGTCTGCATGCCGGTGGCCGCCGTGCGCGGCGCGCGCGAGATGCTGGTGCTGCACTATCAATCCGACGTGCCGCCGCGCCCGGTCGATCCCGAGGCGGCCGCCGACAAGAACGGCAAGGGTAAAAAGGGCGCGAAGGCGGCCGACAAGGCCAAGGCCGCGGCGAAGGACGCCGCGCCTGCCGGGCCG
>NZ_JAAGPF010000528.1 GCF_017104645.1 Burkholderia sp. Ac-20379
TCTGCCGAATCCCGGCGATCGTGGCCTCGGCCGCGCGATGCCGCTCGACGGCGGCGACCTGCCGGGGCTCGCGCCGGCCTTGCTGCTGGTGGCGATGGAAGACGTGCTGCGCGATCAGGGGCTCGACTACGCGGCGAAACTGCGCCGTGCGGGCGTCGAGGCCGAGGTCTGGCGCGGCCACGGGCTCGTGCATGCGGGCCTGCGGGCCGCGCGGCTGGAAGAAAGCGCGGCATGCTACGACCGGCTCGCATCGTTCCTGATCGAGCGCGGGGTGGCGGCGCGCGCATGAAAAAACGGCGAACCCGAGGGTTCGCCGTGCCGTTTTGCATCGCGTGAGCCGCCGGTCGCGGCGGCGCGTTGCCTCAACGTGCCCGCAGGAACCGCGACACCACTGCCTCGTCGGGCGCGAGCCCGATGCCCGGCGCATCGTCGAGCGTGAAGCGGTGGCCGTCGCGGATCGGCGCGAGCGCGATCAGCTCGGCGGCCGGATCGACGTACAGATACTCGACCTGCATCATCTCGCGATACGCCGTGGCCAGATGCAGCGTGGCCAGGAAGCCGGGGCCGAAGTACGGGCTGTGCGGCAGCACGCCGAGCTTCGCCTCACGCGCGAGCGCCATGATCTCGACGAATTCGCTGATGCCGCCCACCTTGCTGACGCTCGGCTGCAGATAATCGACGGCGCCCGCCGCGATGGCTTGCTTGAACTGCGTGGCCGTGCACCAGTTCTCGCCGGCCGCGATCGGCACGCCGAGCCCGCGCAGCGCGGCCAGCCGCGGGAAATCCTCGGGCGGGAACACCGGCTCCTCGAGCCACGAGATGCCGCCGAGCTCGTGCAGCCGCGCCGCGTTGGCGCGCGCCGTGGCGTCGTCCCAGGCGCAGTTCACGTCGACCGAGATCGGCGCGCGGCCGCCCACGGCGTCGTGCGCCGCCGTCACCACCTCGAGATCGATCTCGTGCAGCTTGATGTCGCGAAAGCCTTCGTCGAGCGCGCGGCGGCAGATCGCCGCCGCGCCTTCGCCGTCGCCGTAGCGCACCAGGCTCGCATAGGTCGACAGCGCGGCGGGCGCCTCGCCGCCGAGCAAACGCCACAGCGGCTGCTTCGCGCGCTTGGCGGCCAGATCCCACAGCGCCATGTCGATGCCCGAGATCGCGAACATCGTGATGCCGTAGCGCCCGAAGATATGCAGCGCGCGCTGCGTGGCCCGGCTCCACGCCGGGATCGATTCGATCGTCGCGCCTTCCACCAGCGGCTTCAGGCGGGTTTCGACCACGCTGCGCGTGGCGTCGGCCACGAAATAGCCGAACGCCTCGCCCCAGCCGACGTTGCCGTCGGTGTCCTCGATGCGGATCAGCACGGTTTCGAGCGTCTTCCAGGCCGACGGCGTGATGCCGAGGCCCTTGCCGCGATCCTCGAACGGAATCTCGACGATGCGGCTTTCGACCGAACGGATCTTCATTGCGGGGTCCTGACGATCAGCGGTTGCGGCACGTAAGGGCCGCCGACGAAATCGGGGCCGGCCGAGGCGGGCATCGCGTCGCGCGCGACGAATTCGGGCGACAGGTTGTCCTGCGCCGAATCCTGCGGCGCGTAGCCGAGCGCGATGGCGCGCGCGTTCTCGAAGAACGGCGCGGCGCAGCGCGACACGCCGTACACCACGTCGTGCGTGATCGCCTCGTGCTCGAAGCCGATCCGGATCAGTTGCGCGAGATCGCGGCCGCTGACCCAGATGTGCTGGCGGCGGCCGTCGGCCACGCGGTCGTCGGCGTTGCCGATCCGGATCGACAGCGCCTTGATGCCGTGGCGGTGCGCGTACAGCGAGCAGGCCGCCTCGCCGAACACCTTGCTCAGCGCGTAGAAGCCGTCCGGCGCAACCGGCGCGTCGTCGCCGGCGAAGCCGTCGACGCGGTGCTGACCGAGCACGTGATGGCTGCTCGCGAACACGAAGCGGCCGATGCCGTGCTCGCGGCACGCGTCGAGCAGATAGAGCTGGGCGCGGTAGTTGGCGTCGAGCGTGGCCTCGAAATCGATGTCGAGGCTGTACGCGCAGGCCAGGTGCAGGATGCCGTCCACGCCGTGCGCGGCGCGCAGCACGGCGTCGCGGTCGGTGATGTCGCCGGTCAACGCCGTTTCGTTGGCGGCCAGATCGCCGGCCGCGCGCAGGTCGAGCAGGCGCAGGTTGTAGTGCTCGCGCAGCCAGGGGCGCACGCGGGTCGCGACGCCGCCGGCCGCGCCGGTCACAAGAAGGGTTTTCATCTTTGGGGTTCCGTGGTTTCAGCGAGTGTAGTCGACGGCGACCCACTCGAAATACGTCTTCAGGTCCGCGATCAGGGCCTGGTGCGCCGGATGCGGCAGATAGCGTTCGACCGCCGCGGCGTCGTCGAAGCTGGCTTCCAGCAGGTAATCCCAGCAGATCGGGCGCGCCAGCTCGTTGGCCGACACGCGCCAGTCGCGGATGAAGTCGATTTCGCCTTCGAGCGTGCGCATGCGCTCGACCAGCGCCGCTTCGCGCGCGGCGTCCTCGGCCACGCTCGGCAGGCGGCGGAACATCACGACGTGGCGCATCATGCTGCGGCCCCTCCGTGGTTCGCGTCGACGGCCCATTGCGGCGCGTCCTGCAGCGCGACCGGGCGCAGGAAGCGCTCGATCGCGGTGTAGCCCACCGAAGTGGTTTGCGGTTGCGTCGAAGCGGGCCACGGGCCGCCGTGCTGCTGCGCGTCGCACACGGCCACGCCGGTCGGCACGCCGCCGAACAGCACGCG
>NZ_JAAGPF010000529.1 GCF_017104645.1 Burkholderia sp. Ac-20379
GGCGTCGCCGCGGGCGGGATCGACGCCGTCGCGCCCGGCGACAGCCGTCAGGATCGCGAGGCGGGCCGCCTGGCGTCGCGCCCTTTCACGGCTGCGGCGAAGCCAGCCCGACCGCGCCGAAGCCGTAACGCGGCAGCACCGCCTGCGCGGCCGGGCTCAGCAGATACATCGCGAAACGATAGGCCGCGTCGTCGTCGCGGCGGCCGGCCAGCACTGTCATGCCGTAATCGGCCTGGATCGCCAGCTCGGGCGGCAGCGCCACCTGGTCGAACGCCGGGTTCGGCTTCGTGTCGTGCGAGCTGCAATAGCCGACGAACACGTCCACGCGGTGCGTCTGCATGAAGTATTCGACGGGGTTGCGCCCTGCCGGCACGTCGGGCGCGGTGCGGCCGCCCACCAATTGCCGCGCCTTCGCCTCGAGCACGGCCGTGGCCCCGTCGCGCACCGTGCCGGCCTTCGCGAACAGTTGCCACGCGTAGTCGCCGCCCGGGTCCGCATGCGGCGTGGAGGTGCCGATCTTCACGGCCGGATCGAGCAGCTTGTCGAGCAGGTTCGCCGTGGTCAGGCCCACGTCGGGCCGCGCCGTCACGCACACGCGGTTGCGCGCGAACACCACCGTCGGGCCGGCCTTGCCCTCGTCGGTCAGCCGTTGCGGATGCGCGAGGTTGGCCGACACGAACAGGTCGGCATGCTCGCCGCGCTCGATGCGCTCCAGCAGCAGGCCGGCCGGCCCGAACACGAGCCTGACGGGCTGGCCGGTGGCGGCCTCGTAGTCGTGCGCGAGCGTCGCCAGCGCGCCGCCGGTGCTGCCGGCCGCGTAGACGGTGACCGGCTCCGCGCCGTGCGCGACGGCGCTCGTCAAGGCCAGCGCGGCGGCGAGCCGGGCAACGCGGAATGGGCGGAAGGAACGCATGAAGGTCATAGATCGATCTGGATGGAAGCGCGCACGGTGCGCGGCGCGCCGAGCGTGCCGGTGCCGTTGTCCGTGCTGTTGAAGCCGTTCTGGCCGGTCGGGGCGATGTTCGCCCAGTATTGCCGGTTGGTCAGGTTGTCGACCGCGACGCGGAACACCACGTTCTTGCCCGCGACGCGCGTGCGATAGCGCGCGCCGAGATCGAGCAGCGTGTAGCCGTCGACGAAATCGGTATTCGTGTAGTTGCCCGGCCGCCGGCTCGCGTGATTGACGTTCAGCGTGAACGCCAGCCCCGGTACCGCCGGCACGCTGTAGTCGAGCAGCGCGTTGAACACCACGCGCGACAGCCCGAGGATCTGCTGGTCGCTGGTGGCCGCCGAGCCGGTGTCGAACAGGCGCGGATCGAGCAGCGACAGCCCCGCGTACACGTACAGGTCGCGGCTGACCGAGCCGTTCGCCGTCAGTTCGAGGCCGCGGTTCACCTGCCGGCCGCCGTTGGCGAACACGTTGTCCGCGCCCACGTAGGCATACGGGCGCTGGATCCGGTACAGCGCCGCGCCGAGGTTCATCGCCGCCACTTCGAGTTTGTAGCCCAGCTCCCATTCGCGGCTGCGGTACGGCGCGAGGCTCTGGCCCGCGTTGGCCGCGCCGGTTGGCGCGCTGTCGCCCTGCTGGAGGCTGTCCGCGTACGTCACGTAGGCCGTCATGTTCGGCCGCGGCTTGAACATCAGGCTCGCGGTGGGGCTGATGCCGTTCGCGTCGTAGCGGCTCGCGACGGCGCCCTGACGGTTGAAGTTGCGCACGCTGATCCAGCTCTGGCTCGCGGCCAGCAGCGCCGACCATTGCGCATTGAAGCCGATCGTGTCGCCGAGCGTCACCGATTGCTGGATCGTGCGCACCGCGCGGAAGCGATCCGAGAAGTCGGGCAGCGGCGGCTCGGCGAAACTCGACGGATTGGCGAGGTTGCCGGTGCCGAGCGTGATCGCGCCGGTCTGGAACGGCGTGTAGCGATTCCAGAAGAAGCCGGTGTTCGACAGCACCAGATCGTGCGACATGCCTGCCAGCCAGGTGCGGCCGTTCAGCGCGAGGGTGTTGCTGACGATCGTGTCGAGACTGAACGTGGTGGTGGCCGCGGTGGCGGTGTACGCGCCCGACTTGCCGGTGATCGTGTTGGTGGGCACCGTGGAGGCGCGGTCGCTCGTCTCGCGCAGCAGGCCGGCGCTCAGGTGCCAGTCGTCGCTGAAGTCGTGCTTGAGCGTGGCGCTCAGGATCGTGGTGGTGTTGTCGTCGCCGGCCCAGGTCTGGCCGTAGCCCGCGCGCGTCGGATCGAGCGATGCCGGAAACGGCACGTTGCGCGCCAGCGCGAACGTGCCCGGAAAGCCGGTGTCGAGATAGCGATAGGTGCTGGCGTTGGTTTCGAGGCGCGTGTCGCGGCTGAAGCGCACGTCGAACGCGAGGCTCGCCAGCTCGCGCCGCAGGCGGCTGCCGGGCGCGTAGCTCTCGCCGTTCTGGTTCAGCAGGTTGAGGCGGTAGCCGAACACGTCGTTCTTGCCGAAATGGCCGCCGAGATCGAGGTGTTCGAGCAGCGATTGCCGCGAGACGTAGCCCACCGTGAATTCGCGCAGCGGCGTGGCCGTCGGGCGCTTGAACACGAAGTTGAACGTGCCGGCCGGGTTGGCCGGGCCGTACAGCGCGCCCGACAGGCCGCCGAGCACTTCCACGCGCTCGAATTCCTCGATCGGGTAATCGGTGGTGGCGGCCACGTTCAGGCCGTCCACGCGCGTGTTCTGTACCACCCCGGCCTGCAGGCCGCGCGTTTGCGGGCGGATGTTCTCGCCCTGCACCGACGGGATGAAGCGAAACGCCTCGCGCACGCTTTCGAGCTGCTGGTTGGCGGCCAACGCGGCGGGCACCACGCTGATCGAATACGGCGTGTCGAGCAGCGCCTTCTCGCCGAGCGGGCCGACGCGGATCCGCTCGACCTGATACGACGGCAGCGAATACGGCATCAGGCCGCCGACGGCGACCGGCGCGAGCGCCACCTCGCGATCCGGTGCGGGATCCTGCGCATGCGCGACACACGACGCGCCCGCGCCGGCAGCAGCCAGCGCGAGCGCCCTGAAACGGGGGCGACGGAGAAACATGGGGCGAAACGCGATGAGGGGTTGGGATCGTTATGCGCGGAAATATATAGCGAAACGATGCATCGCGAGGAACACAGTTGCCTAGAACACAGTCGGCTTTTCGGCACGCCTTGCGCCGGCGACGGCTTTCCGCTTCCCTTCGACGGGCTTGCACCGTGCCCCGGCACGCCGCCGCTCCTTGCCACCCCATTGCCGCCCCGGCCGCCTCAGCCTTCCGCGCGCACCGCCCCCTCGGCCGCGACCGGCGCCAGCGCCGCGCC
>NZ_JAAGPF010000530.1 GCF_017104645.1 Burkholderia sp. Ac-20379
TGGTCGCGTAGATCACCTCGACCGGCAGATCGCGCCAGTCGGCCCCGCGCACGCTGCGCAGGCAGCGCGACAGCGCGCCGCCCCGGTCGCGCCCCGTCACCACGACGGCGATGCGCGGCGCGTTCAAAACTCGTCCTCCATCGGCGCGCGGAACGCGCTGCCGACCCAGCACGGCGGGGGCTGACGGCGCAGCGGCGCGGTGGCCGAGCGCAGGCGCCGCCATTCGCGCGCCGATTGCGGCAGATGACGCGCACGTCCCGGCTGCAGGCGAACGTCGTCCTGCCGGCCGCCCGACTGGCGGCTGCAACGTTGTTGTGCGTCCAAAGAGATTGCGATCATCGCGTAGCCCTCCTGCGTGGATGGGCGTATTTCAACGCGAATCGGCCTGGGAATCGTGACGGAACTGCAAACGTAGGCACCTATAAAGGGGCCCGATGCAAGCGCCGGAACCGGAGCGGGGCGGCGCGCGGCCGCCCTGCCCCGGCGTCAGATCGGCACTGTGTGACGCCGCTTGGTCAGCAGCACGCGATTGATGCCGTTGACGTGCGCATGGCTGACCTCGTCGCAGCTTTCGCGAATGATGAACAGGCCGAAGCCGCCTTCCGATTCGCCCGAGAAATCGGGCGCCAGCTCGGGCGGCGGCGTGAACGGCCGGCCGTCGTAGACGAATTCGAGCGTGGCCACGCCGTGATTGGCCGTGCAGACCACCTCGATCGGCCCGTCGCCCGGCTGCGAATCGTGGCGCACCACGTTGCTGGCCAGTTCGACGGCGGCCAGCGCCAGCGCGGCCGCGTCGTCCTCGCCGATGCCGGCCGCCGCATGCGCCGTGACGAAGCCGCGCAGCAACTGCAACTGCGACAGCGTGCGCGGCAGGTCGAGCCGCCCGCGGCGCGCGCCGGGCTCGCCGTCCGGCATTTGCAGCACGAGCATCGTCATGTCGTCGGGAATCCGCGCGCTGCGGGTGAAGGCCTCCACGGCCGCGCGCATGCCGCGCACGATCGTGCCGGGGCGGCGATGGCTCGGCAGCAGCCCGCGCAGCGTGGCCGACAGGCGGTCGAGGCCGAACCGCTCGCCGGCGCGGTCGACCGCGTCGGTCAGGCCGTCCGAATAGAGCACCACGGTGTCGCCCGCGCCGAGCCGCACCGTATCCTCGAACACGTCGGCTTCCTCGATCACGCCGAGCGGCGGATGCTGGTTGCGCAGGAATTCGGGCGGCGCCTTGCCGCGGAACACCATGGTTTCCTCGTGCCCGCAGCCCACCCAGGTGGCGGTGCCGCGCGCGCGGTCGATGCGCAGGTAGCAAAGCGTGACGAAGCTGTCGAGCGCCTGCAGCCGCGCGTGCATGGCGCGCTGCGCGTGCGCGACGATGCGCGCCGGCGAGGGCCGCGGCGTGCCGTGCGCGATCAGCTCGGCGATCGAACGCGAGAACTGCATCTTCAGCGCTGCGCCGAGCAGCGCGGCCGGCACGCCCTTGCCCATCGCGTCGCCCACCAGCAGGTCGAAGCAGCCGTCGTCGAATTCGAACCAGTCGAAGAAATCGCCGTTGATGCCGCGCGAGGCCACGTTGAAGCTCGCGATCAGGCAGCCGTGCACGGCCGGCGGCAGATCGCCGATCAGCAGGCCGCGCTGGATGCCCGCGCCGAGTTCGAGCTCGGCGCGCTGCGCGGCCTTCAGCGCATGCTCGCCGGCCACCTGCTGGCTGATGTCGGTCTGGATCAGGAACGCGTGCTTGGTGTTCTGCGACGTGTTCATGATCGGCACCAGCGTGGAGGCGGTCCAGAACAGCGAGCCGTCGCGGCGGCGGTGCACGAGCTGGCCGCTCCACGGCGCGCCTTCGCGGATCAGCTCGGGCAGGCGGTCCACGGCCTGTTCGGCGGTGTCGTCGGGACGCAGCAGGCGGAACGACTGGCCGATCAGCTCGTCGGTCGGATAGCCGCTGACCGAGGCCAGCATCGAGTTCGCGTAGAGGAACGTGCCGTCGGGCGCGACGATGCTGACGATCGCGTGCTCGTCGAGCGCGTTCTTCAGGCCGCGCAGGTCGGACGACGAATCGCGGTACTTGGCCAGCAACTGCGCGCGTTCGTGCGCGACGCGCTTCGCCTCGGACAGATCGCGCACCGTGCAGAAGTAGAACAGCTCGCCGTCCACGTCCACCGGGGCGACCGAGATCTCGGCCGGAAACACGCGGCCGTTGGCACGCCGCGCGTTCAGTTCGAGCCGGCTGCGCGGCGCGATCGAGCGCTCGTCGTCGCCGGCCGCGCGCTCGCGCATCAGCTCGTGGATCTCGTCGGGCAGCAGCGCCTCGCCGGGCTGGCCGATCAGGTTCTCGGCGCGGTAGCCGAAGATCCGCTCGGCCTCGCGGTTGAACTCGACCACGTGGCCGAGCGCGTCGAGCGTGACCATGCCGTCCATCGCGCTGGTCAGCACCGCCGTGTTGCGCGCCTCGCTGCTCGCGATCTCGCGCATCAACTGGCCGAGCGCGGCGATGGTCAGCGCGTTCTGGCGCAGGCTGCGCGCGGCGGCCAGGCACACCACGCCCCACAGCACCAGCACCGCGCCGGTGCCGAACGCCACCCAGCACGCAATGGCGCGCCAGCCGGCCAGCGCGCGATCGGCCGGCGCGGCGACCACGGTCACGAGCGGCCAGCGCCGCGCGGTTCGATAGGCGCCGATGCTGCTCACGCCGTCGAGATCGAGCGCCGAGAACGCGCCCGCCTCGGCGTGCGGCAACAGCGAGCGCAGCAGCGCCGAGCCGGCCAGGTTGTCGTCCCGGTCGAGCGGCTTGCCGGTGGATACCACCGGCGTGCCGTCGAGCATGACGAGCGCGGCCGAGCGCGGCGCGTCGGCCA
>NZ_JAAGPF010000531.1 GCF_017104645.1 Burkholderia sp. Ac-20379
GACAAAAAAAAATACCTCTTCACTCTTACCTTTATTTCTCCTCTTCTCCCTACATCTACATCACAACTCTCAGTCCTTTATCTTACATCTCTCTCTCTACCCTCTTTCTTTCTCTCATCTTGCTCACCCTCTCCTCTCACTCTGTCTATACTTTGCTTCCCTTGCCTCTCCCTCGTGCTCTGTGCTCCAATTATTACTTAGCCTACCTCCTCACGTCATACTACACTGTTCTTCTCTC
>NZ_JAAGPF010000532.1 GCF_017104645.1 Burkholderia sp. Ac-20379
TGCCGCCGCGATCTTCTGGAAATGCTGCTGCGCCTGCATGCCCAGTTCGCCGCGCAACTGCGCGAGATTGCGGCCCATGCCGAGCTGGCGGCCATGCTCGTCGATCACCTTGAAATTCATGAACAGGTGCGCCGGCAGCGTTTCCAGCTTGAAATCCGAGGATTTCATGGCGATCTGCGTCTGATGGCGGATGTCAGCGATCAGCAGCTCGACCAGCGCGCCCGCGCCGAAGCGCTCGGCGCCCGAACGCTCGACGAAGCCGGCCGCGAACTCGGGCAGCGGCACGCAATGGCGGCGCAGCTTCTGCGGCAGCGATTTCAGCAGCAGTTGCACCTTTTCCTTCAGCATGCCCGGCACGAGCCATTCGGCGCGGCGCGCGTCGACCTGGTTCAGCGCGTAGAGCGGCACCTGCAGCGTCACGCCGTCGCGCGGCGAGCCCGGCTCGAAGTGGTACGACAGGCCCATTTCCACGCCGGCCATGGTCAACCGTTTCGGGAACAGGTCGGTCGTCACGCCGGCCGCCTCGTGGCGCATCAGATCGTCGCGCGACAGGTACAGCAGGCGCAGCTTGTCCTCGGGCTGGCCGCTCCGCTTCAGCTCGTCGCGATACCAGCGCTCGAACGCCGCGCCGGTGTGGATGCCTTCCGGCACCGCCTGATCGTAGAAGCCGAAGATCAGTTCGTCGTCCACCAGCACGTCCTGCCGGCGCGACTTGTGCTCGAGCTGCTCGATATCGGCCAGCAGCTTGCGGTTGTGCGCGAAGAACGCGAGCCGCGTGTCGAATTCGCCCTCCACCAGCGCGCCGCGGATGAACAGCTCGCGCGCGCGCTTCGGATCCTGCTTGCCGAACGCCACGCGGCGCCGGTTGTAGATCGTCAGGCCGTACAGCACGCCGCGCTCGAACGCCGTCACCTGCGCCGGCTTCTTCTCCCAGTGCGGCTCGGACAACGACGTTTTCAGCAGATGCGCGCCGACCTTCTCGACCCATTCGGGCTCGATCTTCGCCAGCCCGCGCGCGTACAGCCGGCTCGTTTCCACCAGCTCGGCGGCCATCACCCAGCGTCCGGCCTTCTTGACCAGCGCCGAGCCCGGCCACAGATGGAACTTGATGCCGCGCGCGCCGAGGTAATGCGGCTCGTCGTCGGCCTTCATGCCGATATTGCCGAGCAGGCCCGTCAGCAGCGACAGATGCACCTGCTCGAAGGTCGCATCGGCTTCGTTCAGGCGCCAGCCGAGCTCGCGCACCACCGTCAGCAGTTGCGAATGAACGTCGCGCCATTCGCGCAGCCGCAGGTGCGACAGGAAATTGGCGCGGCAGGCGTCCACCAGTTGGCGGTTCGACTTCTTGTGCGCCACCGCCTCCTCGAACCAGGCCCAGATGCGCGGCCACTGGAGGAATTCGGAGCGCTCGTCGGCGAACTTGCGGTGCGCCTGGTCGGCCTGCTCCTGCGCCTCGATCGGCCGGTCGCGCGGATCCTGCACCGACAGCGCGCTGGCGATGATCAGCACCTCGCGCAGCGCCTGCTGGTCGCGCGCGGCCAGGATCATGCGGCCCACGCGCGGGTCGAGCGGCAGGCGCGCCAGTTCGCGGCCGAGCGGCGTCAGCGCGTTGTCGTCGTCCACCGCGCCCAGTTCGTTGAGCAGTTGATAGCCGTCGGCGATCGCGCGGCCCGGCGGCGGCTCGATGAACGGGAACGATTCGATCGAGCTCAGATGCAGCGACTTCATCCGCAGGATCACGGCCGCCAGCGACGAGCGCAGGATTTCCGGATCGGTGAAGCGCGCGCGGCCCGTGTAGTCGCTTTCCTCGTAGAGCCGGATGCAGATGCCGTCGGCCACCCGGCCGCAACGGCCGGCGCGCTGGTTGGCGGCCGCCTGCGAGATCGACTCCACCTGCAACTGCTCGACCTTGTTGCGATACGAATAGCGCTTGACGCGCGCGAGGCCGGTATCGACCACGTAGCGGATGCCCGGCACCGTCAGCGAGGTTTCGGCCACGTTGGTGGCCAGCACGATGCGGCGCGCGTTCGAACCCTTGAACACGCGTTCCTGATCGGCCGCCGACAGCCGCGCGAACAGCGGCAGGATTTCCGTATGCGGCGGGTGATGCTTGCGCAGCGCCTCGGCCGCGTCGCGGATCTCGCGCTCGCCGGGCAGGAACACCAGCACGTCGCCGGGGCCTTCGCGGCACAGCTCGTCGACCGCGTCGACGATGCCGTCCATCAGGTCGCGCTCGGCCTCGCGCGCGGTTTTCTGGCGGTCGCGCCCGCTCGACGCGCCTTCGGCGTTGCGCACGGCCGCCGAGCGGTCGTCGGCGATCGGCCGGTAGCGCACCTCGACCGGATACAGCCGGCCGCTGACCTCGATCACCGGCGCCGGCTTCGTCTCGCTGCCGAAGTGGCGCGCGAAGCGGTCGGCGTCGATCGTGGCCGAGGTCACGATCAGCTTCAGGTCGGGGCGCTTCGGCAGGATCTGCCGCAGGTAGCCGAGCAGGAAATCGATGTTGAGGCTGCGTTCGTGCGCCTCGTCGATGATCAGCGTGTCGTAGGCGCGCAGCAGCGGATCGGTCTGGGTTTCGGCCAGCAGAATACCGTCCGTCATCAGCTTGACGGATGCGCCGGGCGCCAGGTTGTCGGTAAAACGTACCTTGTAGCCGACCACCTCGCCGAACGGCGTGCCGAGTTCCTCGGCGATCCGGCGGCCCGTGGACGACGCCGCCAGCCGGCGCGGCTGCGTATGGCCGATCAAGCCCTTGCCGCCCGCGCCCACGCCGCGGCCCAATTCGAGGCAGATCTTCGGCAACTGGGTGGTCTTGCCCGAGCCGGTTTCGCCGCAGACGATCACCACCTGGTTCGCCGCGATCGCGCGCGCGATCTCCTCGCGCTTGCCCGAGACGGGCAGGCTTTCGGGGAACGTGATCGGCGGGACCGGGTTCGGCGTCACCGGCGGCCGGGGAGCGCGCGGCTCGCGGGGCGGACGCGATTCCTGGCGAGCACCGGCGCGGGAATCGGCACGAGAAT
>NZ_JAAGPF010000533.1 GCF_017104645.1 Burkholderia sp. Ac-20379
GGGGGGGGGGGGGGGGGGGGGGGGGGGGGGGGGGGGGGGGGGGGGGGGGGGGGGGGGGGGGGGGGGGGGGGGGGGGGGGGGGGGGGGGGGGGGGGGGGGGGGGGGGGGGGGGGGGGGGGGGGGGGTGGGGGGGGGGGGGGGGGGGGGGGGGGGGGGGGGGGGGGCTCGACCGGCTGCCGGTGTACCTGGCCGGCGCCGACGAACTGCCGGGCCTGATCCACGAGCAACTGCTGGCGAACTGCGCGGGCTACACGGTGCGCACCGCGGCGTCCGGCGAAGGCGAGTGGCTTGCCGATCATCACGACGCCGCGGCGCTGCGCCCGCTCGGCTTCGACGAGCACGAAGGCATGCTGCCGTACGGCGACCGCTCGTTCAGCGGCTACCGGCTGCTGCAGGAGTATTTCGCGTGCCCGGAGCGCTTCCGCTTCGTCGAGTTCACCGGGCTGCGCGCGCTGCTGTCGCGCGCGCGCGGCAACGCGTTCGAGATCGTCGTGTGGCTCGACCGCAGCGTGCCGCGCTTGCACAACGCGATCGACGCGGGCAATTTCCGTCTGTTCTGCACGCCGGCCGTGAACCTGTTCGAACGGCGCGCGGACCGCATCCACCTGCAAGCCGGCAAGACCGAATATCACGTGCTCGGCGACCGCACGCGGCCGATGGATTTCGAGGTGCACAGCGTGCTCGACGTGCAGGGCTACGGCGATCGTCAGGAGCCCGAGCAGAGTTTCCTGCCGTTCTACGGCGGCAACGCGCGCACCTGGCACGGCGGGCAGGCCGCGTTCCATACGCTGCGCCGCGAGCCGCGCCTGCTGTCGAGCCGCCAGAAGGAGAAGGGCGCGCGGTCGAGCTACGTGGGCAGCGAGACGTTCATCGCGCTGGTCGACGCCAACGACGCCCCGTACGCCACCTCGCTGCGCCAGCTCGGCCTGCGCGTGCTGTGCACCAACCGCGATCTGCCGCTGCACATGCCGGTGGGCAAGTCGTACACCGATTTCACGCTGGACACCGATGCGCCGGTCGCGTCGATCCGCTGCGTGGCCGGCCCGACCCGGCCGCGCGCACCCACCGCGACGGGCGATACCGCCTGGCGGCTGATCAGCCATCTGCAGCTGAACTACCTGTCGCTGCTCGGCGAGGACGGCGAGCAGGGCGCGGCCGCGCTGCGCGAGATGCTCGGCCTGTATCACGACGAGTTCGACGCGGCCGCGCGCCGCCAGATCGAGGGCATCAAGCAGGTGGTCGCGCGGCCCGCCACGCGCCGCATTCCGGTGCCGGGGCCGATCACCTACGGGCGCGGGCTCGAGATCACGCTGACCTGCGCCGACGCCGCGTTCGAGGGCGGCAGCGCGTTCCTGCTCGGCTCGGTGCTCCAGCACTTCTTCGCGCGCTACGTCTCGCTGAATTCGTTCACCGAAACGGCGCTGCGCACCTTCGAACGCAACGAGGTAGCCCGATGGCCCGCGATGCCCGGCAAGCGTCCGATTCTGTGACGGGCGACGTCGGCGCCCGCGCCGGCAAGGCCACCGAGCTCGAAGCGGCGCTCGCGGCGCGCCCGTTCGACTTCGAATTCTTCGAGGCGATGCGGCGGCTCGAATGCGCGTATCCGGCGCAGCCGCGCTTCGGCCATTCGACCAAGCCGGCCGACGATCCGGTGCGGCTCGCGCATGCCGCCTCGCTCGAATTCCCGGCGCGCAGCATCGAGCGCTTCGAGCCCGGCGCGAACGGCGAGCCGGGGCGGCTGCACGGGCTGTTCCTCGGGCTGTTCGGGCCGAACGGGCCGCTGCCGCTGCACCTGACCGAGCACGCCGTCGACCGGCAGCGCAACGCGCGCGATCCGACGCTGGTGGCGTTCGCCGACCTGTTTCATCACCGGATGCTGAGCCTGTTCTACCGCGCCTGGGCTGACGCCCAGCCGACCGTGCAGCTCGACCGCCCGGCGCAGGACCGGTTCCGCACCTGGATCGGCGCGCTGATCGGCATCGGCACGCCGCAACTGGATGCGCGCGACGCGCTGCCCGACGCGTACAAGCGGTTCTTCGTCGGGCGGCTGGTGCCGCAGGCGCGCAACGCCGAGGGCCTCAAGGGCTTGCTCGAACACTACTTCGAGGTGCCGGTGGCGGTGGAGGAATTCGTGGTGGGCTGGATGGCGCTGCCGCCGGAGGCGCACTTGCGCATGGGCGGCACGATGGCGCAGATGGGCCGCAACGCCACGCTCGGCGCGCAGGTGCGCGGCGCACAGCACCGGTTCCGGCTGCGCATCGGGCCGCTGAGCCTGAACCAGTTCAACCGCTTCCTGCCCGGCGGCGACGCGCTCGACGCGCTGGTGGCGGCCGTGCGGCTCTACGCGGGCGGCGAGAAGGGCTGGGACGTGCAACTGGTGCTGAAGAAGGAGGCGGTGCCGGGCATGCACCTGGGCCGCGCCGGGCGAATGGGCTTCAGCTCCTGGATGGGCCGCTATCCGAAGCCGGCCGACGCCGACGACGTGATGCTGACGCCCGTCGACTAGCGCCGGGCCGCGCCCCCCGGCGGAGCGCGGCAAGCAACGCAGTGAAGCAGACAGTGAAGCATGCAGTGAAGCACGGCGCGGCCGGCGCTTCTCACTTTGAACCGGTGGCCGCCGAGCGGCCGCCTCATCGTCTACAGGAAGGATCATGGCCGAAATCAGTCGCGGCGCCTTGTTCGGCAAGCTCAATGCGCTGGCTTACCGCGGGATCGAGAGCGCCACCGTGTTCTGCAAGCTGCGCGGCAACCCGAACGTCGAACTGGTGCACTGGCTGCATCAGATCCTGCAATGGCAGGATTCGGATCTGCATCGCATCGTCCGGCACTTCGACGTGAATCCGTCGAACCTGGCGCGCGATTTGACCGCCGCGCTGGAGCGGCTGCCGCGCGGCAGCACGTCGATCTCCGATCTGTCGGCCGACGTGGAGGAGGCCGTGGAGCGCGGCTGGGTGTTCACCACGCTGATGTTCGGCGAATCGCAGGTGCGCACCGGCTATCTGCTGGTGGGGCTGCTGCGCACGCGCCACCTGCGCCATGCGTTGCAGGCGCTGTCGGCGGAATTCGCGAAGCTCAGGCCCGAGGCGCTGGCCGACGATTTCGCGAAGATCGTGGCCGGCTCGCCGGAAGACCGGCTGCCCGCCACCGACGGCTTTCGCGCCGAGGCCGCTGCGCCCGGCGACGCCAGCGGCGCGCTC
>NZ_JAAGPF010000534.1 GCF_017104645.1 Burkholderia sp. Ac-20379
CGCCACGCCCGGCGCGCCGCGCGCTGTGGCGGCGGCGCATCGGCGCGGCGGCTTCGGCACGCCGCCCGACCTCGACCGATCCGCATCGTGACCGCCACTCGTCAACTGACGCTCGACCTCGGTACCCCGCCGCCCCGGACCTTCGAGAATTTCACCATCGGCGCGAACCACGAACTCGTGTCGCGGCTGCGGCGGCTCGATCTCGCGCTCGCGGCCGGCCCGGTGGCCGACCGGTCGTTCTACGTCTGGGGCGAGGCCGGCAGCGGCCGCAGCCATCTGCTGCAGGCGCTTGTCTACGACACCTCCTACGGCAGCGCGCGCTACCTCACGCCGCAAAGCCCGCTCGGCGCGATCGCGTTCGATCCGCGCGTCTCGCTCTACGCGGTCGACGACATCGACGCGATGAGCGACACCCAGCAGATCGCCCTGTTCAACCTGTTCAACGAAGTGCGCGCGCATCCGTCGAGCGCGTTCGTCGGCGCCGGGCCGGCCGCGCCGCTCGCGCTCGACGTGCGCGAGGACCTGCGCACGCGGCTCGGCTGGGGCCTGGTGTTCCACCTCGCGCCGCTGTCGGACGCCGACAAGGCCGCCGTCTTCAAGCGGGCCGCCAAGGATCGCGGCATCGCGATCGCCGACGACGTGCCCGCCTACCTGCTGACTCATTACCGGCGCGACATGCCGAGCCTGATGGCTCTGCTCGACGCGCTCGACCGCTTCTCGCTCGAACAGAAACGCGCCGTTACGCTGCCGCTGCTGCGCACGCTGCTGGCCACGCTCGAGCGCGAGACGGCCATCGCGGCCGGCACTTCCGGCTCGATCAAGTAGCTTCAAGTAAAATGCCCCTCCATGACAAATCTGGCACTCTTTGACCTCGATCACACGCTGATCCCGACCGACAGCGACCACGAATGGGGTCGCTTCATGATCAAGCTCGGCCTCGTCGACGCGGAACGCTTCCGCGCGCAGAACGACCGCTTCTACGCGGACTACAAGGCCGGCACGCTCGACATCCACGCCTACCTGGCCGCCGCGCTGGCGCCGCTCGCGAAGCACCCGCGCGCCCAGCTCGACGCCTGGCACGAGCAGTACATGCACGAAGTGATCCGCCCGGCGATGCTGCCGGCCGCCGTCGATCTGGTGCGCCAGCACCGCGAAGCCGGCGACCTGTGCTGCATCGTCACGGCCACCAACGCGTTCGTCACGCGTCCGATCGCCACGGCGTTCGGCGTCGAGACGCTGATCGCCTGCGACGTCGAGACGGTCGACGGCCACCCGGCCTCGGACCTGACCGGCCGCGCCACCGGCCTGCCGAGCTTCCGCGAAGGCAAGATCGCGCGCACCGAAGCGTGGCTCGCCTCGCTCGGCAAGTCCCTGGCCGATTTCGAACACAGCTATTTCTACAGCGATTCGCACAACGACATCCCGCTGCTCGCGAAAGTCACCGACCCGGTCGCCACCAACCCCGACGACACGCTGCGCGCCCATGCCCGCGAACAGGGCTGGCGCATCCTCGAACTCTTCCAAGCCTCGTGATCAAAAAATTCATCCGCAAGCTGCTCGGGCAGGACGACACCGCCGCCCACGACGACGCCCCGGCCTCCGGCGCGCCCGCTGCCTCGTTTGAGGCGGCAGCCTCGCCCGCCGCCGTCGCCGCAGCGAAGAAGCAGGCCGCGCGCGACGCCGCCAAGGTGGCCGCGAGCCGCACCGAGCCGACCATCGTGCCGGCCGCCGTGCACGGCATCGATCCCTCGCTGATCTCGCGCAACGCCGTGCGCGTCACCGACACGCTGCAGCAGGCCGGGTTCCGCGCCTTCATCGTCGGCGGCGCGGTACGCGATCTGCTGTTCGGCATCGCGCCGAAGGATTTCGACGTCGCCACCGACGCCACGCCCACCGAGGTGCAGCGCCTGTTCCGCCGCGCCCGCGTGATCGGCCGCCGGTTCCAGATCGTCCACGTGCAGTTCGGCCAGGAGTTGATCGAGGTATCGACGTTCCGCGCGCTCGTCGATGCGCCGGCCGACGCGCCCGCCGCCAAGGCCGAGCCCGATGCGGCCCCGCCGCGCCGCATGAAGCGCGACGAGCTCGATCGCCGCACGCACGCCGTGGACGCCAGCGGCCGCGTGCTGCGCGACAACGTCTGGGGCGAGCAGCACGAAGACGCGGCGCGCCGCGACTTCACGATCAACGCGATGTATTACGACCCCGCGACGCAAACGGTGCTCGATTACCACGACGGCATGGCCGACATGCGCGCACGACTCTTGCGCATGATCGGCGATCCGGCCACGCGCTACCGCGAGGATCCGGTGCGGATGCTGCGCGTGGCGCGCTTCGCGGCCAAGCTCGGCTTCGACATCGAACCCAACACGCGCGACCCGATCAAGCCGCTGGCCGACCTGATCGGCAACGTGCCGGCCGCGCGCCTGTTCGACGAAATGCTGAAGCTGCTGCTGTCGGGCCACGCGCTGGCCTGCCTGAAGCAACTGCGCAGCGAGGGCCTGCATCACGGCCTGCTGCCGCTGCTCGACGTGGTGCTCGAACAGCCGCAGGGCGAGAAGTTCATCACGCTCGCGCTGAACAACACCGATGCGCGCGTGCGCGCCGGCAAGTCCGTCTCGCCGGGCTTCCTGTTCGCCACGCTGCTCTGGCACGACATGCGCCAGCGCTGGAACCAGAACGTCGCGAACGGCGAGTTCCCGGTGCCCGCGCTGCAACGCGCGATGGACGACGTGCTCGAAATGCAGACCGAGAAGCTCGCGATCCACAAGCGCTACTCGGCCGACATGCGCGAAATCTGGGGCCTGCAACTGCGTCTCGAGAAGCGCTCGGGCCGCGGCGCGCTCCGGCTGCTGGAACACCAAAGATTTAGAGCGGGGTATGATTTCCTCCTGCTGCGCTGCGAGTCCGGCGAACTGGACGAATCGGTGGCGCAGTGGTGGACGGATTTCATCGACGGCGATGTCGCCGCTCGCGAAGCGCTGCTGACCTCGGGCGCGCCGCGCGACCCCGCGGCGGCCGGCCCGCGCAAGCGCCGCCGCCGTGGCGGCG
>NZ_JAAGPF010000535.1 GCF_017104645.1 Burkholderia sp. Ac-20379
TGGTGCAGCGCGCTCATCGCGCCGAAGCGCAGCGGATCGATGCGATGGCTGCCGTCCGCGCGCCAGGCGTCGAGGCGGGCGCGGGCCGCGTCGTGCGGCAGGTCGTCGGGCAGGTCGTCGGACGCGTGGTTCATGTCAGTGCGCCACGGCGGCGGAAGCCGCGGAGGCCGCCACCGAACTGGTCGGGCGCGGCACCGCCGCGATCTCCACGCGGCGGTTCTTGGCGCGGCCGGCCTCGTCGGCGTTCGAGCCGACCGGCTGCTCCGAGCCGAACGCCGCCGCGAACACCGACGGCGCGGGCACGCCCGCATCGATGAACGCGCGCGTGACGGTCAGCGCGCGCTCGGCGGACAGCTCCCAGTTGTCGGCGAAGCGGTGATTGCCGGCGCGCACCTGCTGATCGTCGGCGAAGCCGCTGACCATCAGGATCTGGTCGCGGTCGCGCAGATAGGCGGTCAGCGGCCCGGCGAGGCTGCGCAGCAGGTCGCGGCCGGCCGGCTGCAACTGATCCGAATTCACGGCGAACAGCACGTTGCCCGCGATGCCGATACGGCCGTCCACCAGCGTTACGCGCCCGGCCGCGAGCGGGCCGGCCAGCGCCTGTTCGAGCGTCTTGCGGCGCTGCGTCTCGATCTGCCGCTGCTTGACCTCGTCGGCCAGCCGCGACGACGCCTCGAGCTGCATGCCGATCACGCCCACCAGAATCAGCACGAACGCGCCGAGCAACGCCGCCATCAAGTCGCCGAACGCGGCCCAGACGGGTACGCCCGCCTCGAGGCCGCCGTCGATATCGTCGTTCATGCGGGCTTCGCTCCGTCGAGGCGTTGCAGGTTCTCGACGATCTGCTGCTGCGACATCAGGCTCAGATCGATGACGTCCTTGGCCTGCGCGACGTAATAGGCCAGTTGCTCGTCGCTGCGCGCGAGGGATTTGTCGAGCGCGCCTTCGATGCGCTGCAGTTGCACCATCAGCTTCTCGTTCGATTCGCCGAAGCCGGCCACCGCCTGGCCGAACGCCTCGGCGAGGCTGGCCATTTCAACGGCGCTGCCGGTGACCTGCGCGGACACGCCTTCCAGCGCCTGCGCGCCCGTCTCGACCTGTCGGTCGAAACGCGTGCCGACGCGGTCGAGCAGCTCGGACGAGGTCGACACCAGCGCGTCGATCGCGCCGCGCTGCTCGTTGCTGGCGTGGCTGACGGCGTCGAGCAGCGTGGCGACGGTCGACAGCAGGCGGCCGCGCTCCTCGAGCATCGCGGTGTCCTGCACCATGCTCTCGGAGAGCTTCTGGCGCAGTTCGGCGACCACGTCGGCGGCGGCGCGTGGCGCTTCGGAGGCCGCTTCGACGAGGCGCGAGATTTCGGCGAAGGTGTCCTTCGCGTGGCTTTCGGTTTGCGCGGCGATGCCGGCGGCGGCTTGCGCGAGCGCGTCGCAAATGGCCTGCTGGCGCTCGGCGGCTTGTGTCGAGGCGGCTTGCCACGCGGTGGCGTTCGCTTCGGCCGCGCGGGCGATTTCTGCGATCGTGCCGTTGGCGTGGGTTTCGGTTTGCGTGGCGATGCCGTTGGCGGCGTTCGTCAGCGCGTCGCAGATCGCTTGTTGGCGCTCGGCGGCCTGCGTCGATGCGGCTTGCCATGCAGCGGAGTTGGCTTCGGCGGCGCGGGCGATTTCTGCGATGGTGCCGCTGGCGTGCGTTTTGGTTTGCGTGGCGATGCTGTCGGCGGTTTGCGCGAGTGCATCGCAGATCGCCTGCTGACGCTCGGCGGCCTGCGTCGAGGCGGCTTGCCATGCAGTGGCGTTGGCTTCGGCGGCGCGGGCGATTTCTGCGATGGTGCCGTTGGCGTGCGTTTCGGTTTGCGTGGCGATGCTGTCGGCGGTTTTCGCAAGCGCGTCGCAGATCGTCTGCTGGCGCTCGGCGGCCTGCGTCGATGCGGCTTGCCATACAGCGGCGTTCGCTTCGGCGGCGCGGGCGATTTCTGCGATGGTGCCGCTGGCGTGCGTTTCGGTTTGCGTGGCGATGCTGTCGGCAGTTTGCGCGAGTGCATCGCAGATCGCCTGCTGGCGCTCGGCGGCCTGCGTCGAGGCGGCTTGCCATGCGGCGGCGTTGGCTTCGGCGGCACGCGCGATTTCTGCGATGGTGCCGTTGGCGTGCGTTTCAGTTTGCGTGGCGATGCTGTCGGCGGTTTTCGCAAGCGCGTCGCAGATCGCCTGCTGGCGCTCGGCGGCTTGCGTCGATGCGGCTTGCCATGCAGTGGCGTTCGCCTCGGCGGCGCGCGCGATTTCCGCGACCGTGCCGCTGGCCTGCGCGGCCGTCTGCACGGAAATCTCGTTGGCGGTGCGGGCGAGCGCGTCGCAGATCGCCTGCTGACGCTCGGCCGCCTGCGTGCTGGCCGTCTGCCAGGCGGCCGACGAAGCTGCCGCGAGACGCGCGATTTCGGCGACGGTGGCGGTGGCCTGCGTCTCGGTGCGCGCGGCGACGTCCTGCGCGGTGGCGGCCAGCGTATCGACCACGGTCTGCTGGCGAAGCGCGGCCTGCGTGCTGGCCGCTTCCCACGCGGCCGAAGCCGTTTCGGCGGCGCGCGCGATCTCGCCGAGCGCGCGGCCGGCTTGCGCTTCGGTCTGCGCGGCGATGCTGCTGGCGGTGCGCTCCAGCGTCGCGCAGATCTCGGCCTGCTGCTGCTGCGCGGCCGTGTTCGCGGTTTGCCATTGTTCGCGCAGCGTCGCGCCGACGGCTTCCAGCGAGCCGGTCCAGGCAGCGAGGCGGGTTTCGTCGCGCGCGGCGAGCTGGCCTTGCAGTTCCTGTTGCGCGCCGCGCAACTCGCGCAGCAGCGCGGCGGCGTGCGTTTCGAACGTCGCGGCAGCCGAGGCGAGCGCCTGGCGGTTGTCGTCGGCGAGCTTCTCGCCCGATTGTTCGTGGCGCGCCAGCGCGTCCTGCCACGCTTGCGATGCGCCTTCGGCGGCGGCGGCCTGACGGCTGTCGACGTCGCGCAGCAGCGTGGCCGAGCGCGCCTCGAAGCTGGCGTTGAAACCGTCCAGCGCGCTGCGCAGGTCGCCCGCGAGCGCGTCGCCGGCGCGGCGCTGTTCGGCCAGCGCGTCGGTCCAGAGGCCGGCCACGC
>NZ_JAAGPF010000048.1 GCF_017104645.1 Burkholderia sp. Ac-20379
AGGGGAGACAGACGCAGAGGGGGGGGGATCGAGTAGCGGGACGGCGGGGGCGAAGCAGAGCCGCGGGGATCGCCGGCAGGGACGGGTAGGGTACGGGGGAGCGCCGGCAAGAGGAGCGGGGCAACGGGGCGGGAGAAGGAGCGGGCGGGGGCGGGCGGGCAGCCGTCCGCCGCGAGCTAGGGCGACATGGAGCGCGGGCAGGCGGCGAACGAGGAGACGGCGCGATCGCCGCCCGCCGCCGCCGCGCCCGCGCGGCTATGTCTGGGCCGATGGCTACTGGGATTGGCGCAGGGGCGGTTACGTGTGGGTGCCGGGGCACTGGATCGTGGCGCGCCGCGGCCGCCGCTGGGCCGGCGGGCACTGGCAGCAGCAGGGGCCGTCGTGGGTGTTCGTGCCCGGCGGCTGGCGTTGAGATCGGCGCGCGGTGCGCCGGCGAAACCGGTGCGCCGCGCGCAACACACTATATATATAGTGAGTGTGGAACCGGCGCCGGTTTCGCATGTCGAAGCGGCCCCGCGCCGCCGCCCATGTCGAACGCCGCCTCGCCATCCCCGCTTCCATCGATTTCCGCTAACGATATGCGGGCACACGGGCACAACCGACGTTGCGGCCCGTATCGATCCCGGCGCAACCGCCCCGATCGACGCCTCAACATCCACATCGCCGCTTCCACGCGCATCGCTGCCGCCATGCCTGCCCGCGTCATTTGCTAATCGGAATTCCTCCGTTCGTCGCCACGCGGCCTTTGCCTAGCATCGGCCTTCGCGACTGCGGCGCGCCCGCGCCTCGCGCGCCGCAGCGCCCGCCAACCGTGGAGAATCCCTTGAGCACCCTCGACCTCGATCCGTCGCTCTCGACGCCGATCCGTTCCGCCAGCGACGTGTCGCGCCTCATCAACACCAGCGCCAGCCGCACCAGCCATGCGCGCGTGATCGTGCTGCTCGCGCTCGGCGGCGTGTTTCTCGACGCCTACGACCTGACCACGCTGTCCTACGGGATCCAGGACGTGGTGCGCGAATTCGGCCTGACGCCCGCGCTGACGGGCCTCGTCACCTCGTCGATCATGATCGGCACGATCCTCGGCAGCCTGGTCGGCGGCTGGTTCACCGACCGCATCGGCCGCTATCGCGTGTTCATGGCCGACATGCTGTTCTTCGTGGTGGCCGCGATCGCGGCCGGCCTCGCGCCGAACGTGTGGGTGCTGATCGCGGCGCGCTTCGTGATGGGCCTCGGCGTGGGCATCGACCTGCCGGTGGCGATGGCCTTCCTGTCCGAATTCTCGAAATTCCAGGGGCGCGGCAACAAGGCGTCGCGGCTCGCCGCCTGGTGCCCGATGTGGTACGCGGCGTCGTCCGTGTGCTTTCTGATCGTGTTCGGGCTGTATTTCGCGCTGCCGGCCGAGCATGCCGGCTGGCTCTGGCGCGCCTCGTTGATCTTCGGCGCGGTGCCGGCGCTCGTGATCATCGCGGTGCGGCACCGCTTCATGAACGAATCGCCGCTGTGGGCCGCGAACCAGGGCAAGCTCGACGACGCGGCGCGGATCCTGCGCGAATCCTATGGCATCCGCGCGCACAAGGCCGACGATGCGGCCGCGCCGGCCGAGCCGCCGCGTGTCAGTTTCCTGGTGCTGTTCCGGCGGCCGTATCTGGCGCGCACGCTGGTGGCCAGCGCGATGAACCTCTGCATTCCGTTCGAATACACGGCGATCGCGTTCTTCCTGCCGTCGATCCTGTCGCAATTCCTCGGCGCGGGCGTGTTCGAGACGATTTCGGCATCGCTCGCGCTGAACCTGCTGTTCGCGCTGACGGGCGGCCTGCTCGGCATGCGCCTCGCCTACCGCCGGCCGTCGCGGCAGGTGGCGATCGCGGGCTTCGCGATCCAGTTCGTGTCGCTGGTGGCGCTCGCGCTGCTCGGCCATCCGCAGACGGCGCTCGGCATCGGCCTCGCGCTGGCGATGCTCGGCGCCTGGCTGTTCGCGGAAGGCTTCGGGCCGGGCGCGCAGATGATGATCTACCCGGCGCTGTCGTACCCCACCGCGATCCGCGGCACCGGCATCGGCTTCGGCCGCGCGCTGGCCGGCGCGGGCAGCGCGCTCGCGCTGTTCGTGCTGCCGATCCTGAAGGCGCACTACGACACCGGCATGTTCTGGATCGTGTCGCTGTCGGCGCTGCTGCCGATCGGTTTCCTGCTCGCCGTGCGCTTCGAGCCGACCCGGCACGACATCGACGACGAGAACGCCGCGCACGCATCGAACTGAAGCGCCGCGTGCGTTCGCGTTCGAGACGCCTCGATCCGTTACGAGGCGTCCGGCGCGCCAGCCGAGGCTGCGCCGCGCGCCGCCGCGACCAAACCGTCGAGCCAGTCCTGATGCCCATTCAGCATCGGGTTGGGCCGCGCCTTCGCCAGTTCCTCGGCGGGCCGGCCCTTCTGCGTTTCCTGGGTCAGAATCCGAACCCGGCCGCCGGCCAGATCCTCGACCAGCCACGCGTGATGGACATCGAGCCGCGCCACCTCGCCCACCTCGCCGGCCCAGCCGTGCCACGCCACCCGGCCCGGCGCGCCCGCCGCCGGCGCGACGCATTCGGTCACCTCGGCCTCCACCGGGAACCCGAACGTCCGGAACCGGAAGCGCACACCCGCTTCGAGCGCCGGCCCCTTGCCGCCGTCGAAGCCGATCTCGGCGGAATTCGCGTAATAGCCGGGCCAGCGCGTCGCCTCGACCAGCCAGGGCCAGACGTCGGCGGCGCTCAGGCCCGCCACGATCGTTTCGTTGGAGACAAAATTTTCGGTGGTGCCCGGCAGATAGCCTGCGGGCCAGATGATTGCGTTCATGGTGTTCGTTCAGTTCGGAATCGGTGCCGACAACGGCGCGGGCCACTGCCCCGCCGCCCTGCCACCCGAATCTTGACCGCCCGGCTAAAATCATTCCAATCGATTGTCATGATTTTTGATATTCAGTGGATTGATAACACCATGCACGACCTGAACCTGCTGAAGGCGCTCGACGCCCTGCTCGACGAGCGCAACGTCACGCGCGCGGCGCAGCGGCTGTCGCTGACGCAGCCGGCCGTCAGCGCGATGCTGACGCGCCTGCGCGAAAGCTTCGACGATCCGCTGTTCGTGCGCACCCAGCGCGGCATCGCCCCGACTGAGCGCGCGCTCGAATTGCAGGGGCCGCTCAAGCAGGTGCTGGCCGACATCGAGGCGATGCTGCGCCCGCCATCGTTCGATCCCGCCTCGGCCGAGATGACCGTGACGATCGCCGCGACCGACTACGCGCTGCAAGCCGTGATCGTGCCGCTGCTGCCGGCGTTGCGCGAGCGGGCGCCCGGCATCCGGGTGGCCGTGCTGCCCGCGCGGCAGGAGCAACTGGCCGCGCGCATGCAGCGCGGCGACATCGATCTGGCGATCGTCACGCCCGATATGACGCCGCCGGAGTTGCATGCGCGGCGGCTTTACGAGGAGCGTTACGTCTGCATGATGCGGGCCGGCCACCCCGCCGCAGCCGGCGGCGCGCTGACGCTCGACGCGTTCTGCGCGCTCGATCACGCGCTCGTGTCGTACGCGGGCGGCAGCCTCAGCGGCGTGACCGACACGGCGCTGGCGGCGCTGGGCCGCAGCCGGCGCGTGACGGTATCGGTGACGAGCTTCCTCGTGCTGCCCGACATTCTCGGCGCGAGCGATCTGATCGCGGTGGTGCCGGCGCGGCTGGCCGCGCATGCGAAGGGCTTCGCCGTGCAACCGCCGCCGCTCGCGATTCCGGGTTTCACCAAGACGCTCGCGTGGCACGAGCGCACGCATCGCGCGCCGGGGCACCAGTGGCTGCGAGGCGTGATTGCGGGCGCGGTGGGCGCTGGCGACATCGCGGCCGCCGGCGCGCCGTGAAATCGATCGTGACATGATGCCCAGCGCGGCACGCGCCAAGCTTGCGCCGCCGCTTCACTTCCTGACCGAGGATCGTCCCTTCATGAATTCAGCCAACACCGCCCCGTCGTGGACCGCCGCACCGCTCGTCTGGGGCGCCGGCCCGCGCATCTTCGAAGTGTTTCTCGAGCCGACCTGCCCGTTCTCCGTGCGGGCGTTCGGCAAGCTCGACGCGTTGCTGCAGGCGGCCGGCGAAGATCGCATCACGATCAAGATCCGCCTGCAATCGCAGCCGTGGCACCTGTATTCCGGCGTGATCGTGCGCTGCATCCTCGCCGCATCGACGCTGCCGAACGGGCGCGAAGCCGCGAAGGCGGTGCTCGCCGCGGTGGCCGCGCATCGCGATGAATTCGAATTCACGCATCACGCCGGCGGCCCGAACCTCGACGCCACGCCGAACGACATCATCGCGCGCATCGAACGCTACAGCGGCATCGCCCTGCGCGACGCGTTCGCGCTCCCCGATCTCGATCGCGAAATCAAATGGCATGCGAAATATGCACGCCAGAACGGCATCCATGTCTCGCCGACGTTCATGGTGGACGGCCTGATCGAGCCGAAGCTCGGCAGCGGGGACGACGTGTCGGCGTGGGTCGAACGCCTGAGCTGATCGCGCCCGCGAGGCCGCGCCGGGTTTCCGGCGCGCGGCCATCGTTCGCATTACCGATTGTTTCTTGCGAACGGAAAGTTTTGTCGGCGGATTGCATCGCCGCTGCAAGCCGCAGCGGCAGCCAGCCGTCGTTACATTGAAAGGCGCGGCCGTGCCGGGTTTCGAGGCGCTCGCGCCATCCCGCGCCAATGCTCGCTCGCGCGCCGCCGCCGAGCCGCGCACGCGGCCCATCGATTCTTTCATGGCATGCGGCCCGTCGGGCCACGCGCCTCACACCCCGTGCCGCTTGCCGCCCGCTTGAAAGACGCGGTAACCAGCGCACCGCCGCCGCTTGCTATCG
This sequence comes from Burkholderia sp. Ac-20379, assembly GCF_017104645.1. Classification (GTDB taxonomy): domain Bacteria; phylum Pseudomonadota; class Gammaproteobacteria; order Burkholderiales; family Burkholderiaceae; genus Burkholderia. The sequence goes on from NZ_JAAGPF010000048.1 coordinate 4,875, forward strand.
TCATCCGATTTCCGGCCCTCGCACCCGGCGCGAGGCAGCCGCTCATCCAGCACAGGCGGACGATGGAACACGCGGACATGCTTGCGCTCGCAACGGCGCATCACACGGCGGGCCGCTTCGGCGATGCGCGCGCGCTGTACGAACGCGCGCTTGCCGCCGCGCCCGGCGATGCGGATCTGATGCTGCGTCTCGGCCTGCTCGACATGCAGTGCGGCGCGCACGACCCCGCGCTCGGCTGGCTCGACCGCGCGCTGAGGCTGGCGCCGGGCCGCGCCCGCTATCACCTCGCGCGCGGCCATGTGTTATCGGCCGCGCAACGGCACGCCGACGCGATCGGCGCCTACCGGCAGGCGCTGGCGATCGAGATCGATTCGCCCGACGCGCTGTTCGCGCTCGCCGCCGCGCTGCAGGCGACGGCCGACCACCCCGCCGCCATCGATGCATACACAGCCGTGTTGGCGCTCGATCCGAGCCGGGCCGATGCGCTCGTCCAGCTCGGCGCCTGCCATGCACAGCAGGGCGATCCGGACGCGGCGCAAGCGGCCTATCGCCGGGCGCTGGCGCTGAACCCGGCCGACGCCGATGCCCTGACCAACCTCGGTGCGCTACTGCTCGCGGCGGGCCGCGCCGGCGACGCGTTGGGGTGGCTCGCGACGGCCGTGCAAGCCGCACCGCACTCGGTCGGCGCGCTGACGAACCTCGGCGTGGCGCAACACCAGCATGGCGATTTCGCGGCAAGCGCCGCCTCGCTGACGCGCGCGCTCGAACTCGACCCGGCCGCGCCGGAAGCGTCGTACAACCTGGGCAACGCGCTGCATGCGCTCGGCCGGCGGCAGGACGCGCTGGCCTGCTACCTGCGCGCGATCGAACTGACGCCCGCGCATGCGGACGCCTACAACAACCTCGGCATCGTCTGCCGCGAGCTCGGGCACGCACAGGAAGCGGCGCAGGCGTTCGACGCGGCCATCGCCGTGCGCCCCCGCTTCACGGCCGCCCTCAACAACCTGGCCGCCGTGCTGCGCACGCTCGGCGCGATGGACGAGGCCGAAGCGCGCCTGCGCGATGCGCTCGCCGCCGAGCCGCGGCACGCCGTGACGCTCAACAATCTCGGCAACGTGCTGAAGGATCAGGGGCGCCTCGACGAAGGCATCGCGTGCTACCGGCGCGCGCTCGAAGCGGATCCCGGCAACGTGGTGGCGCACAGCAATCTGGCCTACGCGCTGTGTTTTCAGGCGGCCAGCCCGGATTCGCCACTGGAAGAGGCGCGCCGCTGGTCCGCCCGGCACGAAGTGCCGCTGCGCGCCGAACGGCAGCCGCATGCGAACGACGCCACGCCGTCGCGCCGGCTGCGCATCGGCTACGTGTCGTCCGATTTCCGTCACCACTGCCAGGCGCTGTTCATGCGGCCGCTGCTGTCCCATCACGATCGCACACGTTTCGAGATCGTCTGTTATTCGAGCGTGGTGCGCCCCGATGCGATGACGCAGCAACTCGCGGCGCACGCCGATCTCTGGCGCGACGTGAGCCTGCTCGGCGACGCCGCGCTCGCGCAACGGATTCGCGACGACCGGATCGACCTCCTGATCGACCTCGGCATGCACATGGCCGACGGCCGCCCGCTGCTGTTCGCGCGCAAGCCCGCGCCGGTGCAGATCGCGTGGCTGGCCTACCCGGGCACGACCGGCATCGAGGCGATCGATTACCGGCTGACCGACCCGTGGCTCGACCCGGCGGGATCGGACGCTGCGTACACCGAACGATCGCTGCGCCTGCCCGACACGTTCTGGTGCTACGACCCGCTGGACGGCACGCCGGACGTCAGCGCACTACCGGCGCTGACCCATGGCCACCTCACCTTCGGATGCCTGAACAACCCGTGCAAGCTGAGCGACGCCACGCTGCGGCTCTGGGGCGGCGTGATGCGCGAGCTCGATACGGCGCGGCTGATCCTGCTCGCGCCGGAAGGATCGGCGCGCACGCACCTGCTCGCGCGTCTCGAACGGCACGGCATCGCGCCCGGGCGCGTGACGTTCGCGCCGTACCAGCCGCGCAACCGCTATCTGGAAACGTATCACCACATCGACATCGGCCTCGACACGATCCCGTACAACGGCCACACGACCAGCCTCGACGCGTACTGGATGGGCGTGCCGGTCGTCACGCGCGTCGCCGATACGGTGGTGGGCCGCGCCGGCTTGAGCCAGTCGGAGAACCTGGGGCTGCGCGAGATCGCCGCCGACAGCGACGCGCGCTTCGTCGAGATCGCGGTGGCGCTGGCGCGCGACCTGCCGCGCCTCGCGCAATGGCGCGCCGGGCTGCGCGCGCGCCTCGCGGCCTCGCCGCTGATGGACGGCGCACGCTTCGCGGCGCGGATCGAAGCCGCCTATCGCGAAGCATGGCGCCGCTGGTGCGATCAGGCCACCGGCGTCAGCAAGGCCTCGCCGCTCGCATAGGCGGCCAGGTTGGCGAGGAACAGCGCGGCCATCGCCTCGCGCGTTTCGTGCGTGCCGCTCGCCGTGTGCGGCGCGAGCACCACGTTGTCGAGCGCAAGCAGTTCGGCGGGCACCGCCGGTTCGTGCTCGAACACGTCGAGCGCCGCGCCCGCGATGCGCCGGTTGACCAGCGCATCGACGAGCGCCGCCTGATCGACCACGCTGCCGCGCGCCACGTTCACGAGCTGGCCGTTCGGGCCGAGCGCGTCCAGCACGCCGGCGTCGACCACATGGCGCGTCTGCGCGCCGCCCGGCAGCGCCAGGATCAGCACGTCGGCCGCCGCGGCCAGTTCGCGCAGCGACGGGTAGTAGTCGTACGCAAGATCGGCCTTGCGGTTCGGGCCGTGATAGGCCACGCGCATGCCGCAGGCGGCCACGCGCTTGGCGATCTCGCGGCCGATGCCGCCCATTCCCACGATCCCGCACAGCTTGCCGCCGAGCTTGGTGCCGAGCGGCAGGCGCGCGTTCGCCCACTTGCCGTCGCGCACGAAGCGATCGCCTTCCACCACGCGCCGCGACAGCCCGAGCAGCAGCCCCAGCGCGAAATCGGCCACGCATTCGTTGAGCACGCCGGGCGTGTTGGTGACGGCCACGCCGCGTGCGCGCGCCGCGTCGAGATCGATCGGATCGGTGCCCACGCCGAAGCTCACGATCAGCTTCAGGTTCGGCAGCGCGCCGATCAGTTCGGCGTTCGCGCCATAGGCGCCGCTGGTGGCGATCACCTCGAATTCGCCGGCCCGTTCGGCGAGAAACGCCGCGCGATCGGGCGCGGCCCACAAGCGGGCGACGTCATGATGTTCGGCCAGCGCGTCCATCACGCGATCCGACAACGCGCCCACGGCCAGCACCTTCAGGCGGCGCACATGACGATCTTGTTCCATTTCGGTGTTCCCTTTGGTTAGGTTGCCGGACAACGCACGGCAGTGACGGTGGTGGCGACATTGTCCAACGTCGCCGCGCATCGTGCACGCCCATGCCGCGCCTCGCGCGGAACCGTCAGGGAAACGACAGGAAGGGTTCAGGTTCGCGAACGCGGCGGCACATGCCGGGTCACGGCGAAGCCGAGCGGCGAGGCGGGCAACTCGGCCAGCGCGCGAGGCGCGGCGGCGCAAGCGACATTCGCGGCACGGCACAGCCGCGACAACGCCGCGCGCAAGGCGCGGCACAACGGTCGGATCATCGGGGCGCTCCACAGCGCGTCGCCAGGCGGACGCGCAAGCGGGCATTGTCGCGAAGCCGTGCACGCGCCGACAGCGACAGGGCCGCCTACATGTACAGGCCCGCGCGGCGATACAGCCGCGGCGGCTACGTATCCAGCGCGTTCTGCAGGAATCCGAACAGGCGGTCGACGTTGCTGTGCGCGACGTTGAAGCGCGTCCACGCGGTACGCTCGCGCCCCGAGAAGAACAGGTGGCCCGGCGCCAGCAGGATCCGGCTCTTGAGCGCCTGCTCGGCCAGCGCCGCCGAATCGCAGGCCACGCCCGACGGCCGCGCCCACACGAACATGCCCGCGCCCGGCTCGCAGAACACCTCGAAGCCGATCCCCTCGAGCCGCCGGCACACGCGCTCCTGCGCCTTCGCGAGCCGGTCCTTCAACTGTTCGGTCTGCTTGCGGTAATGGCCCTCGGCCAGCACCGCGCTGACCAGCCCCTCGGTCACGGTCGGCGTGGACATGCCCGATACGAGCTTCTGATACAGCAACCCCTCCACCACGTCCTTGTCGGCCACCACGAAGCCCACGCGCAGCCCGGCGCCGATCGTCTTCGAGAAGCTGCCGACGTAGATCACGTTCTTCAACTGATCCATCGACGCCAGCGTGAAGTGCGCGCCGCGCACCAGATCGGCCGACACGTCGTCCTCGACGATCAGGCAGTCGTGCCGCTCGGCCGCCTTCAGCACCTGGTAGGCAGCCGACGAACTGTAGCTCGCGCCGGTCGGATTGTGCAGGCGGCTGTTCGTGACGTAGAGCCGGGGCCGGCGGGTTTGCAGCGCCGCCTCGAGCGCGGCCAGATCGGGGCCGGTGGGCGTCATCGGAATGCCGACCGTCTCGACGTCGCGCATGCGCAGCGACACGAGCAGATCGCTGTAGCACGGCGCGTCCACCAGCACCGTGTCGCCGGGCTGCGTGAAGCGCCGCACCACCAGGTCGAGCGCCTGATTCGCGCCGAGCGTGGTCATCACGCCCGACGGATCGGTGTCGATCTCGTACTCGCCCAACTGCCGGCGGATCTGCTCGCGCAACCGGCCGTAGCCGCGCGCGTCGCCGTAGCCGAGCAGGCTTTCGGGCTGCGCGGAAAGCTGCCGCAGCGCGCGTGCGATGCCTTCGCCGTCGAGCCAGGTTTCGGGCAGCCAGCCCGCGCCGGCGTGGATCGCGCCCTGCGTCGCCTCCAGCACGTTGCGCACCAGCCAGCCGTTGGTGACCTTCTCGTCGAGTTTTTCCGCGCTGTGCTGCGGCAGGCCGAGGCGGCGGTCCGACACGTAGAAGCCCGAACCGCGCCGCGCCAGCAGCACGCCCTGCGCGACCAGCCGGTCGTAGGCCTCCACCACCGTGAAGGTCGACACGCCATGCGCGTTGGCGAACGCGCGGATGCTCGGCACGCGCTCGCCGGCGCGCCAGCGCTTGTCGTCGACGGCCTGGATGATGCCGGCCACGATCTGCATCGTGAGCGAGACGTCGGTATCGGGATCGAGAGTCAGAACGGGTGTCATGCGGGCGGGCCGGAGGCGAAAAACGACGGGTCGGAAGCCGTGCAGGCGTACAGGGTTCGGCACCTGCACAGCGATTCGGCGTGTCCGACAAGTGTACATGTATCTGTACAGGGTGTTTGCCTACATTCGAACCATGCGCCGCCGGCCGTTCCGGCGGTGCGGTTCTCTCACAGGCACCCGCATGAAGAAGATACGCAACTCGGACGTTCTCCTCTCGCACGGCGACACGCGCTCGCGCCAGATCGTGCTCGACATCGCCGACCGCACGCTGCAACGCCTCGACAGCTACCAGCGGATCCGCGACCTGATGCGGCTCGACGGCGACACGCTGCACATCGGCACCCGCTCGTGGGACTTGTCGAAGAAGCGCCACATCTACCTGATCGGCGCGGGCAAGGCCTGCAACCACATGGCGATGGCCGTCGATCACGTGCTCGGCGAGCGGCTCACGCGCGGCATCGCGATCGTCAAGATCCATGAGGAGACCGATCGATTCATCCGCACCGAGGTGTTCGTGGGCGGCCACCCGCTGCCGAACGAGGAAGGCCATCGCGCCTCGCGGCAGATCATCGAGCTGGTCGATCAGGCCGGGCCGGACGACCTGTTCATCGCCGTGATCAGCGGCGGCAGCTCGGCGCTGATGTCCTGCCCGATCGACGGCATCTCGCTGCAGGACGAGATCGACACGACCGACGTGCTGCTGAAATCCGGCGCCGGCATCTACGAGATCAACGCCGTGCGCCGCCATATCTCGGCGCTGAACGGCGGCATGCTGGCCAAGCGGATTCAGGCGGTGGGCGCGGAGCTGATCGGCTTCGGCATCAGCGACGCGGTGGGCTCGCCCGCCACCGGCGACATCGCGGTGCCGTACGCGGCCTACAAGAGCACGCCGATCGGCCCCGACCTGACCACGCTCGACGACGCGCGCGCCACCATCGTCAACCGCGACGTGGCCGACCGCCTGCCGCGCAGCGTGGTGGATTACCTGATGCACGCCGGGCCGGAAGGCGAAACGCCGAAGGCGTTCCCCGACAACACCTACTTCCTGCTCAACACGCTGCCCGATTCGTGCATCTACGCCAAGGAAATTTGCGAGGAGATGGGCATTCCGGCGCTGATCGTGTCGTCGTTCCTCGAAGGCGAAAGCCGCGACGCCGGCGCGTTCTTCGCGTCGATCGCGCGCGAGATCCAGGCCTACGGCAACCCGATCAAGCCGCCGTGCGTGTTGCTGAGCTCGGGCGAAGTCACCACGCACATCGCCGACAACAGCGTGATTCGCGGCCACGGCGGCCCCGGCCAGGAAATGACGGTGGGCTTCGCGATTGCCGCGGCCAAGACGCGCGGCGCGTGCCTGCTGTCGATCGACAGCGAAGGCACCGACGGCACCGCCAAGGTGGCCGGCGGCATCACCGATTCGTCGAGCCTGAAGGCCGCCGAAAGCCGCGGCATCAGCCTCTACCAGACGCTGCGCGAACACAGCGCGTTCGAGGCGCTCGACGCGATCGGCTCGGCCATCTTCACGGGCAACACGGGCACCAACCTGTGCGACCTCAACATTCTTTATGTCCCGGACCCCAAGGAGTACGAATAACATGGAAGACCGCATCGTTTCCGTGCAGGCGCAACAGATCATCGACTGCAAGTGCCGCCCGGCGGTGGAAGTCGAGATCCGCACCGCGTCCGGCGCCATCGGCCGCGGCGCCGCGCCCACCGGCACCTCGGTCGGCATGCACGAATCGTTCGTGCTGCGCGACGGCGACCCGTCCACCTACGGCGGCCTCAGCGTGCATCGCGCCGTGGACAACGCGATCAACGTGATCGGCCCGGCCCTGATCGGCATGGACGTGTTCGACCAGCGCGCCATCGACGAAAAGATGATCGCGCTCGACGGCACGCCCGACAAGCACAAGCTCGGCGGCAACACGATCTACTCGGTGTCGATCGCCGCGTTCCGCGCCGCCGCCGATTCGCGCCGGATTCCGCTGTACCGTTACATCGCCGGCCGCGACATCCGCACCGTGCCGGTGCCCTGCTTCAACGTGATCAACGGCGGCCGCTACGAGAACCTCGTTCAGGCCTTCAACGAATTCCTGATCGTGCCGTACGGCACCGACAACATCGATCACGCGATCGAAATGGCGGTGGCCGTGTTCCAGCAGCTCGGCAGCGTGCTGACCCGGCATCTGGGCCACAAGCCGCAGGTGGCCAGCTCGTACGGCTACGCCGCGCCGTCGGACGATCCCGAAGTGATCCTCACGCTGATGCAGGAGGCGATCGACGCCTGCGGCTTCACCGGCCGCGTCGCATTCGCGCTCGACTGCGCGTCGAGCGAAATGTACGACAAGGACACGCAGCGCTATCTGCTCAAGGGCCGGCACGTCACGTCCGACGAACTGATCGCTTACGCGAAAACGCTCACCGAGAAGTTCAACCTCGTGTTCATCGAGGATCTGCTCGACGAGAACGACTGGGTGGGCTACAGCAAGGCCGTCTGGGAGCTGAAGCGCACCATCGTGCTCGGCGACGACCTGACCGTCACGCATCTCGACCTGCTCAAGAAGGCGCACGACACGCGCGCCGTGGACGGCTTCGTGCTGAAGCCGAACCAGGTCGGCACGATCACCGAGGCGATGGATGCCTACCGCTTCGCGCGCGAACACGGCCTGCTCGCCGTGCCGTCGGGCCGCTCGGGCGGCATGGTGGACGACGTGGTGATGGATTTCTCGGTCGGCCTCGAAGTGCCGTTCCAGAAGAACGGCGCGCCGCGCTCGGGCGAGCGCATCGAAAAGCTGAACTTCCTGATGCGCGCCTCGGCCCGCAGCCCCGGCTGCCGGCTCCACGACATCGCCCCGCTGCTGCGCTTCTGAAGCGCGCCGCCTTTCTCCGACCATCGCATCGACAACAGGACAACCCCATGTATCCCAAGATCGACTTTCTGTACCTCTCCGAACCGGACATGATCGAAGCCGGCGTGCTGGACGCCGCGCGCTGCGTCACCGTCTGCGAGGAAACCTTCGCACTGCTCGGCCGCGGCGACTACCTGATGGGCGGCGCCAACCACAACAGTCACGGCATGAACATCGTGTTCCCGAAGGAAACGACGTTCCCGAACATGCCGGTGGCCGGCCCGGATCGCCGCTTCGCCGCGATGCCCGGCTACCTGGGCGGGCGCTTCGACGTGTGCGGCAACAAGTGGTACGGCTCGAACCATGCGAACGCGGGCAAGGGCCTGCCGCGCTCGATCCTGACCATGATGCTGAACGACAAGGACACCGGCGCGCCGCTCGCGCTGATGTCGGCCAACCTGCTCAGCGCGGCGCGCACCGGCGCGGTGCCGGGCGTGGCGGCCAAGTACCTGGTCAACAAGGATGCGAAGACGGTATCGGTGATCGGCTGCGGCCCGATCAACAAGGCCTGCTTCGCGGCGATCATGACGCAGCTCGGCCAGATCGAGCGCGTGGTCTGCTTCGACGTGTTCCTCGACAAGGCCAACGAATTCGCGGCCTGGGTGGAAGCCGAATACAAGGGCGTCGCGGCGATCGGCGTGGACGAAGCCGAGGCCGGCTTCCGCGGCGCCGACGTGATCACGGTGGCCGCCTCGCGCCTGAAACCGCTGCACTTCAAGGACGAGTGGATCAAGGAAGGCGCGACGATCCTCGTGTCCGGCCCGTTCAACACCGACGAATCGTTCCTGACCGGTGCGAAGATCGTCTACGACCACACGCCGCTGCAGGAAGCCTACGTGGAAGACGCGGTGGCCTCGGGCAACAAGGATGCGTACTACGCCGGCGTGATCGGCGGCCCGTTCTTCCGGCTGATCGATGCCGGCAAGCTGCCGGCGCTGACCGAATCGACGGGGCTGGGCGACGTGGTGAACGGCACCAAGCCGGGCCGCGAAAGCGCGAAGGAACGCGTGATCTTCATCGCCTGCGGGATGGCCGTGTTCGACATCAGTTGGGGCTACGAAACGTACCGTTATGCGCTGGAGCACGGCATCGGGCAATCGCTGAACCTGTGGGACAAGCCGAACCAGGGCTGAGCCAGGCGGTATCCCGGCCTGAACCGGGCGGCGCTCGACCCGCTGCCGCGCTTCAGGCCGGGCTGCACCCTTTTGTTTCGGAGGCCTGATCGGCGGGGGCGGGCTCGCGCACCGCGAACTGGCTGCGATCCTTGCCCCGGATCCACAACGGCACGTTGCCGCGCCCGCACCACTCCTTCCCGCTCGCCGGATCGCGATACCGCACCGGCAGCGGATTCACGGCGTAGGTGCCGCGCCCGCCGTTGCGGCCGATCAGGTCGCGATGCTTGATCGCATAGGTTTCCATCAACGCATGAACCGCCTCGATCGCATCGGTACGCTCGCGCGCCCGGATACGATCGATTTTCTCGTCCAGTTCGGCCAGCTCGGCTACGAGCTGCGGATAGGTTTTTCTGGTCTTTTTCGCGTTCATCTTCGGCTTTCCCGCCTCGCATCCACACGAGGATTGCAATTCACACTTTCATATATCAAGTGATATTTGAAAGCGAAACGCAATAATAGTCAGTTGATATTTAAATATCAACTGATATTCTTCGTGCCATGAAAACGGCGCCCCAACCCCCACGGCTCAGCCGCGAAGAAAGCCGATTGCGGACTCGCGCGCATTTGCTCGCCGCGGGGAAGCGGCTGTTCGTCGAACGCGGGTTCGGCGCGACGTCGCTGCGGGACATCGCGGCCGAGGCCGGTTATACGCAAGGGGCGTTCTACTCGAACTTCGCCAGCAAGGAGGCGCTGTTCCTGGAACTGATGCGCGAGCGCTCGACCGCGCAGGTCGGGAACATCGCCGCGGCGCTGAGCGACCCGTCGGCATCCGGGGAGGACATCCTGAATGCGCTCGACGCGTGGTCGAAAACGCTCGACGCGGAGCCCGAGTGGTCGGTGCTGGGTGTGGAATTCAAGCTTCACGGCGGACGCAACGCCGATTTCGCCACAAGCTCGCAGGCGGTGCTCGACGCGCATCGCGACGGCCTGGCCTATTGCATCGCGCAGATTTTCTCGAGGCTGGGGAAGGTGCCGCCGGAGCCGCCGCTGGTGCTGGCCATCTCGTTCATGGGCCTGTCGCAGGGGCTGGCCCTGCAGCGCTCGGTGCTGTCCGAGGTGCCGATCGGGCACATGATCATGGTGTTCCTGCGCAGCTTGCTGGCGGCGGCGCCGCCGGTGCGCTGAGCGGCGTCAAGCGCCGGCCGGCGTGTTCCGATCCGCCAGCGCGGCAACCTGCCGAAGCACGAATTCGAATGCGTCCGCCAGCGCCGGCACGACGCGCACGCCGGGCGGCACGGCCGCGAACGCCTCGCTCGGCCCGACGCACACGAGCGGCTTGCGAAACCGGGCCGCCAGCCGGATTTCGTCGAGCGTGCCCTGCGAACCGGGCAGCGCCACCACCACATCGCTCGTCAGCACGTTCACATAGTTGCGGTTCAGCGTGCCATCGGGCGTACCCGGCACCTTGCGCGGCAGCGGCGTCAGCACCGGCAGATCGACATACGGATTCGGATAGCCGTCGAGCGGCGCGAACCCCTGCTCGGCATGCGGCTCGCTCGGCACGATCCCGATGGAGCGCCCCCGCCGGTTCGGCGCGAGCGAGAACGCCCGCGCGGTGGACAGCATCACGCCGCGCCCCGCGCCGGTCAGCAGGTCGAAGCCCTGTTCGGCGATCCATCGCCCCAGCGGCTCGGCCAGTTCGGGCCACGCCTCTTTCCCCGATCCCATCACACCGACTATCGGCACGCGCGTCTCCCCTTTCGATTAGTCGTGCAGTTTAATCGATGGACGCACGCGGCATGGTGCGGGCGGCGGCAACGCGCCATGAAAAAAAGGCGCGCCGAAGCGCGCCCTGCCGGCCACCTGGCGCTCGGCCTCAGGCCGCCTTGCGCACCAGGTCGCGCAGCTCGGCCGGAAACAGCATGTCGCGCGCGATCGAATCGTCGCGCCGCAGCAAGTCGGCCGCCGCCGGCACGCCGAAGAAATCCAGGAACAGCGGCGATTGCAGGATCAGCATGTCGAAGCCCGGCAACACCGCCTTGCCCTGCTTGATCGCGGCCTGCAGCAGCGGCGTGGGCTGATTCTTCATCAGGATGTCGCACACCTGCGCCCCCGCGTCGATCCGCTCGGCCGGCACCGGCAGCGGATCGGCGGCCTTCAGCCCGAGCGGCGACGCGTTGATCACCAGCTCGTACCCGGCCGGATCGTTGCTGTCCTGCACCGTCACCGCCACGCCGTACTGCCGGCTCAGCGATGCCGCCAGGTCCCGCGCCTTCGCCGTGTCGGGATCGTACAGGCCGATGCGCGGCACGCCGCCCTCGACGAGCGCCGCGGCGATCGCGCTGGCCGCGCCGCCCGCGCCCACCAGGAACGTCGATTTGCCCTGATACGGCATGGCGTAGCGATCCATCGACTTGACGAAGCCCAGCCCGTCGAACAGCTCGCCCTCGAGTTCGCCGTTGGCGTTGCGGCGGATCGCATTGACCGCGTTGGCCACCGTCGCGCCCTTCGACTTGCGCTCGACAATGCCGGCCGCGATCGACTTGTGCGGAATCGACAGCACCATGCCGCGTGTGGTGTCCGAACGGAACAGCGCGCGCACCGTCGCCTCGAGATGCTCGGGCGCCACCTGCAACGGCACCATCACCGCGTCGATCTCGCACAGCGGGAAAATCTGGTTGAAAATCTCCGGCGTGCGAACCTGTTCGATCGGGTCCGCCACCATGAAGAACACGCCTGTCTTGCCCGTAATCATCCATCCTCCTGAATTTCGTCGTCCTGAATATTGGGACGTGTTTCGCTCGAGTCGAGGCGGGCCGCGCCCAGCGGCCCGCCTGCCCCGCGCGTTACTTCGGGAACCCTTCGCCCCAGGTGTCGCTGAGCATGAAGCCCGCGGCCAGCGGATCGTCGGGATCCACGCCGATCTGCTCGACGCTGTAGATCCAGGCGCGCCCGGTGATGCGCGGCAGCACGGCTTCCTTGCCGCCGAGTTCCGTGCGGCCCAGCAGCTCGACGCCGAACTCGCTGCCGATGGTGGAGCGCGACGTGAGCTTGCCGCCTACCTCCACCTTGCCGCGCGCGGCCAGCGTGGCCAGATTCGCCGAGCTGCCGGTGCCGCACGGCGAGCGGTCGATACGGCCCGGCGGCAGCGTCGTGCAGGTCTGGTATTCGGTATCGCTCAGGCGGTTGCGGAACATCACGTAGGCGAGCTGATTGATTTCCGGATACAGCGGGTGCTGGATGCGGATCTGCTCGTTGATGACCTCGCGCAGCTTCACGCCGAGATCGGCCAGCCGCCGTGCGTTCTCGGGCGCGATCGTCAGGCCCACCTGGTCGACGTCGACCAGCGCGTAGTACACGCCGCCGAACGCCACGTCCACGCGGATCGTGCCGAATTCAGCGGTGTCGATCGGCAGATCGAGGTGCTCGACGAAGGCCGGCACCATGTCGAGCGAGACGCCGACGCAGCGGCCGTCGTAACAGGTGGCGCGCGCGGTCACCAGCCCGGCCGGCGTGTCGAGCACGACCGTGGTGAGCGGTTCCTGCATCGGCACGATGCCCATTTCGAGCAGCGCCGTGACCACGCAGATCGAATTGCTGCCCGACATCGGATGCGCCTTGTCGGATTGCAGCACGATGAAGCCGGCGTGCGCCTCGGGGCGCGTGGGCGGCAACAGCAGGTTGACCGACATCTGCAGGCAGCCGCGCGGCTCCAGCACGACGAGCTTGCGCAGGCTGTCGTCCACCTCGTTGATGTGGTTCATCTTGTCGAGCATGGTTTCGCCGGGGATGTTCACGACGCCGCCCGTGATCACCTTGCCGATTTCGCCCTCGCAATGCACGCCGACCAGTTGCAATGTCTTTTTCCAGCGCATGACTCACTCTCTTTGAATTGCGCGCCTCGCGGCGCTCGATGGTTCGGGGCGCGCCGGGCGCGCCCATCCAGTTCTACAGCCGCTCGTGCCTCAGAAGCGGTAGGCGCTGAACGGCGCCAGGTTCGTTTGCGGCGTGACGCCGCGCGCCAGTTCGGCGATCAGGCGGCCGGTGGTGGCGCCGAGCGTCAGGCCGAGCTGGCCGTGGCCGATCGCCATCAGCACGTTCGGCAGCCGGCGCGAGCGGTCGATGATCGGCTTCGTATCGGGCAGGAACGGCCGGTAGCCCACGCCGAATTCGTGACGCTCGGTGCGCAGTTGCGGCAGCACGCGGCGCGCCTTGTCGAGGATGATCTGCGCGCGCCGGAAATTCGGCTCGGCGCCGCGCGCGGCGAATTCGATCGTGCCGCCGATCTGCAGGCCGCGGCGCATCGGCGTGAAGCAGAAGCCGCCGTCGCCGTAGATGACGGAATGACGAAACTCGACATCCGATTCCGGCAGCAGCACCTGGTAGCCGGCCACGCCTTCGAGCGGCACGTCGATGCCCAGCTGCGGGAAGAACTGCCGCGCGCCCGCGCCGGCCGCCACCACCAGTTGCGCGGCGGCGATCCGCTCGCCGTTAGCCAGCGTCACGCCGGTGGCGCGCCCCGCGTCTTCCTCGATGCGCTTGACGGCGCCGCGGATGCGGCGCCCGCCCTGCTGCACGAAGCTCTCCGTCAGCGCCGCGATGAAGCGCTCGGTATCGCTGACGAACCGCCATTGCGGCAGCAGGATGCCGTGCGAGAAGCGCCCGGCCAGCACCGGCTCGAGATCGCCGATCTCGGCCGCGTTCAGCACCTGCGACTGGAAGCCGAGCGATTCGCGCAGCACGTTGTGCGGCCGTTCGTGCTCGATGCCGGCCGGGCTGTCGAATACCTGCATGACGGGGCGCTGCACGAGCAGCGCGTCGTCGTCGCAGGCGGCCAGCAGCGTGGCGTAATCGGCGAACACCTGCTGCGTGAGCGTGGCCATCGCCTGCGCGATGTCGTGCACGCGCGAATGCCGCGCGCAGGCCATGAAGCGCAGCAGCCACGGCACGATGCCGGGCAGCGCGCTCGGGCGCAGCGCGAGCGGGCCGGTCTGGTCGAGCAGCCAGCCCGGCACCTTCATCAGCAGGCCCGGTTTGGACAACGGAATGATCTCGCCCACCGAGATCTGGCCGCAACTCCATTTGGCCGTGCTGTCGCCCGGTGCGGCCGGGTCGATCAGCGTGACGTCGAAGCCGCTGCGCTGCAGGTACAGCGCGCAGCAGGTGCCGACGATGCCGCCGCCGACGACAACGGCGGGCTCGCGCGTCGCGGCTGCCGCCGCCGGTTCGGAAATGCGCTCGTGAGGTACGGAGTTCATCGTGAGGAAAGTTCGGTCTGCAAGGGAATCGGGGCGCGGCGCGCCGGGTTCAATAGGCGAAGCGCCGCAGGAAACGGCTTTCGATCAGGCCCACCGCGCGCGTCAACGGGAAGGCCACCACGAAATAGATGATGCCCACCGTGGTCAGGAATTCCAGCGGCCGCGCCGTGGCGTTCGAGATGCTCTGCCCCACGTACATCAGGTCCGCCACGCCCACCGACGAAATCAGCGCGCTCTCCTTGAACAGGCTGATGACGTTCGACAGCAGCGGCGGAATCGCGCGCAGCAGCGCCTGCGGGAAGATCACATGAACGATCTTGACCTGATGCGTGAGGCTCAGCGCGATGCAGGCGTCGTGCTGCTCCGACGAGATGGACTTCAGCGCGCCGCGGAACGTCTCGCTGGTGATCGCCGCCATGTAGGCCGTCAGCGAAATCACCACCGACAGATACGGCGGAATCGGCAACCGGAACACCACCGGGAAGCAGAAGAACACCCAGAACAACTGGATCAGCAGCGGCGTGCCGCGAAAGAACTCCACGTACAGCGTGGTCAGCACCTTGATCGCGCGCGACGGCGCGAGGCGCAACAGGCTCAGGCCGAAACCGAGCAGGCTGCCGAGCAGCGCGCAGCCGCCGGTGAACGCCACGGTCAGGCCGAGCCCCTTGAGCAGCACGAGCCAGTAAGCCGGCACCACGGAAAAGTCGATACTCATGATGCGCTCCTCAACGCTGCATGGCCGCGTCCTGCCGGCGCTCGATGATATGAACCAGCCGCGAGATCGGCAGCGACAGGGCGAAGTAGATCAGCGCCACCAGCGAGTAGGTCTCGAGCGGACGATAGGCTTCCACCGCCAGGCTCTTGCCCACGTACATCAGATCCGCCACCGCCACGATCGCCACCAGCGCGCTCTGCTGCAGCGTGCCGATGCCGTTGGTCATCAGCACCGGCAGCGCGCTGCGCAGCGCCTGCGGCAGCACCACGTACAGCGTGCGCTGCCACGGCTTGAGGCCGAGCGCGATGCACGCGTCGAGATGCTCCTTCGGCACCGCCTGCACGCCGGCCCGGTAGGCCTCGGCGTTGAACGCCGTCAGGTTCAGGCCGAGCGCCAGCACGCCCATCGTGATCGGATCGATGAACACGTCGACCATCATCGGGATGCAGTAGAAGAACCAGAGAATCTGCAACAGCGCCGGCGTGCAGCGGAAGAACTCGATGAACAACTGCGCGGGCACCCGCACGATCGCCCACCGGCTCATCACCACGAGGCACAGCAGGAAGCCCAGCACCAGCCCCATCGCGTTGGCGGCCAGCGCCAGCTCGACCGTCACGCGCAGGCCGCCGAGCAGCGCGCCCGCGCTGCCGTGCAGAAAACTGAAATCGAATTGATAGCCCATCTCGCGATCCTCAGTCCAGGTGCAGCACCTTGGTCAGGAATTCGCGCGTGCGCGATTCCTTCGGGTTCTTGAACATCTCGGCCGGCGCGCCCTGCTCGACCACCTTGCCGCTCGCGCAGAACACCACGCGGGTGGCGATGTCGCGCGCGAAGTGCATGTCGTGCGTGACGATGATCATCGCCATCTTCTGCTCGGCCAGTTGCAGCATGACGTTCTGCACCTCGACCACCATTTCCGGATCGAGCGCCGAGGTCACTTCGTCGAACAGCATCAGCTTCGGCTCGAGCATCAGCGCGCGGGCGATCGCCACGCGCTGCTTCTGGCCGCCCGAGAGCTGGCTCGGATAGGCGTTCAGCTTGCTTTCGAGGCCGAGCCGCGCGAGGTAGCGGCGCGCGCGCTCGGTGGCCTCGGCCTTCGAGAGGCCGCCCACCTTGACCGGCGCGAGGATCAGATTGCTCAGCACCGACAGGTGCGGAAACAGCGTGTAGTGCTGGAACACCATGCCGATCTGCTTCTGCAGCTTCGCGTCGATCCGTTTCGAGGCGCGCGCCTCGTTGCCCTTGATATAGGGCTTGCCCTGAAACGCGATCTCGCCGCTCTGGATGCCCTCCAGCCCCATCATCACGCGCAGCAGCGAGCTCTTGCCGCTGCCGCTCGGGCCGATCACGACGAGCCGGTCGTCGGCGCGCATGTCGAGATTCATGCGATCCATCACGACGAGATGCTCGCCGTAGGATTTGGTGACGTCGCGCAGCTGCACGAAATCCGCCGCCGGCTGGGGCTCGCTCGCACCTGGCTGGGCCGGTTCCGCCGCGCGCGGCGACTGTGTCAGAGATACCAACATGAGATACATCCTCCCGCTAAGCGCAACGCTGGCGCCTGTGACTGTGCTCAACAACCGGAAACCGGCGCGGCAAGCCGCCGCCGTTCAGAACCCATCCCGGGCGCGGCGGCCGCCAAGCCGCCCTTGCCCGGACGCGTTTACTTCGTGGCCGCCAGCGTTTCCTTGATGGCGGCGTCCACCCGGCCGTTGACCGTGCCGGACTTGATCTGCTGCGCGATGAACTGGTTCAGCACCGCCACGTCGGCGGCCGGGGTGTCCTTGCGCACGCCGAACGCGATGCCCTGCTGCGCCAGCGGCGGGTTCGACTTGTAGATTTCGGCCCAGTCGCCGTGCGAGCGCGCGAGCATCAGGTTGCTCATGTTGTCGTCGGCCAGCACGTCGGCGCGCTTGGACATCAGCGCGAGGCGCGTTTCGTCGAAGCCCGGCAGGCGCATGATGGTGGCCTGCTTGATCGTGCCGGTCACCACGCGGTCGGCCGCCGAGCCCGACATCACCGCCACCTGCACGCCCGGCTTGTCGATCGCGGCGAGCGATGCGACCGGCTTGGCCAGCTTCGGGTTGTGCTTGTTGTAGGCGAACGTGACGCTGTAATCCACCACCGGCTGCGAGAACGAGATCGCCTTCTCGCGCTCCGGCGTGTCGTTCAGCGACACCGAGATGTCCCACTTGTCCGATTGCAGGCCCGCGACGATGTTGTCCCAGGTGGTGTCGACGAACTGCACCTTGACCTTCAGCACCTTCTCGCCGAAATCCTTGCAGAGGCCCGGAAACACGCCGCCGTAGGCGCCGCTCATCGGATCCTTCATGGTGTACGGGGCCGACAGCGCCACGCCGCAGCGCAGCACGCCGGCCTTGCGCACGGCCTGCCAGTTCGACGCGTCCTGCGCCTGCACCGGCGCGGCGGCCATCGCGGCGCCGAAGGTCGCCGCGCATACCATGGCGCGGCCGAGAATGTGAGTCATCCGAAACATGTTCAACCTCTTTGATCTGGGGTTGGCCCGGGCCCGCCAAGCCATTCGATTGTTCGAACGCGGCACGCCGCCCGGCGCGCCGCGCATGCCGCCCTTAGTTCAGTTCGAAAATACCGTCGAGCTCGACCGCCACGCCGCGCGGCAGCGAATTGCAGCCCACCGCGGCGCGCGTGTGCCGGCCGGCATCGCCCAGCACGGCGATCACGAGATCGGACGCGCCGTTGATCACCTTCGGATGCTCGGTGAATTCCGGCGCGGCGTTGACGAAGCCGCCGAGCCGCACGCAGCCCGCCACCTTCGACCAATCGCCGCCGACCGCCGCATCGACCTGCGCCAGCACGTTGACGGCGCAGATCCGCGCGGCCTCCTGCCCCTGTTCGAGCGTCAGGTCCTGCCCGACCTTGCCGGTAAACCGGTCGACGCCGCCGACCACCGGCACCTGGCCCGACACGTAGAGCAGGTTGCCCACCCGCTTGGCGGGCAGGAAGTTGGCGCCGGGCTTGACGGCCGTCTCCGGCGCCTCGATGCCCAGCTTGCCCAGGCGGGCTTTCAGCGATTCACTCATGTTGTCCACTCCAGGTTCATTTCAGGGGGCGCACGTGCGGCCCGCATCGCTCGATCGACACCCTCACCGTTTCTTCCGGCGGGCGCTGCCACCAATCGAGCTCGGAGAAGATCTCCAGTTCGAATGGTCCGGTGTACTGGATATCGTCCAGCAGCCGCTTGATGGCCGGGATGTCGATCACGCCGTCGCCCACCATGCCGCGGTCGCGCAGGTTGCGGGTGGGCACGAGCCAGTCGCAGTAGTGAAACGTGATGATGCGATCCGGGCCGGCGCGGCGAAGCTCCGCCTCGAAGTCCGGATCCCACCAGCAGTGATAGACGTCGGGCACGAGGCCGGCCCCTTCGCCGAGCGCGTCGCACAGATCGTTCGCCACCCTGATCGAATTCAGCACGCTGCGATCGCCGGCGTACATCGGGTGCAGCGGCTCGAGGCCGAGCTTCACGCCGGTTTGCCGCGCATGCGGCAGCAGCTCGAACAGCGCGTCGCGCACGCGGGCGCGCTGGCCCGCGATGTCCTTGCTGTCGGGCGGCATGCCGCCCACCACCATCATCAGGCAGGCTGCGCCGATCTCGGCCGCCGCGTCGAGCAGCCGGCGGTTGGTGTCGATGGCGTCGCGCATGCTGCCGGCCACGGCCGCGTTGAACCATTCGCTGGTGCACAGCGACGGCACCCACATGCCGAGGTCGCGAATATGCTTGGCCGTCTTCGCCACCCCGTAGTCTTCGAGGAAATGGCGCCACACGGCGATACCGTCGACGCCCTGGCGCTTGTAGCCCTCCAGGGCCTCGGGCATCGACCAGGCCGGCGTCGTGATCTGGTTGATCGCGAATCGGGAGAGATCGAATTCCACGTCGGGCTCCTCAGGCCGCCGCGCCGCGAGCGGCCGCCGACTTCGCCACGTCGATGGCCTCGCCGTCGAACACCACGCCGTGGAAGCGCTGCGCGTACTCGCGCGTGATCTTGCCGTTGGCCAGATCGGCCGCGATCCGATCCAGCGAACGCGCCGCCGGATCGCCGTAGCCGCCGCCGCCCGCCTGCTCGTGGCGGATGATCGCGCCGCGCGTCAGGGTGCGCGTGAACTTGCTCGGCAGCGGCGCGAGGCCGTCGTCGGAGCGCAGGTAGTTGGCCGAGCACGCGCCGGACTGGCCGCCGAACAGGCCGTACGGCGCATGCGCCGCGCGGTCCGAGCGGATCTGCGCCACCACCTCGTCGGCCTCGATGCGGTATTCGCGCACCAGGCCCAGGCCGCCGCGATGCTCGCCCGCGCCGCCCGAATCGGCTGCGAAGCCGTACGCTTCCATCACGATCGGATAGCGCGCCTCGAGCGTCTCGATCGGCATGTTCGACATGTTCTGCGACGGGTTGGTCACGCCTTCCACGCCGTCCTTGTTGTAGCGCGCGCCCCAGGCGCCGTTGATCATGTCGACCAGGATGAACGGCTCGCTTGCGCCCTTCGCGTAACCGCTCAGCGCGATCACGGTGTTGCCGCCCTCGCCGGCCGCCATCACCTTGGTGGGCGCGATCTGCGCCAGCGCGCCGAGCACGCAGTCCACCGTGCGGTAGCCGGTCAGCGCGCGCGCCGCCACCGGGGCCGGCATGCGCGGGTTCAGGATCGAGCCTTCCGGCGCGGTGATCTCGATGCAGCGGTACACGCCCGCGTTGTTCGGCACGTCGGCGTCGAGCGCGCAGCGCACGCTCAGGTAGGTGGCCGATTTGACGAACGACAGCGTGGAGTTGATCGCGCCGCGCACCTGCGGCGACGAGCCGGCGAAATCCACGCTGACCTTGTCGCCCGCCACCGTGATCGCGCAGCGGATCGGAATCGCGTCGTCGGAGAAGCCGTCGTTGTCGATGTAGTCGGTGAACGTGTAGGTGCCGTCCGGCCAGGCCGAGATCGCCTTGCGCGTGAGGCGCTCGCCGTAGTCGAGCAGTTCGTCGAAGTAGTCGCGCAGCTCGCTTTCGCCGTAGCGCTTGATCAGGCGCTGCAGTTCGCGTTCGCCGATGTTGCAGGTCGCGAGCTGGGCGTCGAGGTCGCCGAGCACCAGATCGGGCAGCCGCACGTTCTTGCGGATGATGTTGATCAGCGTCTCGTTCGGCTCGCCGCGCGTGTACAGCTTGGTCGGCGGAATCCGGATGCCTTCCTGGAAGATCTCCGTCGAATCGGCCGCGTTCGAGCCCGGCACGCGCCCGCCCATGTCGCAATGGTGGGCGATCACCACCGCGAAGCCCTGCAGGCGGGCATCGTGGAAGATCGGCTTGAACATGAAGATGTCCGGCAGGTGCATCCCGCCTTCGTACGGATCGTTCAGGATGATCACGTCGCCCGGCTCGAGCTTGCCGGCGTACTTCTTCGTGATGACGTCCACGGCGTCGGGCACCGCGCCCAGATGCAGCGCGACGGTCTTGGCCTGGGCCAGGATGCGGCCGTCGGCGTCGCACATCGTCACCGAGTAATCGAGCACGTCGCGGATGATCGGCGAGCGCGCGGTGCGCATCACGGCGAAGGCCATGTCGTCGACGATCGTGTCGAGTGCGTTCTTGACGACCGCGAAGGTAATCGGGTCAACGTTGCGTTGGTTCATGAGGACTCCAGTGAATTCAAACGATTGAGGCGATCACGCTGCCGATCTTGTCCGTGGCGACGCGCCAGCCCGGCGGGATCACGATCGTCGTGTCGGAGCTTTCGAGGATCACGGGGCCGTCGATCGGCTGGTCGAGCGCGGCGCGCGGCACGATCGGCGTGTCGACCCAGCCCGTCTGGCGCGAGAAATACACGTTGCGCCGGCTACGCTCAGCGGTGGCGCCCGCGGCGCGCGCGCTGCGGATGTCGTTGAAATCGAGCGTGCTGGTGGCCACGCCGCGCGCCAGCAGGCGCACGTTGGCGCATTCGATCGCGTCGTCCGACGCGTAGCCGTAGATCGCGGTGTAAGCGTCGCGGAAGGCCTGGCGCAGCGTGTCGCGCGCATGGGCGTCGAGCGTGTCGGGCAGGCGCACCGGAATTTCGTAATCCTGACCCTTGAAGCGCATGTCGAGATCGAACACGTACTGGATGCGGTCCGCCGTATAGCCTTCCTCGGCCAGCGCCTTGCGCGCGTCCTCGCGCATGCCGGCCACCACCGTGCCGAGCGCCTCGATGTCGAGCGCGTCGAGCAGGCTCAGCGACGGCTTCACGAAATAGCGCTCCACCGCCCCGGCCAGCATGCCCATCGCCGTGAACACGCCCGGCGCGGCCGGGAACACCACGCGCTTCATGTCGAGCGCGCGCGCCAGATCGCAGGCGTGCACCGGGCCGGAGCCGCCGAACGCCACCAGCGTGAAGTCGCGCGGATCCACGCCGCGCTCCACCGTCACGGCCTTGATGGTGCGCGCCATGTTGACGTTGACCACCTCGCGAATCCCCACCGCCGCTTCCTCGACGCCGATGCCGAGCGGCGTGGCCAGCAGCGTGTCCACCGCCTCGCGCGCCGCCTTGATGTTCAGCTCCATCGTGCCGCCCGCGAGCTTCTGCGGCAGGAAGCCGAGAATCGCGTTCGCGTCGGTCACGGTCGGCTTCTCGCCGCCGATGCCGTAGCACACCGGCCCCGGGAACGCGCCGGCCGACACCGGGCCGACGTTGAGCAGGCCGCCCGCGTCGATCCAGGCGATCGAGCCCGCGCCGCTGCCCACTTCGGCCACGTCGATGGTCGGCACGCGCATCATGTAGCCGCCCGCCTTGATGAAACGGCTCGGCGTGGAGATGCCCGCGCGGAATTCGTATTCGTTGGTGCGCGCAAGCTGCCCTTCGTGGATCAGCGAGGCCGAGGCGGTCGTGCCACCCATGTCGAACACCACCAGTTCCTGCTCGCTGCACGCTTCGCCGAGCCGGCCCGCGCCCACCACGCCGGCCGAGCGGCCCGACGAGATGAAGAACACCGGCGTGTCCTGCGCGATGCGCGCGCTCGACAGGCCGCCGTTCGAATTGCTGACCAAGAGCGGCGCGCTGACGCCGATCCGCTTGAGGCCCGATTCGAGGCGTTGCAGATAGGTGCGCAGCGCCGGCAGCACGTACGCGTTGACCACCGTGGTGGAGGTGCGCTCGTATTCGCGCAGTTCCGGCAGCACCTGGATCGACGCGGTCACGCTGATCTCGGGGAATGCCTGCTGGAACGCATCGAGCGCGGCCTGTTCGTTCGCTCCGTTCTTGTACGAGTTGATGAAGCAGATGGCGACGGACTCCACGCCTTCCTGCTGGAAGAAACGGCCCGCTTCGAGCACCTGATCGACGGGCGTCGCGCGCAGCACGTCGCCCGAGGCCAGCACGCGCTCGTCGATCTCGACGCGGTAGCGGCGCTCGACCAGCGGCACCGGCTTGTCCCACGACAGATCGAACATCGTCGGCGTGCGCACGCGGCCGATTTCGAGCACGTCGCGGAAGCCCTTGGTGGTGATCAGGCCGCACTTCGCACCGACCTTCTGCAGCATCGTGTTCGAGCCGACCGTCGTGCCGTGCAGCACCTCGACCACGTCCGACGTCTTCATGCCGGCCTGTTCGAGAATCCGCTGCACGCCCGTCAGCACCGCTTCCTCCGGCGCCGCCGGCGTCGAGGAAACCTTCGTGAATGTCACGTAGCCCTTGTCGTCGAGCAGCACAAGGTCCGTGAAAGTACCGCCGATGTCGACTCCAATTCTCGCGCTTGCCATATCGATTCCCGATCGTTCTCGAGCCGTCCCGCTGAAGTTGCGTGGCAACTGGCTCGGGTTACCCAATTGAAGATGTCGCCGGCTCCGGGCGGGCGACACAGCCGCCCGCCCCGCCCGGAACCCAATGGAATTGATGATTGGCGACAATGATTCGAGGCAAGGCTGGAACCGCTTTTCACTCGAATCCGCTACAGCGCCGCATCAACTTCCATGGCGCTCATTGTCGATCAAATGCCGACAAAGTCAACGTGGAAAAATAATGATTCGAGGCAGGTCAGTAACAAAACCCTTTGTTTAAAAGGACTTAGCGCATGAATTCGGGTAAACACCGCCCGTCATTCGGCGCGCTTTCCGGCTTGACGATCGGGTTCTGGAGTGCAAATATTTGTCGACACTAGATCGACTGTCGACCTAATGTCGATCAAAAAGAGGCGTTGCGCCTCGCCCACCCAGGAACCGACCATGCCCGTTATTCATGTCCAGATGCTCGCCGGCCGCAGCCAAGCGCAGAAATCCGAACTGGCCGAGGTGCTGACGCGCGAAACCTCGCGCATCGCCCGCTGCCCCGAAGCCGATATCCAGATCGTGTTCGACGAGGTGCCGCGCGCGAGCTGGGCCGTGGGCGGCCGGCTCGTGGAAGGCCACGCCGCGGCGCCGCAAGGCGCGGCCTGAGCCCGCGATGACCCCATGCACGCGCCGCGTGGCGCGTGCGCCGGGCAGCGCGCCCGGCCTATTCGCTCAGTGATCCGAATCGTCCGGCCGCAGCCGGCGGCCACCCGCCGCGCGGCGGCCTACCGCGGCTTGCGGCCGACGCCGGCCGCCGAGTAGTTCACGGGGATCCGCGCGGTCAGGTTGCGATCGAGGAACTGCATGAAGCGCCCCTTGAACTGCACCGCGTGATGATGCGCGCACGCTTCGGCGCGATCGGCGTCGCCGGCCTCGATCGCCAGCACCATCTCGGTGTGATCGCTGGCCATCTCCTTGGCGCTGATGTTCGGATCGAGCCGCTCGAACTGGAAATGCAGATGCAGCATGCGCCGCCCTTCCTCCATCAGCCGCCGGTACAGGTCGGCGAAATACACGTTGCGCCCCGCACGGGCGATCGCCATGTGGAATTCGTAGTTCTGCTCGATGATGCCGAGGCTCTCGCCCGACTTGATGCCGGCCGCGGCCACCTTCTCGTAGGCGCGCTGCGCCGCGTGTATCGCGGCCAGGTCGGCGGCCGTGCGATGCTGCGCGGCGAGCCGCGTGGTCACGCGCTGCAACAGGTCGAGCGCGTCGAGGAATTCCGGCACGCGGCCGAAATCCATCGGCATCACCACGTTGCCGCGATTCGGCAGGATCGTCACGAGCCCTTCGGCCGACAGCCGTACCAGCGCCTCGCGCACCGGCGAGCGCGACACGTCGAAACGCTCGGCCAGCCCCTGCTCGTCGAGATGCGTGCCCGGTGCGAGCCGCATCGTCAGGATGTCGTTGCGCAAGCTCACGTACAAACGTGCGGAGCCGGTTTCCTTGCCGGCCGGGACAGGCCCGGTCAGTGCTTTTTCCATGTCGCCCTTCCCTGGTCACCGGTGCATCGCGGGGCCCGGTGCATGACTCATTGTCGATCTAATGCCGACAATTCTAGCGCGTTTCCCGTGCGTCACGGGCATCGTCTGCGCGATCCCGATGCGCGCGTCCGCCCGTCTTGCGCCGCCGGCCGCGCAGCGGCGCAAGCCGGGCGATTGGCTACAATGGTCGGCGCCGCCGCGCTGGGCGGCGCCGCTGCTTTCAGGTTTCCCGAATGTCTGCATTGCTGAAAATCCCGAAGATCACCCGCCAGTCGATGAGCGCCCAGGCCGTCGACGTGCTGCGCGCATCCATCGTGCGCGGCGACCTGCCGGCCGGCGCGCGCATCACCGAAATCCAGCTCGCCGAGGACATGGCGCTGTCGCGCGCCACCGTGCGTGCGGCGCTGCATCAACTGGCCAAGGAAGGGCTGACGAAGCTGGTGCCCTACACCGGCTGGGCCGTGATCACGCTGACGCCCAAGGATGTCTGGGAGTTGTACACGCTGCGTTCGAGCCTGGAGCGGCTGGCGGCCCAACTGGTGGCCGCGGCGATCGACGCGCGCAAGCGCAAGACGCTGCTCGCACGCTTCGCGGCGCTCGAGAAAGCCTGCACGGGCGGCAACGAACGCGTCGTCGCGGAAGCCGATTTCGCGTTCCACAAGGCGATCATCGAGCTGGCCGGGCATGGGCGGCTCGCGAGCCAATACGAAGACATCGAACGGCAGATCCGCCTGTACATCCGCTCGAGCGACGCGCTCGCGGCCGACGGCGGCGAGATCGCCGGCCAGCACCGGCCGATCGTGGAAGCGCTGCTGGCGGGCGACGCCGGCGAAGCCGGGCGTTTGTCCGAGGCGCACAACATGAGCGAGGGCGAGAAGCTCGGCGCGTATCTGGCGAGCCTCGATTCGCCCGAAATCGGCGAGAATCCGGTAGGGCCGGACGGCCGGCTGAAGAACCTCAAGGCGCGCCGCAGCAAGTTCGACTGACGCGCGCCGCCGGCCGTTCGTCATCCCGACCATTTCCCGACATAGCCACGGAGACACCATGCCAGTCCGACGCCGGGCCGTCCTGTCGCTGCCGCTCGTCGGCGCGCTGGCACTGGCCTGGGGCCTCGCCCCCGCGTACGCCGCACCGCCTGCCGGCGCCGCCATCGTGAAGATCGGCGTGGCCGCGCCGCTGACCGGCTTCTCCGCCTCGAACGGCAAGGACGTCGCGAACGCCGCGCGCCTGGCGTTCGAGGAGGCCAACGCGGCCGGGCTCGCGATCGGCGGCCGGCCGGTGCGCTTCGAGGTGGACAGCCAGGACGACGCCGCCGATCCGAAAACCGCCGTGCTGGTTGCGCAGCGCTTCGCGGACGAAGGCGTCAGCGGCGTGATCGGCCACTACAACTCGAGCTGCTCGATCGCCGCCTCGGCCGTCTACCAGCGCGCCGGGATTCCGCAGATCTCGCCCACCTCCAGCTCGCCGCTGCTGACCGCGCGCGGCTTCGACACCACGTTCCGCACCATCAGCAACGACCGCCAGATGGCGGCGCTGGCCGCGCATTACTCGGTCGCGACGCTCGGCGCGAAGCGCATCGCGGTGATCGACGACAGCACCGACTACGGCACCCACCTTGCCAACGCCTACGCGAAATCGGCCGCGCAGGCCGGCGCGGAGATCGTCTCGCGCGAGTACGCCAGCCCCACCGCGATCGATTTCCGCGCGCTGCTCACCACCGTCAAGGGCCTCTCGCCCGACCTGATCCTCTACGTCGGCCAGGATCTCCAGGCGGCCAGCCTCGCCAAGCAGATCCACCAGCTCGGCATCAAGGCGGCCCTGATGGGCGAAGGCGGCTTCACCAACGCGCATTTCCTCGCGCTCGCCGGCGCCGGCGCGAAGGACATGTACAGTTGGGAATACGGCCTGCCGCGCGAGCGCATGCCGCAGGCGGCCGAACTCGACGCGAAGCTCAAGGCCCGCTTCGGCGCCGGCATCGTGCAGTTCGCGCCGCTCGCCTACGACGCGGCCTGGGCGATGATCCGCGCCATGCAGGCCGCCGATTCCACCGCGCCGCAGCGCTATCTGCCGGCGCTGCGGGCGCTCTCGTTCGAGGGCGTGACCGGCACCGTGTCGTTCACCGCGCAAGGCGATCGCAAGCTCGCGTTCGCCACGCTCTATCGGGAACAGGCCGGCGAATGGGCCGTGCAAGCCGTGGAGCGCACCGGGCGAGCGGAGCCGGCACCCTCGCGCTGATCGCCGCGCCCGCTCATATCGATCACACAATTCCTTGGTTGTCCGAAGCCCGCCGCGTATCTAGTCTCTGGGTCTCCTGACCTTCGAGCGCGTTCGCGACGGCGCTGCGCATCCGCGTGCGGATCGCCTGCCCGGCCGGCCGGAACGGCCCCGAATGTCATCGCATGCCACGCACTCATCGACGACCAGGGCCACCATGACACGATCCCCCCGGCAGTTCTCGCTCGGCGCCTTCCTGATGCAGACCGGCCACCATATCGCCGGCTGGCGCCATCCCGACGCGCAGGCCGATGCGGGCAGCAATTTCCGCCACTACGTCGAGCTGGCGCGGCTCGCCGAAGCCGCCAAGTTCGACGCCGTGTTCCTCGCCGATTCGTCCGGCGTGCGCAGCACGCATCTGCCTTCGCTGGCGCGCACCGCGCGCACCGATTTCTTCGAGCCGGTCACGCTGCTGTCGGCGCTGGCCGCCGTCACCGAGCGCATCGGCCTGATCGCCACGGTGTCCACCTCGTTTCACGAGCCGTACAACGTGGCGCGCCGCTTCGCCACGCTCGACCAGATTTCGGGCGGACGCGCGGGCTGGAACTTGGTGACCTCGACCGGCGCCTCCGAAGCGCAGAACTTCAACCGCGACGCGCTGCCCGATCACGCCGAGCGCTACGAGCGCGCGGCCGAATTCCACGACGTGGTGCTGGGCCTGTGGGATTCGTGGGAAGAGACGAGCTTCGTGCGCGACAAGGAAAGCGGCATCTATCTCGACACCGACAAGCTCCATGTGCTGAACCATCGCGGCAAGCATTTTCAGGTGCGCGGCCCGCTCAACGTGAACCGCTCGCCGCAGGGGCGGCCGGTGATCGTGCAGGCCGGCGCATCGGAGGACGGCCGCGCGCTGGCCGCCCGCACCGCCGAGGTGATCTTCGTCGCGCACCAGACGTTCGACGAGGCCCGGGCGTTCTATGCCGACATCAAAGGCCGCTTGCCCGCCTACGGGCGCCACCCCGACGACGTGAAGATCATGCCGGGCATCTTCCCGGTGGTGGGCCGCACGCAGGCCGAGGCCGAGGAGAAGTTCGAGGCGCTGCAAGCGCGCGTGGATCCGGTGGTGGGCCTGGCGCTGCTGTCCACCGTGATCGGCGGCGTGGACCTGTCGGGGCACGACATCGACGGCCCGATTCCCGAGCTGCCCGAAACCAACGGCCCGAAGAGCCGCCAGCATCTGCTGCTCGATCTGGCGCGGCGCGACAAGCTGACGATCCGTCAGCTCTACCTGCGCATCGCGGGCGCGCGCGGCCACCAGCAGGTGGTGGGCACGCCGGCCAGCATCGCCGATCAGCTTCAGCAATGGTTCGAGGAAGGCGGCGCGGACGGCTTCAACATCATGGCGCCGTGGTTCCCGGGCGGCCTCGCCGAGTTCATCGAACTGGTGCTGCCCGAACTGCGCCGCCGCGGGCTGTTCCGCAGCGAATACACGGGGCGCACGCTGCGCGAGCATCTGGGGCTCAAGCGGCCCGAGCATCGCGCCGCGGTGCACACCGCCGACGCGGCCTGATATCGCGAGCGGGCGGCGCGTTCAAGCGCGCCGCCTAATCCAACCAATCCAATCAATCCAGCCCGAGGTGCGAGCGCAGCGTCGCGCCCGCATACGCCTCGCGAAACACCCCGCGCCGCCGCAACAACGGCACCACCTCGTCGACGAACGCCTGCAGGCTGGCCGGATAGACGTCGAAGTTCAGATTGAAGCCGTCGGCCGCCCCGCCCTCGAACCACGCGACGATGTCGTCCGCGATTTGTTCCGGGGTGCCAACCAGTTGCCGATGGCCGCCGGGGTTGCGGGCGATCGCGTCGCGCGGCGTCCAGCGCTTCGCCAGCGCCTCGCGCAGCAGGTTTTCGGCGAAGCCGCGCGTCTGCGGGCGGTTCCAGCCGGCCAGCATCTCCGTCAGCACGTCGGCCGCAATCGGCGCGTCGAGCGGCAGCCGCTCGGGCGCGACGCCGAACAGATTCGCCAGCTTGACACGCTCGGCCTCGATGTCGAGCCGGCCGTCGAGATCGCGCTTGCGCCGCCAGGCGTCCTCCTCGGTCGCGCCGATCACGGTCAGCAGCCCCGGCAGCACGCGCAGCCGCGACGGATCGCGGCCCGCGCGCGCGGCACGCTCGTGGATGTCGCGGCGAAACGCGCACGCGCCGTCGAACGTGCGCTGCACGGTGAACAACGCATCGGCGAAGCGCGCGCCGAGCGCGCGGCTCGCATCGGAATCGCCGGCCTGGAACCGCACCGGCTCGCCCTGCGGCGTGCGCGGCACGTTCAGCGGGCCGCGCACCGAGAACGCCGGGCCGGCGTGATCGATGCGATGCACGCGCGCCATGTCCAGATAGCGGCCGGTTTCGGCGTCGGCCACGATCGCCTCCGCATCCCAGCTTCGCCACAGCTTTTCGACCACCTCGACGAACTCTTCCGCGCGCGCATAGCGGTCGGCATGCGCGGGCAACGCTTCCAGCCCGTAGTTGCCGGCCACGCCCGCGTGATGCGTCGTGACGATATTCCACGCCGCGCGCCCGCCGCTGACGTGATCGAGCGACGCGAACCGGCGTGCGATGGTGTAGGGATGCTCGAACGTGGTCGAGGCCGTGGCGACCAGGCCGATGCGCTGCGTCTCGCGCGCGATCGCGGCGAGCGCCACCACCGGGTCGAACGCGTTCCACGGGCGCTCGGGCGCGCTCGGATCGAGGCTCGCCTGATCGGCGAAGAAGATCGCGTCGAACGTGCCGAGCTCGGCGAGCTGGGCGATTTCTATCAGGTGGGCGATATCGTCGGCACGCGGCGGCGGCGACTGCGTGCGCCAGCCGGCCGTGTGCCGGCCGCCGGGAATCACGTTGGCGTTCAGATGCAACTGACGGGGCCGGGGTCGAGGGTGGTTCATCGCGAATCGTGAATCGACATCAATCGGTTGACGGAACGGCGCCGCCGCGAGGGCGGCGCCAACGTTCATGCGGCGGCGGAATCGGGCTGCGCCGCGGGCTCGATCGCGGGCTGCGCGGCCGGCTTTTCTGGCGGCGCGGTGCCGATGCCGCCCTTGGCCGTCGGCAACGTGCCGTTGACGGCGAAATCGCCCACCAGCCGGTTGTGATAGATCCGTGGGTTGTGCGAAGCAATCGTGCGCGCATTGCGCCAGTGACGGTCGAGCCCGTGGCTGCGCTTGGCCGCCGACGAGCCGAGCGCATCGAACAGCTCGGTGGTCGCGCCCAGCACGAGGCTGGTGATCGCCATCACCGACTGGCCGATCTCGATGTCGGCCAGCGCGTGCGCGTCGAGGCGCGGCGGCGCTCCGTCCGCGGC
>NZ_JAAGPF010000536.1 GCF_017104645.1 Burkholderia sp. Ac-20379
GTTCAGACGGGTGCTCTTCCGAGCTGAGCAGCGCCTTGAGGCTGCGCGCCGGCTTCGGCGCGGCCCCGCCCTGCGGCGGCGGCGCGTTCTCCAGCCCGATCGCGGCGAGCCGCGCGCTGGCCGGCTCGCTCAGGCCGTTCAGGCGCGTGAAGAAAACCAGGAACGCGCCGAGCACGATCACGGCCGAAGCGGCCAGCGCCACCCACAGCGGCACGTGACGCATCACCGGGTTGCGGCGATCCTCCACGCCGCGCCAGTGCGGCGCGAGTTCGGCGGCCGGCGCCTCGCGCAGCCCGCGAATGCGGCGGTACAGGTCGTCCTGGATGTCGGCGAGCCGGCCGAGGCCGCCCGGCTCCACCAGATAGCGCCCGCCGAAGCCGAGCGCGAGGCAGATGTACATCAGTTCGATCAGGTCGAGATGGCGCGAGAAATCGGCGCTCAGGCGGTCGAGGATCTGGAAGAACTTCGCGCCGCCGTAGGTTTCGCCGTGGAACGTGACGAGCAGCGTCTTCTGCGCCCAGCCGCTCAGGTCGCCCCACGGCGCGATGTTGACGGCCTCGTCGATCAGCGTGCACAGCACGTAGCGCGCGGCCATCACCGTCTGCGTGCTGATGCCGGCGTCCTGCGCGTACTGCTCGAAGCTGCGCACCTGCGCGACGGCCTGCTCGCGCAGGCGGGCGACGTCGGCCGGCGGCGCCACGCTGTGACGCAGTTGCACGGTCAGCAGCAGCAGCGGATTGGCGGCACGCACGAGCGGATTGGCCACGCCGCTCATGAAATCGCCGAGCTCGGCGCGGCGTTCGGCGCGGGCGATACGCGCGGCATGCGCAGCCTGATAGGTCGGCTGATCGGCGTCGGCCGGGCGCGGCATCGCGATGCGCGTGACGTCGTCGGCGCCGGACACGCCGGCCGCCTCGCGCGGACGCAGCACGGTGGCGTCGGGCGGCGGATTGCGATCGCCGTTGCGGGAGTTCGTGCTCATGTGCGCACCGCCCAGCATTGCAGGTCGAGGCCGGCGAAGCCGCTGCCGAAATGCATCGCGATGCCGCCCGAGGTCTTCAACATGCGCCACATCGACGATTGCCGGTCGCACTCGAAATAGACGAAGCCCGACGTGTACGGCAACTGGCGCGGCGCGACCGCCATCGGCGACACGCCGATGCCCGGCAGTTGCAGGTTGACCAGATCGCGGATCTTCTCGACCGGGCCGATCTTCGATTGCGTCGGCAGTTGCCGGCGCATGTCCTCGGCCTTCATGTCGGCCTTGGCGGCCAGCACGAAGGTGGCGGTGTCGAGCAGCGTCGGATCGGGCACCACGCCCACCCACACGCCGTACTTGCGCTGCTGCAGCGGGATCGGGATCGCGCTCTGCTCCAGCACGGCGCTCAGCGCGATGCGCAGCGCGGCGATCAGCGGCTCGAAGCTCTCGCGCAGGCTTTCGTGGCGATACGGCGCGAACGTGCGGCTGCGCTTGCCCGGCTCGGTGAACGTGGCCAGCTCGCCGGCCAGTTCGAGCAGTTGGCGATACAGCGCCTCGGGATGCAGCAGCGGCGCGGCGGCCAGATGCGCGATCAGCGGCTGGTAGCGGTTGATCACCTGCAGCATCAGGAAATCGGCGATCTCGGCCGCGCCGCCGCGATCGGTTTCCGCCACGCGGCCGGCCAGCGCCTCGCCGCGCTGGTGCAGCAGGCCCAGCAGCTCGGACAGGAACGTGACGAGCCGCTCGGCGGCCTCGGTGCGCAGCGCGGTGGGCATGAAGCCGTCGTCGAGGATCACGCGGCGGTCGGCCCGGCATTCGATCACGCGCGCGAGCGGGATCCGCATCAGCCCTTCGGTGGGCTGCGAATCGGGCAGCAGGCGCGCGCTCATGCCGGCCACCTCGAGCGTCGTCAGGCCTTCCATGCTGCCGGACGCGTCGCGCGCCTCGGTTTCGCGCACGCGGTAGCGCGTCAGTTGATCGGCGCTCGCGCCGGGCCACGCGCTGTCGGGCTGCGTGACCGAGCGCAGCGGCAAGGTCAGATGCACGGCCTGGTCGCGCCAGCTCGATTCGATGTCGAGCGGCGGCGGCAGCGGGTCGTCGCCGGGCATCGAGAACGGCGTGCCGTCGGGAAACACCCCGCTCGCGCGCTTGATGCCGAGCTTGCCGATCGCCAGCAGGTCGGTCTCGAGTTCGAGCTCGTGGAAGCCCCAGGCGTGCGGGCGCAGGCCGCCCGAGCGCAGCTCCACGTAGCGCTCGAAATAGCGCTCCTGCTGCTGCATGTGCTGCGGCCGCAGAAACAGGCCTTCGCTCCATACGATCTTGTTGCTTTGGGTCATGGCTATCGGTCGATCCAGGTTTCGTGTGCGGTGCGGGCGGCGGCGTGCGGCACGCTCAGTCGCGACGGCTTTTCAGGCGCGCCAGTTGTTCCTCGTAGGCCCGCGCGAATTCGTCGCCGAACAGGCGGCGGAAGCAGTCGTCGGGGTCGCGCGTGAGCGCCTCGAACTGCGCCTTGTAGCGTTCCCAGTGACGCGGCCGGCCGCCGAGCGAGAGCCGCCGCGGGCTGCCGCCCTCGGCCTCCTCGATGCGCGCCGGATCGAAATGCGCGAGCAGCGAGCGGAACGCCGAGCGCACGCCGGCCAGCATCGCCATCTGGTGATTGCGGATATCGGCGGCGGCGTCGTTGAGCGCGGCGCTGCCGGCCAGGAAGCCCTGATCGGGCGGCGCGAACAGCCGCTTGACGGCTTCCTGCGCGGTCGGCGCGAACTTCAGCGGGTTGTTCTCGGTGCGCTGGATCAGCGTGGCGGGCAGGCGGAAGCTGTTCTTCAGCTCGGCGCGCGCGCGCAGCACGTCCATCATGGCGTCCACGGCGATGCGGAACATCTCGTCGAGGTCGGGGGCCGCCTGCGCGGCTTGGGGCTGTGCGGCTT
This sequence comes from Burkholderia sp. Ac-20379, assembly GCF_017104645.1. Taxonomy (GTDB): domain Bacteria; phylum Pseudomonadota; class Gammaproteobacteria; order Burkholderiales; family Burkholderiaceae; genus Burkholderia. The sequence goes on from NZ_JAAGPF010000536.1 coordinate 2,908, forward strand.
GGGGCTGCGGAGCCGGGACGGCGGCCGGCGCCGTATCGATGACAGCGGCGGACGATGCCGGAGCCGGTGCGGATGGCGGCGGCACGATGCGAGGCGGTGCGGCCTGCGGCGCGTCGCTTGCCGGCGGCGTCGCTTCGCTCGGCGCGCTCGGCGCGACCTGC
>NZ_JAAGPF010000537.1 GCF_017104645.1 Burkholderia sp. Ac-20379
GGGTGGGACTCTTGGGAACGGGATGGTTCACGACGGGTATAAAGTCGTTTACCCGGAACTCGATGCTAATCGCGAACGGAATCGAGAGACCGCAGGCATGCGGTGCGCGGGGCAGCGAGATGCAGCGCACTGTTTCGCCCGAGTGCGCCGGGCCGCGAACGACGAGGGCGGGAGGCGCTGGCGATGCGCGAGAACCGGCCCTGCTATCGCGGGCCGTTGCGCCTGATGTCGACGCACGAGCGCATCGAGGGCGGCTGGTTCGATGGGTGCAACGTCGAGCGCGATTATCACGTCGCGCAGGACGAGGACGGCGCCTGCTACTGGATCTACAAGGCCGAGGAGGGCGGCGAGTTGCGCTGGTTCCTGCACGGCCTGTTCGGGTGACGCGATGTCGACCCCGATCGTGCTGCCCGATTATGCGGAGCTGTTCTGCCGCTCGAATTTCTCGTTCCTGACCGGTGCGTCGTCGGCCGACGAGCTGGCCGAGCGCGCGAAGGCGCTCGACTATCGCGGCATCGCCATCACCGACGAATGCTCGCTGGCCGGCGCGCCGCGCATGCATGTCGCGGCCAAGGCGCTCGGCTTGCCGCTCGTGATCGGCGCGTATTTCGAGGTGACGGCCGACGTGGTCGCGCCGGGCGGCGATCCCGGCCCCGGCGCGTTCGGGCTGGTGCTGCTCGCGCGCAACCGCGAGGGCTACGGCAACCTGGCCGAGCTGATTTCGTGGCGGCGCATGGCATCGCCGAAGAAGGGCACCTACACGCTGACGCCGCGCATGCTGGCCGCGCCGCCGCTCGAGTTCGCGCACCTGCGCGGCGTGCCCGATTGCTTCGCGATCCTGGTGCCGGCGTATCCGGTGCGCGCCGACGTGCTCGATGCGCAACTCGCGTGGTGCGCGCGTGTGTTCGGCGCGCAGGCGCGGCTCGGGCTCGTGCAGCTCGGGCGCGCGCTCGACGGCGTGCATCGCGAGACGGTCGAGGCCGCCGCCGCGCAGCGTGCGATGCCGCTCGTCGCGCTCGGCGACGTGATCATGCACGCGCGTTCGTGCAAGCCGCTGCAGGACACCATGACGGCGATCCGCATCGGCCGGCCGGTGGGCGAATGCGGTTATGCGCTCGCGTCGAATGCCGAGCAGCACCTGCGCGCGCGCAACCGGATCGCACGGATGTTTCCGGCCGAGGCGCTGGCGGAAACCTGCCGGATCGTCGAGGGCTGCGGCTTCGACATGACGCAGTTGAAGTACGAATATCCGCTGGAGATCGTGCCGGGCAACATGACGCCGGCGGCGTATCTGGAGCAGGAGGTGTGGAACGGCGCGCGCACGCGCTACCCCGAAGAGACATACCCCGGCGGCGTGCCCGATACGGTCAGGCAGCGGATTCGCTACGAACTCGATCTGATCATCGAGAAGGAATACGAACCGTTCTTTCTCACCGTGTACGACATCGTCAAATATGCGCGCAGCCAGTCGATCCTGTGCCAGGGGCGCGGCTCGGCGGCCAACTCGGTGGTGTGTTTCTGTCTCCATGTGACCGAGGTCGATCCCGAGCGCAGCACCACGCTGTTCGAGCGCTTCATCAGCCGCGAGCGCGACGAGCCGCCCGATATCGACGTCGATTTCGAGCACGAGCGGCGCGAGGAAGTCATTCAGTACATCTACAAGAAATACGGAAAGGACCGCGCCGCGCTGGCCGCGGCCGTTTCGACCTACCGCCCGCGCGGCGCGCTGCGCGAAACGGGCAAGGCGCTCGGCGTCGATCCGATGCTGGTCGAGCGCGTGGCGAAAGCGCACCGCTGGTTCGACGGCCGCGACGATCTGCTCGCGCGCTTCGCCTCGGTGGGCCTCGATCCCGAGGTGCCGATCATCCAGGCGTGGGCGGAGCTTGCCTCGCGGCTGCTCAATTTTCCGCGCCATCTGTCGCAGCATTCGGGCGGCTTCGTGATCAGCCGCGGCAAGCTCACGCGGCTCGTGCCGGTGGAGAACGCCGCGATGGAAGGGCGGCGCGTGATCCAGTGGGACAAGGACGATCTCGAAGCGCTCGGGCTGATGAAGGTGGACGTGCTCGCGCTGGGGATGCTGACCGCGTTGCGGCGCGCATTCGATTTCATGCATGCATGGCGCGGCAAGCGCATCGGGATCGACGACATTCCCGAGCCCGACAAGCCGACCTACGACATGATCTCGAACGCCGATACGGTCGGCGTGTTCCAGATCGAATCGCGCGCGCAGATGTCGATGCTGCCCCGGCTCAGGCCGCAGCAATACTACGACCTCGTGATCGAGGTGGCGATCGTGCGGCCGGGACCGATTCAGGGCGGCGCCGTGCACCCTTACCTGCGGCGACGGCAAGGTCTCGAAGAAGTCAGCTATCCGAAGGAAGACCTGAAGCCCGCGCTTGAACGCACGATGGGCGTGCCGATCTTCCAGGAACAGGTGATGCAGATCGCGATCATCGCGGCCGGCTTCACGCCGGGCGAGGCCGATCAGTTGCGGCGTGCGATGGCGGCGTGGAAGCGCAAGGGCGGGCTCGAACACTATTACACGCGCATCGTGGACGGCATGGCGCAGCGCGGCTATCCACGCGATTTCGCCGAGCGGATCTTCGAGCAGATCAAGGGCTTCGGCGAATACGGCTTCCCCGAAAGCCACGCGGCGAGCTTCGCGATCCTCGTCTACGCGAGCAGCTGGCTCAAGTGTCATGAGCCGGCGATCTTCCTTGCCGCGCTGCTGAACAGCCAGCCGATGGGTTTCTACCCGCCCGCGCAACTGGTGCAGGACGCGAAGCGCCACGGCGTCGTGGTGCGGCCCATCGACGTGACGGCCAGCAACCGGGACGCCTCGCTCGAAGCGCTGCCCGGCGAGCCGCCGCCTGAAGGGCGCCCGGCGGTGCGGCTCGGCCTGTCGCTGGTGGCGGGGTTGAGCGGGGACGCCGCGTCACGCATAGATCGGAAGAGCGGCGGGTAGGGAAAGAGTGTTGGTGGCGGTGTAGACCGCGGGGGTTGCCGTGTCCTTAAAGAAAAGAACTATGATTACGTGAACTA
>NZ_JAAGPF010000538.1 GCF_017104645.1 Burkholderia sp. Ac-20379
CAGTCCTCGAACAGCCTGTCCTCCACGCCTACCGCGCGCCTCAGCACGCCGGCACCGGGCGCCCGCGCTGAACGCGCGCCGCCCGGCGCGCCGAGGCGCGTGCTGTCGACCGGCTGGCCGTGCACGTGGTCGCGCGTCAGTTGCACGAGCGCATCGGCTTCGTGCACGTACACGCGGCTGTCGCCCACCCAGCCGCACAGCATGAACGCCGGGTCGTGCACCAGCAGCGCGACGGTCGAGCCGATCACGTCCACCCCGCGTTCGAGCGCGGCGGCACGCAGTTCGTCGTTGACCTGCTGCAGGCAATCCTCGATCGCGGCGGCGAACGCGTGAACGTCGCCGTCGCGCGTCAGGCCGCCGAGCCGCGTGACGATCAGCGTGCTCGCGTAATCACCGGCCGCATGGCCGCCGAGGCCGTCGGCCACGACCCACAGGCCGAGGTCGTCGCGCACCAGGATCGCGTCCTCGTTGCGGCGGCGCACCTTGCCCGTTTCGGTGCGGCCGGCGGAGCGGTAGATCGCGCTCATGCGGGCACCTCCAGCACGGCGAGCGGCGGCGTTCGTCGCCGGGGCGTTTTGCGCGGGGCTCGTGCAGCAATTCGCGGCGGGCGGGCTGGGTGGCGGCGCGACGCCGCTCGCGGCGGCCGGCGCGAAGCAACCGTGGATCAGCGTCGCGGCCGAATACCAGCAGTTCTACACGCGCGAGACGCTCGCCAGCGTCCAGCCCGATCCGGCCGTGGCGGCACGGATCGTCGGCGCGATCCGCAGCGACGACGGCATCGCCGTGCGCGTGCCCGATCTGGCCGCGGCCGGGCTGACGTTCAAATCGGTCGACCGCCTGCGCTACGACGGCAAGCCGCTCGTGCAGATCGCCTACCTGCCCGCGCACGGCACGCCGGTGGCGCTGTGCGTCATGAAAGACGCGCGGCCCGATCAGGCGATCGCGCAGCGCGAGCTGCACGGCATGTCGGTCGTGACCTGGCGGCAGGGCAGCCTCTCCTACGCGCTGATCGGCAAGCCCGATTCCGGCGATCTCGGTGCGATTGCCCGGCAGATCGCCGGCAGCCGCGTCGATGCGATGTTCGCGGCACGCGAGATCGCGTCTCGGCCGCTCGGCTAGGCGCTTTTGCCAGTCAAAAATCGGCGTGGCACGCCGGTTTCCTTCCTTTTTTGTCTCGTCTAAGCTTGCTGCGCTGCCGCAATGGTGGCATGGCGCTATCTCATAACGCCTTGATTTTTATGGAGTTGAAGCCGATTGCAGCCCATCGGTGCAGCCTGCGGCACTCTGTCGCGCGGCAGTTGTTGCTAAAAGTGCAATGCCTGTTGCAGTGCGGCGAGCGATCCGTATAATGCGGGTTATTCCCTAGGTATTAACCCGAGGTCATCATGAAAGCAGCTACCGCATCCACTCCCGTTCTGGCTCAATGGTTTGCTCAAGTGCGCAGCAATCTGGCACGCGCTTGGGAACTGCACGTTCGCACCTGCGAACTGATCGCCGAAGCACACCGCCGCATGTAATGGCGGGCGGCCCGGCCGCCGGCAGATCGATGCGGAGCGGCGCAGCGCCAAGCTGCGACGGTGCATCGAACGCCACGCGCCGAAGCCGCGTTCGAACCCGGCACGCATGCCGTCCGGGTTCCGCGTGAGTCCAAGCGATTCGCGCATGCCGGTCACGCGAATGCTCGCGTGCCGATCGTCCCGCCGGGGCGAATCCCGCTGACAGGGTTCGTCGTTCCGGCAACCGCTCGACGGTCGGCCGCCGCGGCAACAGGCGCAGCAAGGCCTGATTCGCGCCACGGCCCCATTCAGTACCGTTTCGCCGAGCCAACCGGCTGGCGGAACGCGTTTCTCGCGTCGCGCGAGGCCGGCAAGCCGCCGGTTTCGCACCGGCCGCCTTGCGTTGCGCCCTCCGTTGCATCTCGCCCGCCCCGTTTCCGCGCGGTGCCTGCCGCTATGCGCGCCGCAAATACTCGCTCGGCGCGACGCCCAATACCTTCCTGAACATCGCCGCGAACGCGCTCGGGCTGTCGTAGCCGTGTTCGAGCGCCAGCTCCAGAATCGACGCGCCGGCGGCCAGCCGCGGCAGGCTCAGCAGCAGCCGGGCGTGCCGCCACCACGCGCCGGGCGTCATGCCGGTTTCGCGCGCGAACGTGCGCGCCAGCGTGCGGGCGTTCATGTGCGCGGCGCGCGCCCAGCCTTCCAGCGTGACCGGCTCGGCCGGATGCCGGATCAACCGCGTGCACAGCGCGGCCAGCGCCGGATGATGCGGCATCGGCACATGCAGCGCGAGCGGCGGCGCCAGTTCGAGCTCGTCGAGGATCAGCGCCAGCATCCGGCCGGCGCGGCGGTTCAGGTCGTAATCCCACGGCAGGCCGTGCGCGGCGGCGATCAGCTCGCGCAGCAGCGCGCCCACCTCGATCACGCGGCAATCGCGCGGCAGCCCCGGGCGCACCTCGTAGGCCACGAACAGCGAGCGCATGCGCACGTCGCCGGCCATGTCGATCGCGTGGTGCATGCCGGCCGGCACCCACACCGCCCGCCCGGGCGGCACCACCCAGCTTCCCGCCTCCGCGCGCACGATCATCACGCCCTCGATCGCGTGGATCAGTTGCGCCTGCACGTGCGTGTGGCTCGGGATCGACGAGCCGGCCGGCATGTCGGTGGCGACCACGCCGATCTGATGCGCCTTCTCGCGGGCATCGAGCGCTTCGAAAAATTCGTTCACGTCCTTATTTGTCCATTTCGCGACGATGAATGCGCATTGCGCGTGCGACCGACTCAAGCCCGCGACCTTAGCATGGCCCGACTGTTTTCGTTCAACCGTTCGCGACGATCGCTGCCGCCATGTTTCCGATGTCTTCCGACGGGCCGCTGCCCGTGTCATCCGCCTGTTCCGCCTTGCCGCGCCGGTTCGCGCCGCGTGCCGTCGTGCTCGCCACTCTGCTTGCGAGCCTGCTGGCCGGCTGCGCTTCCACCGCGCCGTATCGCGCGCCGGCGGCCGACGCGGCCCGCAACGCGCCGTTCGATGCGGCCGCCGCCGTGC
>NZ_JAAGPF010000539.1 GCF_017104645.1 Burkholderia sp. Ac-20379
TCGCGCGGGCGGTGGCCGGCGCCGTGCTGGCGGGCGCCTGCCTGCTGGCCGGCCTGGCCTGGCCCGGCGGGGCCGCGCTGGCGCAGGGCATCGGCGCCCACGCGCCGCTGAACGGCGCGCGGCTGCCGCCGTCGATGTCCCTGCCGGGTTTCCATTCGCCGCCGCCCGATCCCACCGTGTCGAGCGGCGCGGTGCGCATGCAGCCGGCGCGCATGCCGTTCTACGTCGCCACGCGCGGGCACACCACTCTCTACCTGCTCGGCACGCTGCATGTGGGCGATCCGGTCGACTATCCGCCGTCCCAGCCATTTCGCCAGCCGATCCTGGCCGCGCTCGCGGCGTCGCCCGTGCTGGCGCTCGAACTGTCGCCCGACGACCTGCTCGAATCGGCCGACGACGTGTCGAAATTCGGCGTGTGCCGCTACCCGTGCCTGCCGAAGCTGCTGCCCGAGCCGCTCTGGCAGCGCCTGTCGGGCCGGCTGCGCGGCAATCCGGCCGCGCTCGACGGGATCCGCCGGATGCGGCCGTGGCTGGCCGCGCTGGTGGTCGAAACCTACGATTCGATTTCGGCGGGGCTGCAAACCGAATATGGCACCGAGGCGCAGCTCCAGAACGTGTTCCTGAAGAAGAAGGGCGCGCGCGTGGTGGGGCTGGAAACGCTGGCCGAGCAGATGCGGGCGTTCACCGGGCTGACGCTGGCCGAGCAGCGCGAGATGCTGGCGCAGGACATCGTGCAGACGCCGGCCCAGAACGCCGCCGACGTGAAGGCGCTGCACCGGCTGTGGCGGATCGGCGACGCCGACGCGCTGGCCGCCTGGGCCAGCGCCAAGACCGAGCGGCTGGCGCGCTCGCGGCCGGTGGCCGACGCCATCGACGGCAAGATCCTCTACGAGCGCAACCGCCGCTTCGCCGCGCGCTCGATCGCGCTGGCCGGGCCGAACCGGCCCCTGTTCGTGGCCGTGGGCGCGCTGCATCTGGGCGGCCCGAAAGGTGTGATCGAATTGTTAAAGCGGCAAGGTTTTCGCGTCGAGGCCCATTGATGATGGGGAAAACCCACAGTCTTACCGATTTTTCGTATCTGGAGATTGACATGAAACATTGTCAAAACTATTCTCCAATCCACACCGGATTTAAATCCGAAAGAACAAGCACTACGGGGTAGCAGCACCAAAAAAAGCGCGAGGATGGCATTGCCGGCACGTATTGACGTGCCGGCAACGGCCACCGGCAGTACGCGAGGCCAATGAACAAAGAACTACGAGGCACGCGCAAGCGTGGTTGGAATTGGGCGTTCCGCCGTTCGGCCGGGGGTGGCAAGACGGGCGGCGGCGGACGTGTTTTAGGTCCCGATTCCGATTCGGTAATTGATTCCGCCATTATTGAATGACATGATTTTGAATGACGTCTTTCAATTGAATGGGATTCACGGTTTATTTAAAGCGTGAATTAAAAAAGTAAAGCGCCCGGGGGCGCTTTTTTTATTGGTGCCGCAGCCGCGCGATCGCGGGCGCGCCTGGCCGCCCTCAGGCGCGGGCCGCGCCCGGCGCCGTCAGCGTCACGCCGGCCTGCTCCAGCGCCGCGCGGATCCGCTGCGCGAACGCCAGCGCGTGCGGGCCGTCGCCGTGCAGGCAAACCGTCTGCGCATTGAGCGGCACCCATTCTCCCGTCACCGCCTGCACCTGCCGGCCGCGCACCATCTCCAGCGTGCGCGCGAGCATGTCCGCTTCGTCGTGCACCAGCGCGCCCGGCTGGCTGCGCGGCACCAGCGAGCCGTCGGCGCGGTAGCCGCGATCGGCGAACACTTCCTCCACGGCCGTCAGCCCCGCCTGCCGGGCCGCCGCCACGAAGCCGCTGTTGGCCAGCCCGAACACGGCCAGCGACGGATCGAAATCGCGGATCGCGGCCACCACCGCCTCGGCGATCTGCGGATCGCGCGCGGCCTGGTTGTAGAGCGCGCCGTGCGGCTTCACGTGGGCGAGCCGGCCGCCTTCGGCCCGTGCGATCGCAGCCAGGGCGCCCAATTGATAGAGGACGCCGGCGTAGATCTCGCCCGGCGGCAGGTCCATTTCCTTGCGGCCGAAGTTGTCGGGGTCGAGAAAGCTCGGATGTGCGCCGATCGCGACCCGGCGCTCGATCGCCCAGCGCACGCAGTCGCGCATCGCCTGCGCGCCGCCCGCGTGCCAGCCGCAGGCGATGTTGGCGGAGGTGACGAGATCGAGCAGCGCCTCGTCGGCGCCGCAGCCCTCGCCGAGATCGGCGTTCAGATCGATATGCATGATGGGGTCGTCGTAAAAAGGGGGCGGATTCGTGTCAGGCGGCTCGCGCGTTGGCGGCCGCCGCCTGCGCCTGGCGCTCGCGCGCTTCCTCGCGCAGCTCGATGGCCACGTCGATCTGGCGCAGGTAGGCGCGCTCGGCCGCCAGCGCGTCGCGGGCCTGCTCGGCGGTGGCCGGCACGAAGCGGATCGGCAGGTTCAGCCGCGCCTGCGCGAGCTTCCAGAGATCGGCGCGGATCACCGTGCCGATCTGCGGGTAGCCGCCGGTGGTTTGCGCGTCGTGCATCAGCACGATCGGCTGGCCGTTCGGCGGCACCTGGATCGTGCCCGGCAGCACGGCGTGCGACAGCAGTTCCTCGCGCGAGTCGCGCGCGAGCGCCGCGCCGGCCAGACGATAGCCCATCCGGTTGCTGTTTGCCGTGACCTGCCATTCCTCGTCCCAGAACACCCGCTGCGCGGCGGCGGCGAAATCGGCGTATTGCGGGCCGGGCAGCACGCGCACCGGCAGCGCGCGCGGCGCATGGGCGTGCGGCCGGTGCGCGCGGCG
>NZ_JAAGPF010000540.1 GCF_017104645.1 Burkholderia sp. Ac-20379
GCTCCACGGCCAGGCGGCCTGGCCATGGCTGCCGCCGGCCAGGCCGAGCGCGTCGGCCAGCGCGCCGAGCGCTACCTGGCCGTCGTGCAGCGCCGCCAGCAGCGGGTTCAGCCAGAGCTCGGGCGCGGCGCTCATCGCGCCAGGCCCGCGCGGCGTGGTGCGCTACCAGCTCGCATCGAGGCCCAGGTGCGCAAGTGCGGTGCGGCGCAGTTCCGCGAGGCGCGGATCGCCGCGATGGCGCGGGTAGGGCAGGTCGACGTCGAGCTCGGCCACGATGCGGGCCGGGCGCGGGCCGAACACCACCACGCGCTGCGCGAGAAACAGCGCTTCCTCCACGTCGTGCGTGACCAGCAGCGCCGAGAACCGCGCGCGCTGCCACAGCGCCACCAGTTCGCTCTGCATCGAGATGCGCGTCAGCGAATCGAGCTTGCCGAGCGGCTCGTCGAGGATCAGCAGGCGCGGATCGTTGACCAGCGCGCGGGCCAGCGCGACGCGCTGCGCCATGCCGCCCGACAGCTGATGCGGGAACGCGTCGGCGAAATCGTCGAGGCCGACGCGCGCCAGCGCCTCGTCCACGCGATGCCGTTCGCGCTTGGGCACGCCGCGCGCATCGAGGCCGAGCGCGACGTTGGCGCGCACGCGCCGCCACGGGTAGAGCGTCGGATCCTGGAACACCACGATGCGCGACGGATCGGGCCGCTCGATCGCTTCGCCATCCTGATGGATGCTGCCTTGCGAGGCCGGCTCCAGCCCGGCCACGAGCCGCAGCAGCGTGGATTTCCCGCAGCCGCTCGGGCCGAGCAGCGCGACGAATTCGCCGGGCGCGACCGACAGCGTGACGTCGTCGAGCACCTGCAGCGGGCCTTTCGGCGTGTCGAACCAGTGGCTCGCGCGGCTGATGTCGATGCGTGCGCCGGTGGCGGGCGGTTGCGGGGCGGCGGCGCGCGAGGCGGCCTCGCCGGCGGTGGCGATCACCATTTGACGGTTCCTTTCTGCCAGGCCAGCGCGCGGTCGCGCAGCACGAACAGCAGCGTGATGAGGCCGGAGAACAGCAGCGCCATGACGATCAGCGCCGCATACATGTTGGTGTAGGAGGCCCAGCCCTGCGCCCAGGTCAGATACCAGCCGAGGCCCGATTTCACGCCCATCATCTCGGCCACCACCAGCACCGTGAACGACGCGCCGAGGCCCATGAACAGGCCGACGAACACCTGCGGCAGCGCGGCCGGAATCGCCACGCGCAGCACCAGGAAGCGCGCGTTCGCGCCGAGCGTGCGGGCCACGTCGTAATAGGCCTTGCCCACGCTCGCCACGCCCGACCAGGTCAGCACCGCCACCGGGAAGCCGGTGGCCAGCGCGATCAGGAACACGGCGGCCGACCAGCTCGACGGGAAGAAGTAGAACGCCAGCGGCAGCAGCGCGGTGGCCGGCAGCGGGCCGACCACGCGCAGCACCGGGTGCACCCAGTAGCCGATCGCGCGCGACCAGCCCACCGCCACGCCCACCACGAAGCCCACCGCCGCACCCGCGCCCACGCCCACCGCCAGCAGCTTCAGCGAGTTCAGCACGCTGCCGCCGAGCCGCGGCCAGTCTTCCAGATAGACCTCGATCAGCGCCTGCGGCGGCGCGAAGAACGGCGTCGGCAGCCAGCCGGTCTTGGCGGTGGCGATTTCCCAGGCGGCCAGGCCCAGCGCGATCGCGGCGAGCCCCGGGCCGGCCGCGCGCAGCCGCGCAAGCACCGCGCGGCCCGGCGCGACGAACGGGCCGGCCAGCGCGAGCAGCGCGATCAACGCCGCGATCGCCCAGCCGGCCGTGCCGATCTGTTCGGTGTAGGCCCAGTCGGAAAAGCCCACGATGCGGTTCGGCACGCGTTGCGCGATCGCACCGAAGCCGGCCCAGGCGAGCGCGGCGATCAGGCCCGCGCCCCAGATGCGCGACGCGGGCGAGGCCGGTGCGGCGCAGGCCGAGCAGGCGGCGGCGTTGGCGGCGGGAGAGGGTGCCGGCACGCGTTCCGCCGGGCGGCGGCGCGTGTCGAGCGTGGCGGAATCGGGCGTGGCCATGGCGTTACCCCAGTACGTTCGCGTATACCGCCTGCGCGAAGCGCTGCGGATCGGTGGTTTTCTTGATCACGCCGATGCGGCGGAAATCGTCGGTGTAGAACGCGATTTCCTGCTGCAGATCGACGTTGGTCGGATGGTGCTCGTAGGTCAGCGTCGCGTAGAGCTTGCGCAGGTCGTCGGGGCTGACCTTCGGCGTGTACTTCGCGAACAGCTTGGCCGATTCGTTCGGATTCTCGCGCGTGTAGTCGGTGGCCTCGACGATCGAGCGCGCCAGCGCGGCGGCGGCAGGCCGGTCGTTGCGCACCAGCTCGCCGCGCGCGCCGATCACGCAGCAGACCTTGTGACCGTATTCGTCCGACAGGTTGCTGGCCAGTTGCGTGTACTTGCCCGGCTCGCGCTTTTCGAGCAGGTAGAGGTTCGGGTCGCCGTCGGCGATCGCGTGGATCTCGCCCTTGTCCACGGCCACGCTGAGCAGGTCGGCCGGGTACTGGCGCCAGCTCACGTCGCGCTCGGCGTCGATGCCGTGCTTGGCCAGCAGGATCGAGAAGAAGTTCTTGCCCGGCGAGGCCAGGTCGCTCACGCCGATCGTCTTGCCCTTCAGCGCCGCCAGCGTCTTCACGTTGGCCTGATTCGCGCCGAGCATGCGCACGCAGCCGCCGTGCGAGCTGCCGATGATCTTCACGTCGAAGCCCGATTCGAGCGGCTTCAGCCAGCGGTGGATCATGCCGACCGCCGCGTCGGCCTTGCCGGTGGCGATCGATTCGAGCAACTGATCGGTGGAGCCGCTGTAGTTGACGAGCTCGACCTGCAGGCCGTTCTTCTCGAAGATGCCGCGCTCCTGCGCGATCACGATCGGCGTCAGGCAGAACGCGCCCTGGTTCCAGGCGAATTTCAGTTTACGCAGTGGCGGCGCGGACCACGCGGTGCGGCCGAGCGCGAGCGATGCGCCGGCCAGCGCGGCGGCGCCGGCGGTGCGCAGC
>NZ_JAAGPF010000541.1 GCF_017104645.1 Burkholderia sp. Ac-20379
TCTTCTCATCTTTCTCTCTTCACTCACCCTCCGCCCCCCCTCTTCCACCCTGCCACCAACACTCTTTCCCTCCCCGACGCTCTTCCGATCTCGCGCGCCCCGGCTGTGGCTCGTCGGCCGCTCGCCGCTGCCGGACGAGGCGCGCGCGCGTCTCGACCGGCTGGCGGCCGTCGTGACGCATCGCCGCGCCGACGTGACCGATGCCGATGCGGTGCGCGCGTTGATCGGCGAGATCGAGGCGACGCACGGCGGCCTCGACGGCATCGTCCACGCGGCCGGCTTCGCGCGCGACAAGCTGCTGATCCGCAAGTCGGCCGACGAGTTGCTGGCGGTGCTGGCCCCGAAGGTGGCCGGCCTCGCGCAGCTCGATGCCGCGAGCGCGCATTGCCGGCTCGATTTCCTGATGGTGTTCGCCTCGGTGTCCGGCGCGCTCGGCAACCCCGGGCAGGCCGACTACGCGTGCGCGAACGCGTTCATGGATGCCTTCGCCGGGGTGCGCGCGCAGCAGGTCGCGCGCGGCGAGCGGCATGGCCGCACGCTGTCGATCGACTGGCCTTACTGGCGCGACGGCGGCATGCGCCTCGACGACGCCACGCTCGACGCCATGCAGGCGCAGGTCGGCGTGCAGCCGTTGCGGACCGATGCCGCGATGCGGGCCTTGTATGCGGCTTACCGTCTCGATGTCTCGCAGGTGCTGGTGCTCGACGGCGATCACGCGCGGTTGCGGCGCGCGCTCGGTGTGCCCGATGCGCCTGGCGCGCCCGATGCGTCGTCCGATGCCGATGGCGGCCCGCTGCGCGATGCGGCCGCGGTGTCGGCTGCTGCCGCCGCGCCTGCGGTGGCGAAGACGCCAACGCCAACGCGGGGCGCGCTGATCGCCTATCTCGCGGAACACGTCGCGGCCGTGCTGGCGATGCCGGCCGATCGGATGCGCGCCGACGATCCGTTCGATCGCTACGGCGTCGATTCGATTCTTTCGATGCAGATCGTGGAAGGCCTGGAGCCGCATCTCGGCGCATTGCCCAAGACGCTGCTGTTCGAATATCCGAGCCTCGCGCAACTGGCCGATCACTTGCTGACGGCGTATGCCGATGCGTTGCGTGCGATCTTGCCGGCTGCGTCCGAGCCGACGCCTGCGCCGATGTCCGTGTCCGCGCCCGCGCCCGCGCCCGCGCCGGTGCCTACGGCTGCGCCCACTCCTACGCCTACGGCAGCGCCAGCCGCTGCTGCCGCCGCCGCTGCTACCGCCTCGATCGCGTCCACCGCCTCCATGGCCTCAATCGCCGCCGCCCCGGACGCCGCACGGATGCAGGAGATCGCCGTGATCGCGGTGGCCGGGCGCTACCCCGGCGCCGATACGATCGACGCGTTCTGGTCCGTGCTGCAGGAAGGGCGCGACTGCATCGGCCCGATTCCCGCCGAGCGCTGGGATCACGCGCCGTTCTATTCGGCGCTCAAGGGCCAGCCCGGCACCAGCTACTGTCAATGGGGCGGCTTCCTGTCCGACGTCGCCGGGTTCGACGCCGCGTTCTTCGGCGTCAAGCCGCGCGACGCGGCGCTGATGGATCCGCAGGAGCGCCTGTTCCTGCAGACGGTCTGGCATCTGCTCGAACGCGGCGGCCATTCGCGCGAGCGGCTGCGCAGCGACTATCAGGCCCGCGTCGGCGTCTACGTCGGCGCGATGACCATGCCGTATCACGCGATCGAGACGGACCCCGAGGCGCGGGCGCTGGTGGGCCTGTCGTCCTATGCGTCGATCGCCAACCGCGTGTCCTACTTCTTCGATCTGCAAGGCCCGAGCGTCGCGCTCGACACGATGTGCTCGTCCGGCCTGCAGGCGGTTCACCTGGCCTGCCAGAGCCTGCAGCGCGGCGAATGCCGCCTGGCGATCGCCGGCGGCGTGAACCTGTCGCTGCACCCGGACAAATACGTCGGGCTGAGCCGCGCCGGCCTGCTCGGCAGCCATGCGCAGAGCCGCAGCTTTTCCGACGGCGACGGCTACCTGCCGGCCGAGGGTGTGGGCGCGGTGCTGCTCAAGCCGCTGGCCGACGCGGTGCGCGATCGCGATCCGGTGCTGGCCGTGATCAAGGCCAGCGCGTCGAACCACGGCGGTCACGGCGCGGGCTACGCGGCGCCGTCGGCCGACGCGCAGGCGCGCCTGATCGAGGACAACCTGCGCGCCGCGCGGATCGATGCGCGTTCGATCGGCTATGTCGAGGCCGCGGCGAACGGTTCGTCGCTCGGCGACGCCATCGAGCTGCGCGCCCTGACGCGCGCGTTTCGCACGTTCACCGGCGAATCGGGCTTCTGCGCGATCGGTTCGGTCAAGTCGAACCTCGGCCACGCCGAGGCCGCCTCGGGCATGGCGCAACTGACCAAGGTGCTGCTGCAGTTGCAGCACCGGATGCTGGTGCCGTCGATGCTGCCGCTGTCGCAGGCGCGCCGCAATCCGCATGCCGATTTCACGGGCACGCCGTTCGTGCCGCAGATGCAGGCGGCGCCTTGGCTGCGGCGCCGCGTCGACGGCGTCGAAGCACCGCTGCGGGCGACCGTCAGCGCGTTCGGCGCGGGCGGCTCGAACGTCCATCTGATCGTGGAGGAGGCGCCGCACGAGGCGGCCCCGGCCGGCGCGGCGGACGATCATCGCCCCGGCCAGGCGCTGCGCTTCGTGTTTTCGGCGCACGACGATGCCGGCTTGATGCGCTGGCTCGCGTGTATGCGCCACTTCATCGCCGCGCAACCCGCGCTGCCGCTGGCCCGGCTCGCCGATACGCTGGCCCGCCGCGAGCGTCTGCCGCGCTGCTTCGAGATCGTGGCCGACGCGCGCGACGGGCACGATCT
>NZ_JAAGPF010000542.1 GCF_017104645.1 Burkholderia sp. Ac-20379
ATAAGAGTGCGATATAAGTGACAGACCGCGAGCTGAATAACGACCAGACGATATCATCATGCGAGCACGTTGGACACTAGGCAGTGAAGCTGATTATCACAGGCAAGACGGTTGAGATACTGGGCTGTACGTTGAATGTAAGCACTTCAGACTGACACGACCAGATACTAGAATCTCAGTCATATATGAAACTGATCAGGAAGTTAGACAGTACTACTTTGTGGTTTTTTTTTTTTT
>NZ_JAAGPF010000543.1 GCF_017104645.1 Burkholderia sp. Ac-20379
TGCCTGCGCGAAGCCGTGGCCCGCCCCCGCAACGCTGGTGGCGGTGGCGGCGGGCCGTTACGACTTGTACCGGCGCGACGGCGAGCACGGCTTCGGCCGGCTCGACGCGCGCCATCTGACGATCGACCAAGCCGCCGCGTTGCTCGACGCCGCGCGGCGCCATCAGGACTGAACCGCATGCTCGACTACCTTCGCGACGGCCAGGAAATCTACCGGCAATCGTTCGCGACGATCCGCGCCGAAGCCGATCTGACGGCCATTCCGGCCGACCTCGAAAAACTCGCCGTGCGCGTGATCCACGCGTGCGGAATGGTCGACGTCGTCGCCGACCTGCGCTTCTCGCCGGGCGCGGGCCGGGCCGGGCGAGACGCGCTCGCGGCCGGCGCGCCGATCCTCTGCGACGCGCGGATGGTGGCCGAAGGCATCACGCGCACGCGGCTGCCGGCCGCCAACCCGGTGCTTTGCACGCTCGGCGATCCGCAGGTGCCGGCGCTCGCGCAGCAGCTCGGCAACACGCGCTCGGCCGCCGCGCTCGAACTGTGGCGGCCGTCGCTGGCCGGCAGCGTGGTGGTGATCGGCAACGCGCCCACCGCGCTGTTCCATCTGCTCGACATGCTCGACGCGGGCGCGCCGAAGCCGGCGCTGATCCTCGGCTTTCCGGTGGGCTTCATCGGCGCGGCCGAATCGAAGGCGATGCTGGCGGCCGACAGCCGCGGCGTGCCGTTCGTCGCGGTAACCGGCCGGCGCGGCGGCAGCGCGATGGCGGCCGCCGCCGTCAACGCCCTGGCCACGGAGGTCGAATGAACGCGCCCGTGAACGCAAGCGGCCCCGCATCCGCAACGGCGGCGCCCGCGCGCGGCCGCCTGTTCGGCATCGGCGTCGGCCCGGGCGATCCCGAGCTGCTGACGCTGAAGGCCGTGCGCCTGCTGCAGGCCGCGCCGGTGGTGGCCTATTTCGTGGCCAGGGGCAAGAAGGGCAATGCCTACGGCATCGTCGAGGCGCATTTCCATGACGCGCAACTTCAACTGCCACTCGTCTACCCGGTCACCACCGAGGCGCTCGAACCGCCGCTCAGCTACGAGCGCGTGATCGCCGATTTCTACGACACCGCCGCCGAAGTGGTGGCCGCCCATCTCGACGCGGGCCGCGACGTGGCCGTGATCTGCGAGGGCGACCCGTTCTTCTACGGTTCGTACATGTACCTGCACGACCGGCTCGCGCACCGCTACGACACCGAAGTGGTGCCCGGCGTCTGCTCGATGCTCGGCGGCGCGGCCGTGCTCGGCGTGCCGCTGGTGTACCGCAACCAGACGCTGTCGGTGCTGTCGGGCGTGCTGCCCGAGGACGAACTGCGCACGCGGCTCGCCAAGGCCGACGCGGCCGTGGTCATGAAGCTCGGCCGCAATTTCGACAAGGTGCGCCGCGTGCTCGACGAGCTGGGCCTCGCGAGCCGTGCGCGGTATGTGGAGCGCGCGACCATGGCGAACCAGCGCATCGTGCCGCTGGCCGAGGTCGATCCAATGGCCTCGCCCTACTTCTCGCTGCTCGTCGTGCCGGGGGAAAAATGGCAAGGCTGAACGCCGCCCCGGCCATCGTGGTGCTCGGCGCGGGCGCGCTGCCGGTGGCCGAGCGGATCCGCGCGCGCTATGCGGGCGCGGCGATCCATGCGCTCGCGGGCCGCGCCGAAGGCGACGTGGCGTTCACCGAACTCGGCGCGCACCTGCGTGCGCTGTATGCGCGCGGCCATCCGATCGTCGCGCTGTGCGCGGCCGGCATCGTGATTCGCTGCGTGGCGCCGTGCCTGACCGACAAGGGCGTCGAGCCGCCGGTGCTGGCCGTGGCCGAGGACGGCAGCGCCGTGGTGCCGCTGCTCGGCGGGCTGACCGGCGTGAACCTGCTCGCGCGCGAGATCGCCGAGACGCTCGGCGTCGCGCCCGCGATCACCACCAGCGGCGAGCTGCGCTTCGGCGCGTGCGTGCTCAATCCGCCCGAAGGCTATGCGCTGGCCGACATCGGCGCGGGCAAGCGTTTCGTGTCCGATCTGCTGGCCGGCGCGTCGACGCGCATCGACGGCGACGCGCCCTGGCTCGACGGCGTGGCGCTGCCGGTCGATCCGTCGGCCGCGCATGCGGTACGGATCACGCCGCAGGCGGGTAGCGCGGCGGGCGGCGAGCTGGTGATTCATCCGCGCAGCGTGGTGGTGGCGTTGACCGCGGCGGCGGAAGCGTTCGCGGACACCGACGACGACAACCTCGAAAACGAACCCTGTCGCGATCCGCTCGCGCGCGCCGTGCTCGCGGCGCTGGCCGATGCCGGGCTGTCGCCGCTCGCGCTGGCGGCGTTGATCGCGCCGAAGGCCGCGATCCGCTCGGCGGCGCTGGCGAACGCGGCGCAGGCGCTCGGCGTGCCGCTGCGGTTCGTCGACGTCGATGCCAATGCCGGTGCGGATGTCGACGCCGGTTCCGATACCGGCGCCAATGCAGATACCGGCAACCACGCCGTCGCACTGCTCGACGCCGCGCTGGCCAGCGCCTCGATCGCCGCGACCCGCGCGGTGCCCGCTGCGACCGGCGCCAGCGCCAGCGCGCTCGCCATCGCCGACGCCCCCGTGGACG
>NZ_JAAGPF010000544.1 GCF_017104645.1 Burkholderia sp. Ac-20379
TGGCGAACTCGGCCCCGACAGCTTGGCGGCCAGCGCGCTCGCGTCCTGGATGCTCGCCACCGGCTGCAGTTGCAGGTCGGCCAGCAAGGCATCCCAGTTGCGGATGTAGTCCTGTTCGTAGAGCGTCAGCACCTGCTGCTCGTAGCGCGAGCGCGCGAGCGGATCGACGCGCCCGGCATCGAACACCCAGTAATCCCTGACGAAATCGTCGACGGATTGCGCGAGCCCGCCGTTGGCCTCCGACGCGAAATACGGCCGCGTGAACAGCACCGGCAGCGGCTGCGCGAGCGGCGTGCCGCTCTTGCGCACGAACACGTTGCCGAGCAGCCCGAGCGCCTGGTCGAGCCGCACCGGCGACGCGCCCGAGCGCTGCGCCTCCAGCTGCACGCTGCCGTAGATCAGCGTGGCGAGATCGGCCGTCTTCAGCGTGGCGCGAGCCTGATCGATCAGCGCGGTGTCGAGCGACAGCGCGCGCGGCCTCTGCGGATCATTGACGCGCGCCGAGAAATTCCCGTCGAGCGCCTTGGCGATCTCGGGATCGCGCGGGTACAGCCGCTGCCATTCGAGGCGCGCGAGCGCGGCCAATTCGCCCGGATCGAGATGCTGCGGCTGGCCGAGCATCAGATAGCCCTTCAGGTAGTCGTACAGCGCCTGCGGATCGTTCGCGCTTTCGCTCAACCCCTCGCGAAAGCGCACGCCGATGCCGGGCAGCAAGGTGGCGTCGCTCTCGCGCAGATACGCGCCGTGCGCCTGCGCGTACAGCGCATGGCCCTGGAACAGCCCGAAGCGCATCAGCAGCGGCACATGGCCCTGGTATCGACCCGCCACGTCCTGCGCGGCCGCAATCACCTCCAGCCGGGCCAGCGCACGCGCGAAATAGGTCTTCAGGTCGGGCGTGCCGTTCAGCGTGTCGGCCGGCGGCAGATCCTGCAGCGCGGCCTGCACATCGGCGATCAGCACGCGGTTGCGCGCGTAGCTGGTGGCGAACCCGGCCACCAGGCCCACCGTCAGCACCGCCATGCCGACGTACGCGGCGGCCTGCATCAGCAGCTTCTGCCGCTCCAGGCGCGGGTTGGTGCCGGCCAGCCCCGATTCGCGGAACAGCACGTCGCGCAGCAGCCGCTCGACGAAATAGGTATGGCGCTGCCCCGCGCCCACCTGCACGCGCGCGGCGTCCACCCCGAACGTGCGCGCCACGGCGCTCAGCATCCGGTCGATCGGCGCGCCTTCCTGCGTGCCCGAGGTCAGATACGCGCCGCGCAGCATCGGCGGCGGGCCGTATTCGTGACGCGCGAACGCGCCTTCCACGAACTGCCGCGCGATCTCGCGGAACGCGCCGAGCTGCTGCGGAAAGCTGAGCACGGCCGCGCGCCGGCCGCGGTCGCGCTCGGCGTGCAGGCGCTCGATCAGCCGCGTGTTCAGCCGCGCCAGCAGCAGGTCGTATTCGCCGGCGAAGCGCTGGCACGCGCTGCCGTCGAGGCTCGCCTCGAGCGGGAACGTCGCACCCCACACCTGGCTGCGCAGGTCCGGGCCGAGATCGTCGAAGAACTCGCCGAAACCGGCCACCAGATCGCACTTGGTGAACACCAGATACACCGGGATCGCGATCTTCAGATGCTGGTTCAGCTCGTCGAGGCGGCGACGCACGGCGCGGATGTGCTGGGCGCGCGCGGCGTCGTCGAAACCGAGCAGATCGGACACGCTGATCGTCACGATCACGCCGTTCAGCGGCCGGCGGCGGCGATGACGGCGCAGCAGCGCGAGGAACGCCTGCCAGGCCGAGGCGTCCACGCGGGCATCGGAATCCTGCGTCGTGTAGCGGCCGGCGGTGTCGAGAAACACGGCCTCGTCGGTGAACCACCAGTCGCAATCGCGCGTGCCGCCGATGCCGCGCAACGCATCCTTGCCGAATCGTTCGGACAGCGGAAAATCGAAGCCGGAGTTCTGCAGCAGCGTGCTCTTGCCCGAGCCGGGCGGGCCGATCACCACGTACCACGGCAGCGCGTAGAGATTGCGGCCGTTGCGGCGCGTCCTGCGCAGCGTGTCGATGGCCTCGCGAAAGCGCTGCTGCAACTGCGCGCGCTCGGCGCTGCCCGGCTCCTCGGCGGCGAGGCGCGCTTCCTGCCCGGCCAGTTCGCCCGTCAGTTGCGCGGCCTTGCGGCGTTCGCGCCATTGCAGCGCCAGCGCCGCCAGCACCGCGGCCAGCGCCATCGCGAGGATCAGCGCGAGCCGGGCCGCGGCGCTCGCGAGCGGCTGATGCGCGCCGATGCCGAGATACGGGCCGCCGAGCCAGATCAGCACGGCGATCAGCAGCAGCCCGGCCGACACCGCGAACCAGCGGGACGTGACCGCCGTTTTCAGCGTGTTCATGGGTTCAGTTCTCCGGGATGTACAGGATTTCCACACGGCGGTTGCGCGCCCGGTTGGCCGGCAGGCTCGGCGGCGTGGCGATCGGTTGCGACGAGCCCGCGCCGTTCGCCTCCAGGCGGCGCGGATCGTCGAGCCCCTGCGCGAGGACCGCGAGCGTGTTCTGGGCGCGCACGGTGGACAGCACGAAGTTGTCCTTGAATTTCAGCGAATGCACCGGCTGATCGTCGGTATGGCCGACCACGATCACGCGGCCGCGCACCTGGTTCAGCGCGGCGGCCACCTGGCGCAGCACCGGGATCGCGTCGGGCGCGAGATCCGCGCCGCCCGACGGGAACAGCGCGCCGGCGGCCAGCCGCACGGTGGCGCGGCCGTCGGCCTGCTCGTCGACGCTCAGCGCGGATCGGAAGGGCGGCGGGTGGGGAAAGAGGGTTGGT
>NZ_JAAGPF010000545.1 GCF_017104645.1 Burkholderia sp. Ac-20379
TCTCGAACATCGAGAGCAGCATCCCGCCGAGCGTCTGGCTCGCCGCGTCGTCGTAGCCGCGCACGCCGAGCGGCGTGGTGCGGCGATCCGGCGCGATCTCGAGCGTGCCGAACAGCTTGTCCCACAGAATCAGCAGCACGCCGAACTGGCTGTCCGAATACTTGCGGATCTTCGCGTGATGCGCGAAGTGATGGCTCGGCGTGACGATCACCGCGCCCAGCACGCGCTCGAGCCGCGCCGGCAGCCGCAGGTTGCTGTGGTGATAGAGCTGGCCGGCCAGCGCGAGCGGCGCATGGATCAGCAACGCGAGCGGCGGCAGACCCAGCAGCGGGATCAGGATCGCGCGCGGCGCGAGGATCGGAAACGCCGCGCCCGGATGGTTGCGGATCGTCGTCGACGCCTCCATCAGCGGATCGCTGTGATGCAGCCGGTGAAAGCGCCACAGCAGCCGGAACGTGTGATCGGCGCGATGCCGCCAGTAATCGCCGAAGTCGAGCGCGATCACGCCGAGCACCACCTGCAGCCACAGCGGCAGGCCGAGCAGCGGGAACAGCCCCCACTGATGGCGCTCGGTGGCGTGCAGCAGCCACACGATGCCGAGCCCGAGCACGGCCGTGGTGGCCACGTAGATCACCCCGATCGCGAGGTTCCTGGCGGTGTGCCGCCAGCGCCCCTCGCCTTCGAGCAGCGGCACGGCCGCCTCGGCCGCGATCAGCAGCGGCAGGCCGGTGGCCATCACCGCGTAACGTGGATTGTCGAGGGCAAGCTGTATCAGACTCATGTCGATCTCCGTTCCTGTTGGCTGTCCGGCTGATTGTCGGGATGCGCATGCCGGAACGCCGGCAACTCCAGGCATGCTGCGACGATCGCGGCGATCGTCGGATACGCGTCCACCGCCACGCCGACGCGGCGCGCCGTGAACGCCTGCGGCACGAGGAACAGGTCCGCCACGCCCGGCGTGTCGCCGTGGCTGAAGCGGCCGGTCGCGCCGTCCTGCAGCCGCGCCTCCAGCGCGGCGAAACCCGTTTCGATCCAGTGGCGCTGCCAGGCGGCGGCCTGCTCGGCATCGAGCCCCGCCGTCTCGCGCAGGTAGCGCACCGCGCGCGCCGCGCCGAGCGGATGGATGTCCGAACCCACCGCCGCCGCCAGGCTCGCCACGCGCGCGCGCCCGGCCGGATCGGCCGGATACAGCGGCGGCGCGGGCCGCGTCGCGTCGAGGTAATCGACGATCGCGAGCGATTGCGTGAGCCGCAGCCCGTCGATCGCGAGCGTCGGCAGCAGCCCCTGCGGGTTCAGCGCCAGATAGGCGGGATCGCGGTGCGCCTGCTGCGCGATGTCGTAGGACACGGTGTCGTACGCGATGCCCTTCAGATGCAGCGCGATGCGCACGCGAAACGACGCGGACGAGCGGTAAAAACCATGCAGCGTGGTCATGCGGCCTCCTGTTGCGACGGGCGGCGCGCGGTGCGCACGAGCCAGGCCAGAAAGCCCGGCAGTTGCAGCGCGATCGCCACCGCGAACGCCGTCTGATAGGCCGCGGCCGGATAGTGGTGGGCGGCGTCGGGCGTCCACGCCGAAACAATGAAGCCGAAGCCGCTCTGCACCAGGAACGCGCCGAAGAAGATCAGCAGGTTCAGGCAGGTGGCCGCGCGGCCCGTCAGCGCGGGCGGCACGTTCTGCGCGACGATCGTGTATTCGAGCCCGGCGATCGTGCCGACCAGCGTGAACGCCACGCTCAGGGCCGGAATCCACGGCGCGACGTTCAGCAGTGCGAGCAATTGCACCAGCAGGAACAGCCCCACGCCCACGCCGGCCACGTCGATCGGCTTCGCGCCGAAGCGGCGGCCCGCCCATTCGGTGAGGTTGCCGATCGACAGCGAGCCGGCCACGATCGCGCCCATCCCGACGAACAGCAGCGCGGCCGTCTCGCGCGTGCCGAGCCCGCCCGCGTCCTGCAGCCACTGCCCCATCCACAGCCCCTGCAGGCCGAACGCCACGGCGTGCGCGGGCAGCAGCAGCGAGATGGTGCGGCGGAACGCCGGATCGCGATACACCTCCAGCAGCGAGCCGAGCGTGGGCCAGCGCGCGACGCGATGCGCGACCGGATCGGGCGGCGTCAGGAAGCGGATCGCCAGCGCCGGGGCCAGCGTCACCACCGCCAGCGCGACGAACACCGCGCGCCAGCCGAACTGCTGCAACGCCAGCTCCACCGGCAGCGTGGCCGACATCGCCCCGAGCCCGCCCACCGCCAGCAGGTAGCCGTGGATCGACGGCAGCCGGCGCGGCTCGACCCAATACGACAGCGCCTTGATCGAGCCCATGAAGCAGGCCGACAGGCCGATGCCGGTCAGCACGCGCGCCGCGAACAGCGGCCCGAAGCTGGTGCCGAACGCGAACAGCAGCGAGCCGGCCGAGGCCGCGCCGAGCAGCGTCAGTTGCACGCGGCGCGGGCCGTAGCGGTCGAGCGCCATGCCCACCGGCAGTTGCGCCAGCCCGAACGAGACGAAATAGGCGCTCGACAGCAGCCCGAGCTGGGCGGCGCTCAGTTGCAGCGCCTCGACCAGATACGGCGCGAGCACCGCGTTGATCGAGCGAAACACGAACGAAACGTAATGGCCGAAAGCGAACGGCAGGAACACGGTCGCGTAGAGCGCCGCGGTGCCGAGCCGGCCCTGGGTGTCCGACGAATTCACGGAGGCTCCTTCGAGGATCAGGATGAACGGGAGGAAGGGGACGCGCCGTCCGGCGCGCGATAGACATGCTCGATGCCGCCGTGCGCCGCCTCGCGCACCAGCGTGCCGAGCGCGGCCAGTTGCGGCAGGTTCTGCACGGCGTACAGCACGAGCGGAGCGGCCGGATCGCTCGGGCCCGCCTGCCCGGCCGCGAAGCGGTGCGCGGCCCACGGCGGCACGTAGAGCGCGTCGCCGGGCGCGAGCGGATAGGCG
>NZ_JAAGPF010000546.1 GCF_017104645.1 Burkholderia sp. Ac-20379
TCGCGGCGCACAAGGGCGACTTCTTCGCGTGGCGCCAGCACTATCGCGAGGACGGCCCCGGCACGCCGCTGGCGAAGACGCGCACGCGTCTGCACAAGTTCACCGGCAAGGCGCTCGATCAAGCGGGCGAGACGCGCTGGAAAACCTTCGCCGCGCGCTCGGTCGGCAAGCACCGCGCGCCGCTGGCCGCGCTGCGCAGCGGCACGCAAGACGTCACGCGCGCCACCATCGCCAAGGAACAGAAATCGCTCGCCAAGCTGGCCGAGCATCGCGGCGCGCTGCTCGACCGGCCGATGATGCAGCCCGCCGCGACGCTCGGGCACGACCGCCCGGCCCACTCGATCGCCGAGCTGGCCGCGCTGCATGTCTGGTTCGATCAGGGCGGCTTCAAGACCGGCCAGCCCAATGCGGCGCAGACCAAGCTGATCGTCGCCAAGGCCAACGAGATGCGCGGCGCGCTGGCCGCGGCGGATCTGTCCGCCACGCCGGAGCTGATTCCCGCGCGCGACGCGATGCTGCGCGACACCGCCGGCTGGTCGGGCCGCAACGCCGACAAGGATCCGGCGTTCCTCGCGCTCGGCGCGGTGCCGTTCAACGCCCAGCGCATCGCCGGCTGGACGCAGCTCGCCGGCGTGGAGGACGCCGATTTCATCGCCGCGGTGGACACGCTCAAGAGCGACACCAAGAACCTGCCGCAGACGGTCGCCACGCCGGCCCAGGACGGCGTGGTGAACGCGCTGTCCGAGGTGGTCAAGACGATCCCGTCCGGCGCGCGGCTGCGCATGCAGGACGGCAACCGCTTCGGCTTCAGCACGCGCGGGCTGTCGGCCAACCTCGGCAAGCTGCTCAGCGTGCACGGCGTGCCGATCCAGCCGCGCGTGGACATCCGCGCGGCCGGCAACCGCTCGGCGCTGGTGGAGTTCGCGCGCAGCAACTACGGCTCGGAAATCTTCATGGGCACCGCGAAGGGCATCAGCGCGCAGGCGGGGCTCGGGGTGCGCGTGGGCTACGACTTCGACGTGGGCCTGTCCTACGTGCGCGCGGGCGTGACGACCCAGGCCGTGCTGCACCAGCAGGAGCGCAACGAGCCGAGCGGCGTGTCGCTGCGGGTGGCGCGGCGCGTGCTGCCCGACGGCTCCAACTTCGACGATCGCACGCTCGAAACCAAATACGCGGCGCTGTTCCAGCATCTCGTCCAGAGTTCGGCGACGGCGCGCAACGGCAACGAGGGCGATACCTGGAACCGCCTGGCGGACCAGTTCCTCGAGGATCCGGACATCTCGGTCGGCTGGACCGACGGCATCGACAACACCATCCGCCACGGCGCCACCGTGGACGTGGGCGTGTACGGCGGGATTCCCAAGACGCCGCTGTCGGCCGGCCTCGGCGTGGGTGCGGGCTACACGGCCACGCGCCGCCACACGCGCGAGGTGCACGACGACGCGGGCGCGCTGCAGGTCGAGCAGCACCGCTCGGGCAGCGGCGCGCGCTGGGTGGCGCGGCTGACCGGCGGGCTGAGCGGCTCGGTGTCGCTCGGGCCGAAGGCGCACGACGTGTCGATGGGGCTGTCGTCGATCGACACGCCGTCGGCGATTCTGGCGCTCAGCGATTCGGGCATCGAATCGCGCGTGCAGATCGCGCGCGACAACGGCAAGCTGGTGCCGCGCTCGTGCCTGGTCGACGTCGAATACAAATCGGCCGAGACGTTCACGCACGCGGTGGATGCGCAGGCCGGCGCGTGGCGCGACCTGTACGCGCTGAAGTCGCTCAAGGAGCAAGGCGTGGACGTCGACACCGCCACGCCGGCGCACTGGGCCACCGCGCATGCGGCCGCCGACACCAAGATCAACACGCTGCTCGGCGACGCGCGCGCCAACTCCGCGCCGAACCAGACGTTCTTCCACCGCTTCCGGCTGCGCGACAGCGCGGCCAAGCAGATCGACGCGCTGACCGCCAGCGACGCCATGCACGGCCAGCCGACCGCGAGCGTGGCGCGCCGGATCGACGACATCATGACGAACCCGGCGTCGTGGATCGCATCGGATCTGAAGGTCAAGGAACAGAATTCGATCACCACGCGCTCGGGGCTCAACGCGGGCCTGATCGCCACGTCGGTCACGCAGGTGTCGGGCGAGCACGAGATCGTCTCCGAGTCGGCCGATTTCGCGGATCTCGACAAGCTCGAGCGCTTTCAGGAACGGCAGGCCGCCGAGGTGGCGGTGCCGCCCGCGGTGCCTGCGCCGCCCGTGCCCGCCGACGTGCGTCAACAGCAGCAACCCGTCGTGCCGCCTGCACCAACGCGGACGCCGCCGCCTGTGCCGACCGATGTCCGGCAACAGCAGCAACCCGTCGTGGCGCCTGCGCCCACGCGCACACCGCCGCCCGTGCCGACCGATGTGCGCCAACAGCAGCAACCCGTCGTGCCGCCTGCACCGACGCGAACGCCGCCGCCTGTGCCGACTGACGTGCGCCAACAGCAGCAACCCGTCGTGCCGCCTGCACCCACGCGTACACCGCCGCCCGTGCCGACCGACGTGCGTCAACAACAGCAGCCCGTCGTGCCGCCCGCGCCAACGCGTACACCGCCGCCCGTGCCAACCGACGTGCGCCAACAACAGCAGCCCGTCGTGCCGCCTGCACCAACGCGCACCCCGCCGCCCGTGCCGACCGACGTGCGCCAACAACAGCAGCCCGTCGTGCCGCCCGCACCGCGCCCGATCGCGTCGACCTCGCAGCAGCGCACGCAATCGGCCGTGCCGCCGATCCCGGCGCGCTCGCCGTTGCGTCC
>NZ_JAAGPF010000049.1 GCF_017104645.1 Burkholderia sp. Ac-20379
TAGGCGGCCGAGCCGGTCCGCCTCGGCCGCCTGCGCCTCGTTGGCGGCCGCCGCCGCGTTGCGGCGCAGGCCGCCGGCCAGGTCGATCTCCCAGCTCGCCGCCGCGCCGAGCGTGTACTCGCGCTGGCTGCGGCTGTAGCCCGGGAACGTCTTCGCGAGCGAGCCGGTGGGGCTCAGTTCGCTCTGGTGCTGGTCGCTCGCCGAGCCGTCGAGATCGACGGTCGGCAGCAGCTCGGCGCCGGCCGCGGACGCGGCGGCGCGCGCCTGCCGCACCCGCGCGAACGCGGCGGCCAGATCGAGGTTCTGCGCCAGCGCGCGATCGACGATCGACACCAGCACCGGATCGTGGAAGCCCGTCCACCAGGTGTCGAGCGCGGCGGCCGAGGCCGACGCCGACGTCGCGCCGGCCGCCGGCTGCTTCGGCGCATGTTCGAACGGCACCAGCGTATCGACCGGCGCGCGGTAATCGGGGCCAACCGCGCAGCCGGCCAGCGCGAACAGCAGCGCGGCGGCGGCAGCGAACGCCGGCACGCGCGGCGGGCGCACCGCCTGCCAGGGTTTCGACGGCGACATCATGCTTCCTCCTTGCGACCGAGCCATGCTTCCTTCTTCTTTTGACCGAAGCGGCGGATGAACACGTAGAACGCGGGCGTGAACAGCAGGCCGAAGCCCGTCACGCCGAGCATCCCGAACAGCACCGCGGTGCCGAGCGATTGCCGCATCTCCGCGCCCGCGCCGGTGGCCACCGCCAGCGGCGCGACGCCGAGAATGAACGCGAACGAGGTCATCAGGATCGGACGCAGACGCGTGCGCGCCGCATGCACGGCCGCGCCGGCCGCGTCGGATCCTTCGTCCTCCTTCTGCCGGGCGAACTCGACGATCAGGATCGCGTTCTTGGCCGCCAGCCCCACCAGCACCACGAAGCCGATCTGCGCGAGGATGTCGATCGGCATGCCGCGCATCGACAGCCCCGTGACCGATGCCAGAATGCACATCGGCACGATCAGCACGATCGCCAGCGGCAGCTTCCAGCTTTCGTACTGCGCCACCAGCACGAGGAACACGAACAGCGCGGCCGCGCCGAACACCACCAGCGTGGGCGTGCCCTTTTGCTGCTGCTGATAGGCCAGATCGGTCCATTCGAACGCGATGCCCTGCGGCAGCACGTCGTGCGCCAGTTCCTCCATGCGATGCAGTGCGGTGCCGGTGGCCACTCCCGGTGCGGCCGCGCCCTGCACTTCGGCGGCCGGATACAGGTTGAAGCGCGGCACGCGATACGGGATCGTGCGGTCCTCGAACGTCGCGACCGAGCCGATCGGCACCATCTCGCCGGCCTGGTTGCGGGTCTTGAGGCGCGCGATGTCCTCGCCGCTGTGGCGGAAGCTGCCGTCGGCCTGCACGATCACTTCGTAGGTGCGACCGAGGTAGTTGAAGTCGTTCACGTACTGCGAGCCGAGATAGACCTGCAGCGTCGAGAACACGTCGGTGGGCGTGATGCCGAGCTTCTGCGCCTTGACGCGATCGATGTCGGCGAACACCGACGGCGACCCCGCGTTGTACAGCGTGAACACGCCGGCGAAGTGCGGATCCTTGTTGGCCGCCGCCACCAGCGATTTGGCCGCCTTCACGAGCGCATCCGGCCCGAGGCCCGCGCGATCCTCCAGCATCATCTTGAAACCGCCCGCGCTGCCGAGGCCCTGCACCGGCGGCGGCGGGATCGTCAATACGTAGGCATCCTTGATGACCGACAGGCGCTTGCGCAGGTCGGCCAGCACGGAGCCGGCGGTGACGCCCGGCAGCGAGTGGTTGTAGAGCGACGGCAGGCCGGTGAACACCGTGCCCGAGTTCGAGGCGACCGTCAGCGTGGTCGCGTCGAGCCCGACGAACGGCGCGGCGTGCTCGATGCCCTTGGTGGCGAGCGCGATGTCCGTCACCTGCCGCACCACCTTCTCGGTGCGTTCGAGCGAAGCGCCCGGCGGCAACTGGATCACCGTGATCAGATAGCCCTGGTCCTGCTCCGGAATGAAGCCGGTGGGCGTGCGCGAGAACTCCACGCCGGCCACCGCGATCAGCGCGACGTAGATCGCGAGCATCACCGTCAGCCCGCGCACCAGCCGCCGCGTGAGGTTGCCGTAGCCGAACGAGAGCCGGTCGAAGCCGCGGTTGAAGCGCGCGAAACCGGCTTCGATCCACTGCGAGACGCGGCCCTTCGGCGCGGCCTCGTGGCCGGGCTGATGCGACTTGAACAGCACCGCGCACAGCGCCGGACTCAGCGTCAGCGAGACGAAGCACGAGATCACGGTGGAGGCCGCGATGGTCACCGCGAACTGCCGGAAGAACAGCCCCGAGATGCCGCTCAGGAACGCCGACGGCACGAACACCGCGCACAGCGTCAGCGCGATCGACAGCAGCGCGCCGCCGACCTCATCCATGGTGCGGTGCGCGGCTTCCACGGCCGACATGCCCGCGCGCATGTTGCGCTCGACGTTCTCGACCACCACGATCGCGTCGTCCACCACGATCCCCACCGCCAGCACCAGCCCGAACAGCGAGAGGTTGTTCAGCGAGATGCCGAACGTCGCGAGCACGATGAACGAGCCGAGCAGCGACACCGGAATCGCCACCACCGGAATGATGGTCGCGCGCCAGTTCTGCAGGAACACGAACACCACGCCCACCACCAGCAGGATCGCGACGAAGATCGTCGTGATCACCTCGTCCACCGATTTGCCGATGAAGATGGTCGGGTCGTAGATGATCTGGTAATCGACGCCGGCCGGGAATGCCTTCTTGAGCCCTTCCATCGCGCCGAGCACCTCGTGCTCGACGGCCAGCGAGTTCGCGCCCGGTTCGGCGTAGATCAGCATCGCGGTCGCGTCGTCGCGATCCTTGAACGAGGTCGCGCCGTAGTCGGCCGCGCCCACCTCCACGCGCCCGATGTCGCGCAGGTGCGTGACGCGCCCCTGCGGGTCGGACTTCAGCACGATGTCGCCGAACTGCTCGGGCGTGGCGAGCCGGCCCAGCGCCTCGACGTTGATCTGATAGGCGCTGCCGCTCGCCACCGGCGGCTGATTCAGGATACCGGCCGACACCTGCACGTTCTGCGCGCGCAGCGCGGCCAGCACCTCGCTCGCGGTCAGATCGTGCGCGGCGGCGCGGTCGGGATCGATCCAGATCCGCATCGCGTATTCGCGCGCGCCCTGGATCTGCACGTCGCCCACGCCCTGCAGCCGCGCGAGCGCGTCCTTCACGTGCAGCGTCGCGTAGTTCGACAGATACAGCGTGTCGTGCGAGTGGTTCGGCGAATACAGGTGCACCGCCAGCAGGATGCTCGGCGTGGACTTGCGCACCTGCACGCCGAGCCGCTGCACGTCCTCGGGCAGGCGCGGCAGCGCGTCCTGCACGCGGTTCTGCGTCAGCATCTGCGCGACGTTCAGATCGGTGCCGATGCGGAACGTGACGGTGACCGTGAGCTGGCCGTTGCCGGTGGACTGGCTGCTCATGTAGAGCATGTTCTCGACGCCGTTGATCTGCTGCTCGAGCGGCGTCGCCACGGTGCGCGCGATCGTGTCGGCCGACGCGCCGGGGTACAAGGTCGTGACCTGCACCGTGGGCGGCACGATCTCCGGATACTGCGCGACCGGCAGCACGAACATCGCGCCGAGCCCGATCAGCGTCAGGAACGCGCTGACCACCGTCGCGAAGCGCGGGCGGTCGATGAAGAAATGGGCGATTCGCATGGCCTCGCCTCCTTATTGCGGCTGCGCCGCATATTGGATCGCGCCGTCGTGCGGCTTCACCTTCGAACCGGGCGCGGCGAACGGCAGGCCGTCGATGATCACGCGATCGCTGTCGGTCAGGCCCGAGCGGATCACGCGCAGGCCGCCGCGCAGGTCGCCCGTCTCGACCTGCTTGGGTACCACCGTGCCGTCGGCGGCCACGGTCAGCACCAGATGCTCGGACTGGTTCGGCAGCACGGACGCGTCGGGCACCAGCAGCGTGGGCGCCGGATGCGCGACGGCCACCCGCACGCGCGAGAACTCGCCGGGCGTGAAATGGCCGTCGGCGTTCGGCACCGTGGCGCGCGCGTGAATCGTGCCGCTCGAGCGGTCGATCGCGTTGTCGACGAAATCGAGCGTGCCCTGGCGGTCGTAGTTCGTGGAGCCGCCCGAGGCCAGCTCCACGCGGTCGGCCGGCAGGCCGGCCACGTTGCCGCGATAGCGCTGGAACGCTTCGTAGTCCGATTCGCTCATGTCGAAATCGAGGTAGATCGGATCGAGCGAGACGATCGTGGTCAGCAGCGTGGTGGGGCTGGCCGCATAGCGGCTGCCGGCGATCAGGTTGCCGACCGACACCTGATGGCGGCCGATGCGGCCCGTAAACGGCGCGACGATGCGGCAGTGGTCGAGGTCGAAGCGCGCGTCGCGCACCTGCGCGTCGGCGTCGTCGAGCGCGGCCTGCGCGGCGTGCAGCTCGGAGGTGCGCTGCTCGGTGTTCTGCTGCGTGCCGGCCTCGGCGCTCTGCAGTTGCTGCGCGCGCGTCAGCTCCTGTTTGGCCAGCACCAGCCGCGCGGCGGCCGTCTGCTGCTGCGCCTTGGCCTGCGTGTAGCGGATTTCGTAAGGCACCGAATCGATCGTGAACAGCAGATCGCCCTTGTGGACCACCGCGCCGTCGCGGAAGTGGATGCCGGTCAGCGTGCCGCCCACCTGCGCGCGCAGCTCCACCTGATCGACCGCCGAGAACTGGCCGAGAAAGCCGAGCCGCGTGTCGAGATCGCGCACCAGCGGCCGGCTGACCGTCACCTCGTGCGGCGGCATCGGCGCGGCGCTCGCCGTGCCCGCGCCGCCCTGCTGCGCGTGATGGAACCACAACCCGCCGCCGATCACCACGATCGCGGCCGCGATCGCCACGGCCCGCGCGCGCCCCTTCGGCCCGCCGTTGCGGCCGCCGTCCACGTGCGCGCCGTCTTCGTCCAGTCTTGTCTTCGTATCCACTGCTTCACCCTGGAAAGCGTTGCGCCCGGCATCGTGCGCAGCGCGAACGAACCGGGCGATGTCGGCGCCGCGTAACCCCACCCGGCGGCCGGCCTCATTTTGGATGTCTATCGACATCCAAGTTGCGTTAGATTACATGCAACATCCAAATGATCAAGCGCGCCGAAATGACGAAACGCAGCGCCGGATCGCGGGAATCGGGGCAAACCCTTGCCGGGCGGGGATCTGGGGGATTGTTCTAGGCTGTCGGCTACTGAATTCAGGCGCGACGCACAGCGGGTTTCGAGTAAAAAATCTGGAATCCGAAAGGAAAATGGAAGCTTGTCGCGGCGTGCGGGCCGGCGAAACATCTTATGAATTTAATTTTCGTCGCGTACAGTGTGGCCCGGCTTCCCGGAACCGCCGCTCCACTCCACGCTGAACATCGATGTCCCGCCTTCCGCCTCATATCGCCTCGCTTCGACTCGTCATCATCTGCGGCATCCTGACGGTCTTCCCCGCGCTCTCGATCGATCTCGGCCTGCCCGGCTTCGCCAGCATCGCGACCATGTTCTCGATGCCGATCGAGCAGGTGTCGCAAACGCTGAGCTTCTTCTTTTTCAGCTTCTCGGTGTCGCCGCTGATCTACGGGCCGCTGTCGGACCGGATGGGACGCCGCCCGGTGCTGTTGTTCGCCTGCGTGGTGTATACGTTCGCGAGCGTGCTGGCCACGTTCGCGACCTCGTTCGACATGCTGCTGGTGTGCCGGCTGCTGCAAGGCACCGGCGCGGGCGCGGCCTCGGTGCTGGCGATCACGGTGATCCGCGATCAGCGCAGCGGCGACGAGGCGCGCCAGTTGCTGTCCTACGCCGCCGTGGTGCGGATCATCGGGCCGACCACCGCGCCCACGCTCGGCAACCTGCTGCTGATGTTCGGCAATTGGCGATGGATCTACGGCTTCATGGCGCTCGGCGGCTTCCTGATGCTGCTGATCGTGGCGCGCGAGCTGCCCGAATCGTCGCATGCGAAGCTCGCGCGCGCCGGCGGGCACGGCGCGAAGCTCGGCGGCATGGACGGCCTGACGCCGTCCGAGGCCGCGCCCGCGCGCCGCTCGGTGCTGGCCGATTACCGGCAGTTCCTGACCGACAAGGTCAGCCTGTCGTATGCGCTGATCGTGGCGCTGACGTTCTCCAGCCACTTCTCGTACATCACCGGCTCGCTGTACGTGTTCGTCGACGTGCTGCACGTATCGACCACGCTCTACGGCCTGCTGTTCGCCGTGATGG
Source organism: Burkholderia sp. Ac-20379 (assembly GCF_017104645.1). Classification (GTDB taxonomy): domain Bacteria; phylum Pseudomonadota; class Gammaproteobacteria; order Burkholderiales; family Burkholderiaceae; genus Burkholderia. Next base: position 6,260 of record NZ_JAAGPF010000049.1, read on the forward strand.
CGCTGTGTCTGATGCTCGGCTCGTTCGTCAGCGCGCGGCTCGGCAAGCACGGCGTGCCCGGCGAGCTGGTGCTGGCGGCCACGCTGGCCGTGTCGGTCGCGTCGCCGCTGACCATGCTGTCGCTCGCCGCCGGCCATCGGCTCGACGTGACCGTGCTGACGCTGCTGCTGTCGCTGAACACCACCTGCCTCGGCATCCTGACGCCGATCGCGCAGCAAGGCGCGATGGAGCGCGCCGCGCAGTTCGCCGGCACGGCCTCCGCGCTGATGAACGCGCTGATGACGGGGATGGGCGCCTGCGCGAGCTATATCGAGGGCGTGCTGCTGACGCGCTTTCCGGAATCGCCGGCGCTCGTGATGAGCGCGCAGATGGCGCTGTGCTGCATCGGCGGCGCCGCGATTTTCCTGGTGGGGATCCTGCCGGCCGCGCAGCGGCGGCGCGCGGCAGGCTAGGCGGCCGGGCCGGTTGCGCCGACCGTGAGGTCGGCTCGGCGCGGTTGGCGCGGTTGGCGCGGTTGGCGCGGTTGGCGCGGTTGGCGCGGTCGGTCGGCTCGGTCGGCTCGGTCGGCTCGGTCGGCTCGGTCGGCTCGGTCGGCTCGGTCGGCTCGGTCGGCTCGGTCGGCGCAAATTTCCCGATCTGCCGCTCTCAGCGGTACTTCGCGCCGCCGTCGGCGTCGATCACCACGCCGCTCAGGTAGGACGCGCGATCCGATGCGAGGAAGCTGACCAGATCGGCCATCTCCTCCGGCTCCGACGGCCGGCCGAACGGCAGCGCGTCGAGCAGCTCGCGCCAGCGCGAGGCATCGCCGAACTGCGTTTCGGCGCGGCTGCGGTAAAGCTTTTCGAGCCGCTCCGTCGCGCACGGCCCCGGGTTGATGCCGACCATGCGCACGCCGCGCCGCGTCGCATGTGCGCCCACCGCCTGCGTGAACGCCACCAGCGCGGCGTTCGCCGTGGAACCGAGGATGTAGTCGTAGCGCGGCGTCACGCCGGCCGCGCCGATCACGTTGACGATCACGCCGTGGCCGCGCTCCATCATCGCGGGCAGCACGAGCCGCGCGAAATCCATGTAGCCGAACAGCTTCAGCTCCCAACTGGCCCGCCACCGGGCGTCGTCGATCGCCTCGAGTCCGCCGCCCGGAATCGCGCCGGCGTTGTTGACGAGAATATCGATCGGGCCGGCGGCCGCCAGCAGATCGCGGCGCGCGGCCGGATCGGACAGATCGGCCGCGCTGGCGCGCACCGCGGCCCCGCCGGCGCCACTCGCCGCCGCGACGTCGCGCCGAGCCTGCTCGAGCGCGTCGGGGTTCGACGACACCAGATGCACGGCGCACCCTTCCTTTGCCAGCGCGATCGCGCTCGCCAGCCCGATGCCCTTCGATGCGCCCGTGATCAGCGCGGTGCGTCCTGTGATGCCGAGATCCATGAGGGTGTCTCCAATCCGTGTCGTCGGGGGGAAAGCGAGCGTGCTCCGGCAGCAGGAACGTCGCCGGGCTGCTCACGTTTCAGGTCGCCGAGGATGGTAGCAGTGCGGCGTAAAGCGGGCTGGCGGCCGGAAAATGGCCGCGATTCGAAGAGGGGTATCGGCATGACGGGCGGTCTCGTGGGCGGGTTCGAGGCACTGTCAGGCGCGGCCCGTCTTCCACGCGCGCAGTTCGCCGTTGGTCAGCAGCCCGTGATCGGCGCCGTATTTGGCGACATCGAGCAGGCAGTACGCGAGTTGGTCGCAGTCGATGCTGTAGTCCGCGCTGAACAGCGACAGAAGGCTGCCGATCGGCGCGAGCAGGCGCGCCAGATCCTTGCGCGGGCCGCTGCGCGCCGTCGGGCGGATATAACCCGGGCGGAACACGAACAGCGGGCCATCCAGTTCGCCGAGCCGGCGTTCGGTGCGCCCCTTGATTTTCGCGTACAACGCCGCACGCTGCTCCGTCGGATCGGCGCTGCGGCCGCTGACGAAGCAAAAGCGCATCAGCGGGTTGTAGGCGCGCATCGCGCGGGCGGCCGCCAGCGCGTAGTCGAGCGTGATGCGAACGTACGCATCCTTGCCGACCTGCGCCTGCGACACGCCAAGGCACCAGATGCAGGCGGCGTGATCGCCGAGGTCCAGCCCGGCGTAGTGCTCGAAATCGTCGAGCACCACCGTGCGCAGCTTGGGATGCGTCATGCCGGGATCGCGTCGCGTCAACACGGTGACCTGCCCGATATCCGGGTCGGCCAACGCCTGACGAAGCACTTCTCCGCCGGCGAAGCCGGTTGCGCCGGTCAGGACGATTTTCATGGCGGGTTCTCCTTGCGGCGAAGATTCGGAACGGTGGCTTTTTAAGCGGAGAATATATCTCCGTTTATATCCGACTTCAAGCCCAAGCGACGTGATCTTGTTGCACTCGGTCATTTTATAGATAATAGATAAAATCAACTGACCGGAACCCACCCCCATGACCCTCGCATCCTCCATCGTCCTCACCGGCGACAGCCTCACCCTCTCCCAGATCGTCGACATCGCACGCCACGGCGCGGCCGTCGCGCTCAGCGACACCGCCCGCGCCAACCTCGCCGCCACCCGCCAATTCATCGACGACACCTGGCTCGTCGACGACGCCCCGCTGATGTACGCGTTCAACACCGGCGTGGGCGCGCTGAAGAATCAGCGCATCGGCGCGCTCGACATCGCCCGCTTCCAGCGCAACCTGATCCATTCCCACTCGGCCAGCACCGGCGAACCGATGCCGCACGAAACCGTGCGCGCGATGATGGCGATCCGCGTCAATACGTTCGCGCGCAACCATTCGGGCATTCGGGTCGAGGTGGTGGAACGGCTCGTGGCGATGCTGAACCTCGGCATCACGCCGGTGATCGCGGCCAAGGGCAGCGTGGGCGCGAGCGGCGATCTCGCCCCGCTCGCGCTGATGAGCGGCGCGCTGCTGGGCCTCGAACCGTCGGTGGTCACCTACCAGGGCAGCACCATGAGCGCGCGCGCCGCGTTCGAGCGCGCCGGCCTGCCGCCCACCTTCGATGTCGAGGCGAAGGACGCCACCGCGCTGATCAACGGCTCCACCGCGTCGCTGGCCTACGCCGCGCTCGCCGCGTTCGACGCGCGGCAACTGCTGTCGGGCGCGACGATCTCGCTCGTCATGTCGCTCGAGGCGATTCGCGGCGAACGCGCCTGCTTCGAGGATCGCGTAATGCTGGCGCGGCCGCATCCGGGCCAGCGCCGCGTGGCGCAGGCGGTGCGGCGCCTGCTGGCAGGCAGCGCGCGCTGCACGCACGACGCGCGCGCGTTCGCGCCGCCGGGCGCGACCGAAGCCGAAGCGCTCGCGGCCGCGCAGCCGCGCATTCAGGATGTCTATTCGTTCCGCTGCTCGCCGCAGGTGTACGGCCCGGTGCTCGACGCGCTCGACTACATCGACGGCATTCTCACCACCGAGATGAACAGCGCCACCGACAACCCGCTGATCTTCGCCAACGACGCGCGCTACGACATCGTCTCGTGCGGCCACTTCCACGGCCAGTACGTGGCGCAGGCGATGGACCTGCTCGCGCTGGTGGTGACCGATCTCGCCGCGATCTGCGACCGCCGCAACAACCTGCTGATCGACCCCGCTTATAATTTCGGCCTGCCGCGCAACCTGATCGCCCGCGAGCCCGGCATCAACACCGGTTTCGCCGTGGTGCAGAGCATGGGCACCGGGCTCGTGCTCGAAAACATGGGCCTGTGCGCGCCGGCCAGCGTGACGAGCCTGCCGGCCAAGGGCAATCAGGAAGACCACATCAGCAACGCCTGCTTCGCGGCGCGCCGCACGCGCACCGTGGTCGAGAACGCGCAGGCCGTGGTGAGCGCGGAAGTGCTGATCGCGGCGCAGGCGCTGTCGCTCACGCAGCAGACGTTCGCGGCGTTCCCGCTCGGCCGCGGCGCGCAGGCCGCGCTCGAACGCGTGCGCGCCGAGGTGCCGGCGATGCTCGGCGACGACCGCTGGGTGCACGACGACGTCGAGGCCGTGCGCGCGCTGGTGAGCAACGGCGCGCTCGCGCAGGCGGTGCGCGACGCCTGCGGCGACATGTGGGCCCCCGCAACTCCCTAAAGGACAGATCGAACGTGGTTCCCGACAACTCGGATTCCCTGCCGGCGCGGATCGCCGCAGGTTTGGCGCAACAGATCATTCGCGGCGAGCTGAAGCCCGGGGACCGCGTTCGTCAGGACACGGTCGCCGCCGAATTCGACACGAGCCACGTGCCGGTGCGCGAGGCGTTCCGTCGGCTGGAAGCGCGCGGGCTGCTCGTCTCGCGCGAACGCAAGGGCGTGTACGTGCCCGCGCTCGATCAGGCGTCGATCGTCGAGATCACGCGCATGCGCGCGGCGCTCGAGGTGCTCGCGCTGCGCCATGCGATCCCGCACCTGACCGATGCCGATTTCGCGCTCGCCGAAGATGCCATCGCACAGGCCGAGCACTGCCGCGACATCGCGGCATGGGAGGACGCGAACCGCCGCTTCCATTCGAGCCTGTACCGGCCGTGCGGCATGCCGCGCCTTTTGTCGGACATCGACGGCCTGCACGAGGCGCGCCTGCGCTACATGTACGCCACCGCGGCGATGATCGACTGGAACGCGAAATCGGAAGCCGAGCACGTCGCGCTGGTTGCGGCCGCGCGGCGCGGCGACGTGGCGCTCGCGTGCGCGCTGCTGGAGCGGCACGTGAACGATTCGGGGGAGATTCTGGTGGCGGCGGTGGGGGCCTTGCCGGGCTGATTGCGCGGCAAGCCAGCAACGCATCGCCTCAGGCGCTCTGCCGTTCGACGATCGTGAATCCCTTGTCGATCTTGACGGCGGCCACCGCGCCGCCGGTATCGTTGAACCGCGCGAGCAGCGCCTCGGCCGTGCTCGCGCCGATCGCGGCGCCATCGATGCGCACCGTCGACAGCGCCGGAAACACCTGCGCGGCCGTGCTCAGGTCGCCGAATCCCATCACCGCCAGATCGGCCGGCACGCGCAGCCCGCGGCTGGCGGCCTCGGCCAGCACGCCCTGCGCGAGCGTGTCGGAGCTGCAAACGATCACGTCGGGTTTCGCCGTGTCGAGCAAGCGCCCCGCCCCTTCCCGCCCGGCCTGCAGCGTGGCCGGCGCGGGCAGCACCGCCACGGCGGGCTCGGCGATGCCGAGCGCGGCCAGTTCCGCCTTGAGGCTCTTCAGGCGGCGCAGGCCGCGCGGGTCGTCCACCGACACCACGCCGAACGAGCGATAGCCCTTGCCGACCAGATGCCGCGCGACTTCCTTGCCGACCTTCTCGTGCGAAAAGCCGATCACCATGTCGATCGGCTTGCTGGTCAGATCCCAGATTTCCACCACCGGCAGTTTCGCCTTCGACAGCCGCTCGACCGTGGCCTTGCTGTGCAGCGTGCCGGCCAGCACGATGCCGTCGGGGCGGCGGCCGAGAATCGCCTCGACCAGTTCCTCCTCGCGCTGCGTGGAATAGGCGGTCAGGCCCAGCAGCGTCTGGTAGCCGAAGCGCGACAGGCCGTCCATGATCGCCTGCACGGTATCCGCGAAGATCGAATTGGTGATGGTGGGCACCAGGATCGCGACCAGGCGGCTGCGATTGCTGGCCAGGCCGCCCGCCAGCAGGTTCGGCACGTAGCCGGTGGCGCGCACGGCGTCGAGCACCTTCTTCTGCGTGTCGGCGCGCACCAGCTCGGGACGGTTCAGCGCGCGCGACACCGTCATCGGCGCGACGCCGGCCACGCGCGCCACGTCGATCAGGGTCACGCTCTGGCCCGACGCCGCGCTGTCGGCCGGCGCGACGCGCACGTCTTTCTTCTTCATCGGTTCGTTCCCCTGCCCGTCCTGTTCATGCGGAAGGATTAGAACACGATCCGCGCCCGCCCAACCGCCCTGCGGGCGCATCCGGCATCAGTGTAAACGACAGTGATTGCGCAACCAACATCGCTTGAATGATTGCGCAATCACTGTATGATCGTCGAAAAATACGATGACGCGTCGACACGGCCTGCCCGCTGCGATTCGTCCGACCGATCCAGCTCAGGAGGCAAGCGTGGCCGCACGACCCGACACTACCCGGCGCACCAACGTGCGCTGGCTCACGTTGGCGATGATCTTCATCGTCACGACGTTCAACTACGTCGACCGCGCGACGCTGTCGATCGCCGCGCCGAGCATGCGCCACGAGCTCGGCTTCGACGCGCTGACGATGGGCATCGCGTTTTCCGCGTTCGGCTGGGCCTATACGGGCATGCAGATTCCGGGCGGCCTGCTGCTCGACCGCTTCGGCGCGCGCCTCGTGCTGGGGGCGAGCCTGATCGCCTGGTCGGTGCTGACCTTTCTGCAGGGTTACGTGCACCTGTTCGCGTCGGCGTTCGCGGCGCTGTTCGCGCTGCGCTTCCTGATGGGGCTGGCCGAATCGCCGGCCTTCCCGTGCAACAGCCGGCTCACGGTGATGTGGTTTCCGAGCGCCGAGCGCGGCTTCGCCACCTCGGTGTTCCAGCTCGCGCAGTATTTCGCGCTGGCCGTGTTCACGCCGGTGATGACCTACACCGTCAGCACCTGGGGCTGGCACTACGTGTTCTACACCACGGGCGCGGTGGGCGTGCTGCTCGGCCTGTGGTGGCTGAAGGTGGTGCGCGAGCCGCAGCGCGACCATCGCGTGAACGCCGCCGAGCTGGCCTATATCGAGGCCGGCGGCGGCCTGCCAAAGATGGGCGACAGCCCGCGCCCGTTCAGTTGGCGTCAGGTGAAGGCGATCGCCGCGCACCGCATGATGGTCGGCATCTACATCGGCCAGTTCTGCCTGACCTCGATCACCTGGTTCTTCCTGACCTGGTTCCCGACCTATCTGATCGAAGCCAAGGGCATGTCGATCCTGAAGGTGGGGCTGGTGGCGTCGATCCCGGCGATCGCCGGCTGCATCGGCGGGCTGGCCGGCGGCGCGTGGTCGGACTGGATGCTCAAGCGCGGCTTCAGCCTGTCGGCCGCGCGCAAGACGCCGATCATCGCCGGGCTGGTGCTGTCGTGCTCGATCGTGGCCGCCAACTACGTCCATTCGACCGCGCTCGTGATCGCCGTGATGTCGCTCGCGTTCTTCGCCAAGGGCGTCGGCAATCTCGGCTGGTGCATCGTCGGCGACGTCTCGCCGAAGCACGCAATGGGCATCAGCGGCGGCATCTTCAACCTGTGCGGCAACCTGGCCAGCATCGTCACGCCGCTGGCGATCGGCGCGATGATCAAGCTCACCGGCTCGTTCGAGATCGCGCTGACCTATATCGCCGCGCTGTCGCTGCTCGGCGCGCTGTCCTATCTTTTGATCGTCGGCAAGCTGGAACGCATCGAGCTCGACGATGCCGACTCGCCGGCGCGCGACACCGCCGTCGCGCACGGCTAACGCAGTACGCTTCGCAAAAAAACAAACCGGAGACAGACATGAACGCATCGCAAAAATGGATACGCATCGGCGGCAGCCTGCTGGCCGGCCTGTTCGTCGCGTATCTCGACCGGATCGCGCTGTCGGTGGCGCTGCCGTCCATCGCGACGGATTTCGGCTTCGCCGGCCCGCACATGGCGGCCACCGCGAGCTGGGCGCTGACGGCCTTCCTGATCGGCTATGCCGTGGCCAACGTGCTCGGCGGCATCCTGACCCGGCGCTGGGATCCGAAATACGTGGCGGTGTGGACGTTCGCGCTGTGGTCGGTGGCGACGTTCTATGTCGGCCTGACGAATTCGATCGCCGTGCTGCTGATCTGCCGCGTGCTGCTGGGGATCGGCGAAGGCGTCTACTGGCCGCAGCAATCGCGCTTCGCGACCGCGTGGTTCGCGCCGAACGAGCGCACCAAGGCCAACGCCGTGATTCAGTATTACGGCCAGTTCCTCGCGCTCGGCATCGGCTTCATGCTGCTCACACCGCTGTACGACGCGTTCGGCTGGCGCGTGCTGTTCTACATCGCGGGCGGCCTCGGCCTGTTCGCGATCGTGCCGCTCTATCTCGCGATGCTCAAGCCGCAATCGGATGCGCCGTATCCGCCGCCGCGGCGTGGCGCGTCGGCGCCGAAGCTGACGCTGGCGGCGCTGGGCGGCCCGTCGTTCTTCCTGATCCTGTTCAGCTACGTGATGCAGGGCATGCTGTTCTGGGGCGTCACGCTGTGGATTCCGCTGGCCGTCAAGTCGATCGGCATCACCGGCGCGCAGCAAGGGCTCGCCAGCGCGCTGCCGTATCTGGCCGCGGTGGTGCTCGCGCCGTTCATGGCGCGCCTGAGCGACCGCACCGGCAAGCGCATCCGGATCGCGGCCAGCGCGCTGCTGCTGCCGGGCGTGCTGCTGATGCTGCTGCCCGCCGTGACCAGCGGCTACGGCAAGCTCGCGCTGATCACGCTCGCGCTCGGCTATTGCGCCAGCAACTACACGCCGAACATCTGGTCGATCCTGCAGGCCTCGGTGGACCCCGAGGCGGTGGGCGCGGCCGCCGGCATCATGAACGGCATCGGCGCGGGCGGCGGCGGCACGCTGGCCGGCTTCCTGGTCGGCCTGACCAAGGCCGCGACCGGCTCGTTCATGGCCGGCTTCGTGCTGCTCGGCGTGCTGGCGCTGCTCGGCGGCATCGCGCTGCTCGTCTACGAGCGGATCGCGTCGGGCCTGATGCGCGCACGCGCCGCCGGCTCGGCCGTCCCGACCGCGCGATAACACCCGGCACGGCGCGCCGTGCCGCCTCCTTGTCCGCACGGCTGCCGTTGCCGTGCGGATGTGTCTTTTCCGCCTTGCCCACGCGCCACGAGCCATGACGCCCTCCTCCATCGAACCGCCGCTCCTGATCGATTCGCACGTGCACGTCTGGGCCTCGGACCCGGCCTACCCGTTCGCGGCCGGCGCGCAGGTGCCGCCGGACGTAGACGCGAGCGCCGAGCGCCTGATCCGCATGATGGATGCGCACGGCATCGCACGCACCGTGCTGATCCAGGTGATCCATTACCGCTGGGACAACCGCTACCTGGCCGACGTGCTCAAACGCCATCCCGGCCGGTTCCACGGCGTGGCGCGCGTGAATCCAGCCGATCCGGCCGCGCCCGATCACGTCGATGCGCTGACCGAACAGGGCTTTCGCGGCGTGCGCATCAGCCCGTTCGCGGACGCCGGGAGCGACTGGATCGGCGGCCCGCTGATGGCGCCGCTATGGGCGCGCTGCGAAGCGCTCAAGGTGCCGATGACCGTGCTGACGGTGCCCAGCCGCCTGCCGCAGATCGCCGCGCTGATCGATCGTCATCCCGATCTCGACGTGGTCATCGATCACATGGCCGACACCCCGCCCGAGCGCGCCGACCAGATCCGCGCGCTGCTCGCGCTGGCGCGCTTTCCGAACGTCTACGTGAAGATCTCGCACCTGTGGTCGCTGTCGAAGCAGGCGTTTCCGTACGCCGATGCGTTCGCGCTGCTCAAGCAGGTGTACGACGCGTTCGGGCCGACGCGCCTGATGTGGGGCACCGATCACCCGGTGTGCCTGCCGCATCTGTCGTATTCGCAGGCGATCGCGCTCTATCGCGATCATCTCGGCTTCATGCCGCTCGAGGATCGCCGGGAAATCTGGCACCGCACCGTGCAACGGATCTGGCCGTTCGGCCTGTAACCGGCGCGGCGCGGCGTGGTGTGCCGCCCGCCCCGCACCACCTTTCGCGTTAACGATGATGGTTGCGCAATCATTTCTTGCTAGAATGATTGCGCAACCAAAAACCGGGCCGTGTGCATCGTGCGCTCGCGGCCGTTCAAGCCTCAGCCAAGGACCCTGCCATGAACACTTCCCACCCGCTCGCGCCGCAAGCCTCGAACGATCGCATCCAGTGGATCCGGATCGCCTCGACGTTCCTGCCGCTCGCCAACCCGATCAGCGACGCGAAGGTGCTGACCGGCCGCCAGAAGCCGATGACCGAAATCGCGATCCTGTTCGTCGAGATCGAGACGGCCGACGGCCATCGCGGCCTCGGCTTCAGCTACTCGAAGCGCGCCGGCGGCCCCGGCCAGTTCGCGCACGCGAAGGAAATCGCGCCGGTGCTGCTCGAGGAGGATCCGAACGACATCGCGCGGCTGTGGGACAAGCTCGCCTGGGCCGGCGCCTCGGTGGGCCGCAGCGGGATGGCCGCGCAGGCGATCGGCGCGTTCGACGTGGCGCTGTGGGACCTGAAGGCGAAGCGCGCGAACCTGTCGCTCGCCAAGCTGCTCGGCGCGCAACGCGATTCGGTGCGCTGCTACAACACCTCGGGCGGCTTCCTGCACACGCCGCTCGACCAGTTGCTCGTCAACACCGAGATCTCGCGCGAGAAAGGCATCGGCGGCATCAAGCTGAAGGTGGGCCAGCCCGACTGCGCGCTCGACATCCATCGCGTGTCCACCGTGCGCAAGCATCTCGGCGACACGTTCCCGCTGATGGTCGACGCGAACCAGCAATGGGATCGCCCGACCGCGCAGCGCATGTGCCGCACGTTCGAGCAGTTCAACCTGATCTGGATCGAGGAGCCGCTCGACTGCTACGACGCCGAGGGCCACGCCGCGCTGGCCGCGCAGTTCGACACGCCGATCGCCACCGGCGAGATGCTGACGAGCGTGTCCGAGCACTGGGAATTCATCCGCCAGCGCGGCGCCGATTACCTGATGCCCGATGCGCCGCGCGTGGGCGGCATCACGCCGTTCCTCAAGGTGGCCACGCTGGCCGAGCACGCCGGCATGATGCTCGCGCCGCACTTCGCGATGGAGCTGCACGTGCATCTGGCGGCGGCCTACTCGCGCGAGCCGTGGGTCGAGCACTTCGAGTGGCTGGAGCCGCTGTTCAACGAGAAGCTCGAGACGCGCGACGGCCGGATGATCGTGCCGACCCGGCCGGGGCTGGGGCTGTCGCTGAGCGAGCGGGTGGCGGGATGGACGGCGCAGGAGGTCGAGTTCGGGCAGCGGGGGTAACCGGGCTTGCGGCCACCGGCCCGGCCGCCGCGCGCCCCCGAAGCCGGGGGCGCGGGCATGGCTTATTGCGCGTCGCTGTCGGGATCCGCGGTCGAGTCGGCCTTCGGCATCGATACCGGACACAGAAAGCGCTTGTCGCCATCGGCATGGTCCGGTTCCATGAACCTGTTCATGTCGTAGGCGGTCAGGACGCCGTGGGCTCGCGGCATCCCGCTCGTCAGCGCGTAGAGCATCGTGTCGTTGCGGCCGAACACGACGTGCTCCGCGCCGAAGCCGGCCCGATACGCGCGCATCGCATGTCGCGTGGCGGCCTTCACGAGGTCGAGCGCGCCGCCGTTCTCGACCACGAGCCACGCGCCGTCCGCGCTCGTGGCCCGCACCCGCATCCGATCGTCGCAGATGTCGTACGCCTGCTCGACGCGCAGCGTGCGCGGATCCGCCCAGGCCATGCCCGCCACGCTGTGCAGCCAGACGCCGCGCCCCGACGACGCCGGCAGCGCCGCCGTGTAGACGTGTTCGGGATCGCCCCGCTCGCCCGTCGGATGATCGGCGATCCGATGCCGATCCCCCGTATCGAACTCGGACACTGCGTTCTTGCCGTAAGGCATCGCGAACAGGCGCGTGCCGTCGGCCGACAGCCACATGCTCAGATCGCGGAACTGGCCCCCGCGCGTGAATTGCGAATCGAGTTCCACCGGCTCGTCGTCGAACTTCAGCGTGGCCGTCACCGCCGGCCAATGCGCCAGATCGAGCACCGAGATCGTGTCGTCCCAATCGTTGAAGACGTAGAGCGTATCGCCCGACGACGACAGCATCAGCTTGCGCGGATAGCTGCCCACCTTGACCGAATCGAGCAGCTTGCCGCTGCGCAGGTCGATGCGCGACACGCTGTCCTTCTGCATCGACGCCACGTAGGCGGTCTGCTCGTCCGGGCTCACCGCCACGCCGTTGGCGCCGCGGCCGGGACAGAAATCGTAGCCATCGTTGAGGTAGCAGTCGTCGGTGTGCTTGATGGCGGCGCCCCGGACGGTGCGGGTGACCGTCATCGTGGCCAGGTCGACCACGCGCAGGCTGTTGTCGCCGAGATCCGTCACGTAGGCCCGCGCGCCGGAGCGGCCGATCGCGACATTGCTCGGGTACGGGCCCAGTTCCACGTCCGTGCCGCCAGCGTCCCTGGGGTCGATCGGCGCGGGCTGGCTGCGCAGGTCCGCCTGCACCTGCTGATCGAGCGCATGCTGCGCCTCGGCCGCGGCGCGCTCCATCGCCCGCTTGGCCTGCTCGGCCTGGATCGCATCGCGGATCTCGACGAGTTCGGACGTCGAGCTGATCTGCGCGAAGCCGAAGAACAACGCGCCGCCGATCGCGGTCACCAGCAGGGACAGCCCGGCGGGACGCAGGCGCGCCACCAGCGCCGCCGGCAGGCACAGCACGCAGGCGGCCAGCACGCCGGTGAGCACGCCGCCGAGGTGCGCCGCGTTGTCCACGCCGTGCGACGTCAGGCCAAAGGCGAGATTGATCACGATGACCTGCACGATCGCGCCGGTCTTGATCTGCGCCGACTCGCCCTTCGGCGGATTCATCGCCAGCACGAAGGCCGCGCCCGCGAGGCCCATCAGGGCGCCGGATGCCCCCACGCTGACGGCCGGCAGGATGTGCGGCGGCAGCCCCACCTTGTGCGCGATGTTCCAGAGCGCACTGCACAGGCCGCCGCCCAGCGCCGACAGCAGATAGATCGACGTGAAGCGCGCCGCGCCGACGAGGCGCTCGAGCACGCTGCCGAGCACCAGCAGCATGTACATGTTGAGCAGCACGTGCAGCCAGTTCGCGTGCAGGAACGCGCTGCTCAGCAGCCGCCACGATTCTCCCGTCAGCGTCAGCGGCGCGTAGTTCGCGCCCCAGGCCAGCAGCAGCGCGTTGTCGGGGCTTCGGTAGCCGGCATGAATCCAGAGCGCGAGGAAAATGACGAGATTGGCCGCGATCAGCAAGCCGGAAACCGAAAGTAGCGATGTGGTTTTTTTCATCGAGGAACGCGAGTAGTCGAAAAGTATCGCCGCTCAGCCGGCGTGGCGAGGGATGACAAACGGCACACGGCAAACGCTGGTGCGCGGCATGCCCGGAGCCCGCCGGGCATCATGGTGCACCCGATCGCCGGCGCGATGCATAACGAAATCAAGCGGCGCAAGCGCCGAACTCGCACCGTCAGCCAAGGCCGAAGCCTCGCGTCGCCAACCGCCGGAGCGGCACCGCGTCGAGCGCGAGCATCGACACCGTCATGCGGGTCTTCTGCCATTGCCTTAAGGAAATTCGCCAGCGAGGCCGGCCGTTCGCATGGCGGCGAGGCATCCTCACCGCGCCGTCGGCGGGCGCTCAATTGCCGTCGACCTGATCGCAAGGATCCTCGTCCTTGCGCGGCGTGGCCAGGCGCACGCCGCCGCCCGGCTGTGTCAGCAGGCAGAAACCACCGTCGTAGGTCGGGCCGTAACTGCCGGCCGGCATGATGCCGAAGCCGTAGAACCGGTCGGCGTCGAGTGGCTTCGGCGGCGTGCGCACCGTCGCGCCGGGCAGCGTCTGCCCATAGACGATGCATTCGCCGCGCCTGAGCGTCACCGGCGGCGCATCGTCGGGAATCCGAACGTCCCAGTAGATCACCGACGGGCTTGCCGGCCCGGTGGATCGCGAGACGCCCACGTAGCGGATCCGCACCGGATCGGCAGCGGCGTCGCTCGCGGGCAGGCAGGCCGCGGGCTTGCCGCCGATCTGCCGGATCTCGAGCGCGAGCGGCATCGTCGAGGTGGCGTGCGCGACAGGTGCGGATGCGCAGTACGCGGCGATCAACGCCGCAACGCATCCGAACGGCGTTGTCATGATCCGATGTTGCTTATGGCGCATCGGGGTTCCGGCGAGTGTCATGGTGTTCTCAATCGATGCGTTCGGCGTGTTTTCGCGCAACGCGCGCGTTCGCTTCGTCGATCAGTTCCCGGATCGAATCGTAGGACGGGTTGTTGATTCCGAGCTTCGTCTGCTTGCCCTTGCCGCGCAGATACATCCACTCCGGCCATCGGCGCATCTGGCTGAAGATGCCGACCACGAACTCGCCGCACGGCGGCACGTGCAGTTCCTCGGCCGTCTTCTCGCCCGCAAAGTAGGCGTTCGAATCCGGGCCGAACACGCGGTCTTCACAGGACTCGTGCCAGAACACCATCGGCCGGTTCGTGTCGGCCGCCGGCAAATCGTCGAAGCTGAAGCCGTCTTTCCGGTCCGACAGCGCAAAGACGCGCAAGCCGCCCTGCGCGCTCCGGATGGCGATCTTCCAGTGCGGGTTGTCGTGCTCGTCGTAGTCCTGCCACGGGTTGATCGCCTCCGACAGCACCTCCCGGCGGCCGTCGCGCCGCGCCAGCTCGAACACCACGGTGCTGTTCGGAAACGCCGCCGAGTGGCCGAGCGCGGGGTTGCCCTTGATGCGGAGGATCCCGTTCTCCGGCACGCGCACCTCCAGCCCGTCCTTCGTCCGCAACGGCGCGACGCCGTCCGGCTGATCGAACAGTGCGACGACCGGGCCCGCATAGTCTTCCGGGATCACGTAGATCAAGGGCATGCGCCGGATTCGGTCCACGCCGAACCCGATGGCAATGGCCAGCACGATGGCGAGCAGGATCGGGATGGGTTTGCCGATACGGCGTATCGCGGGGTTCGGCACGTTGGGGGCTTTCATGAGCTCCGGCTGGGATGCTTGGACTGCTCCGGGAATGCCGGACGCCGTTGGCCTGATGCTTTGCGCCACCGCGGTATTCGCCAGGCACGTTCCTGCCGAGCGGCAATTTCAACGCCGAATTTGAGGCGCGGCATGGGTTTCAGTCCTATGCGAGGCATATCGGCGTTCTTTGATGCCCTCGAATTTCGAATATTTGAACGTCCGCCGACACTTCGTGGTGGAGGTCGGAATAACGACTGACCTGCCTGACTCAGTTGAGCAGTATCGTTGCTTACACTCGTTGGGCGTCACGTAGGCCAGACTGCCCAAGGATTCGAATGTCCGGAGTGTCATGATCGCGATTCGAAAAATCGCCGATGGAAGGATTCTGGATGCGCTCCGGCTCGGGCGGGCGAACGATATCGCCGGGCATCGGCAAATGGGGCGACGCGCGGTTTCGCGCTACATGCCTACGCGTCGGAATGTTTCTGGCGATAGGCCAATGCAATCGCCGACGCATGAGCCCTCGCGTCGGAAATAGACCCAAAAAGTCCGGCCCTCGCGATGTTGCCCCAGAAAGGCAATACGTATTGCGGGTCGCGATGCGCCTTCCCTTTGACGAGGTACTCGGTCGTGTAAAGCCCGTCCGAGGCACGCCGCCAAATGAGAAGGAACGCATCGTTTTCATCGTCGTACTCTTCGACGACAAGTTCATTGCAAGTCTCGGCTCTGTTGATCCATAGGCCACCTCGCTTCTCGACCCAAGGCTGACTCATGTCCTATTCTCCAACCCACCAAGTACGTGATGCGTGATCGACCGATGCGTCGGCATTGTCCGAAAGCCGCCGCCGACGAAGGATTTCGACTGGCCGCGTTACGTCAGAACGGCGCGCTGTCGACTACCATTTTGGCGAGCCGTTCATAGTAAGCCGCCGAGCGTGCATTGCCCGCATCCTTGAACCGCTTGGCCGTGGCATGCGCAGCGTGCTCGCCCAGTTGAAAGATCGCGTCGGTGTCGCGGCCGTCCGAATCGCTCTGCGCTTTCAAGGATGAGTCGAAACGGGTTGCAGTCATCCAGCCGCCACTCATTTTCAGCAAACCGCGAACAGGGCGCCCAGCCTTCATTTCGCCGAGAAAGAACAGGTAAGGTTCGGCCGCGCCGATCCGCATCACGCCGAGCC
The DNA here is from genome assembly GCF_017104645.1 of Burkholderia sp. Ac-20379. Taxonomy (GTDB): domain Bacteria; phylum Pseudomonadota; class Gammaproteobacteria; order Burkholderiales; family Burkholderiaceae; genus Burkholderia. Next base: position 22,068 of record NZ_JAAGPF010000049.1, read on the forward strand.
CGTCCGCCAGGCCACCTGGGCACGGTCCCTGCCAGCGAGACGAGCCTGCGTCGAAATCTGCCGGCTTTGCGGCACGACATCCAACGCCATCCCCTTCCCCGGCGAAACTGGGCGCGGCCACCACCGACATCGCCAAGCTCATTGCTGCAATCCACCAACGGCGCATTTGACATTCTCCTTGATCGTAAATCGGCGAGATCGGCCGCTTCAGGGTTTGGGCGCCAAGAAAAAGACATTGCAGTACGACAATTTGACGACGCGCGGCGATGAAGAAATCAGCTTCCCATACGGCCCGGCGTCCACCGCCACATCCACGGCATCGATTTCGCCTTTTTTCAAAGCCTCGAATTTATCGAACAACTGCTTTTTCGCCGCGACGCCAGGGCGCGCACAATAACGACGTTTGTTTCGGCGCTTTAAATTTATTCATGGTTTCAAACCTTGGTGGTTGGCATCGAATAAATTGGAAGACGGCCCGTCCGGGGGCACAGCGTAATGCTTCAGTCGATGTTTCTCAAGATCGTTGTACCGCGCTCTGATCCATCGAGATCCTGGCAATGACCGTTGGAAGAGCGCTATGGAATCGTCTCGCACCTCCGTGAAATCGTCGTTAAGAATCTTTTATGTTGAAATTTCCCCTGACTCGATAAATAGTCCGGCTCGAAAAATTGGCGAGGCGACGTTTTACAACTGGAAGAAGAAATTAGGAGAGTTGGGCCTTTCAAGTTGCGCCGATTGCTCCAGATCGAGGCGGAAAACGCGAAGCTGAAACGGCTTGTTGCGGGCTTGAGCCTGGACAAGGCCATGCGTGCACCACGAGTATCGACGCGTTCACGCGAGCCTGCGACGGGATGTCAGTGAGCAACCGTCCCCAAGGCGCTTCGCTGCGTGGCATGCATACCCGCCGATGTTCACGCTTGGGGCAGAGGCCGGCCGCGTTTCAGTCGTTGTGAACGGCAAAGTGCCGCGGCCAATGGGCTGCGTGATGGGCCGAAAAAGAAAAAGCCCCGCAAGTCCGAGAACTTGCGGGGCTTTGTCACCGCCTAATGGCGGAGACGGAGGGATTCGAACCCTCGATCCAGGTTTTGGCCCAGATGCTCCCTTAGCAGGGGAGTGCCTTCGACCTCTCGGCCACGTCTCCCAAACTTTCGATCGCGCCAGGGAGGCAGCGCGACGAGAACGAAATTCTATCTGGACACTGCGCTCAGGTCAAATGTTTCGGCACGTTTTTTTAGCGACAGCCGAAAACCTGTTGCATGCCCATTCCGGCGCGGCGTGCGACACGGCCTTGTCATCGATCGCGGGATCCAAAGCGCCCACGTCGAAACAAGGCCGGCGCGCGCCGGCCGATCGGCCTCAGGCCTGGTCGAGTTCGAACGCCTTGTGCAGCGCGCGCACGGCCAGTTCCATGTACTTCTCGTCGATCAGCACCGAGATCTTGATTTCCGAGGTGGAGATCATCTGGATGTTGATGCCCTCTTCCGACAGCGTGCGGAACGCCGTGCTGGCCACGCCCACGTGCGAGCGCATGCCGACGCCGACCACCGACACCTTCGACACCTTCGGATCGCCGAGCACCTGCTCCGCGTTCACATGGCCCTTGACCTGGTTCGTCAGGATGTCCATGGCCTTCTGGTAATCGCCGCGGCCGACCGTGAACGTGAAGTCGGTCTTGCCGGCCACGCTCTGGTTCTGGATGATCATGTCGACGTCGATGTTGGCGTCGGCGACCGGGCCGAGGATCTGGTAGGCGATACCCGGCTTGTCGGGCACGCCCATCACCACGATGCGGGCTTCGTCGCGTTGAAATGCGATGCCGGAAATGACTGCCTTTTCCATGGTCTCGTCTTCTTCAAAAGTAATCAGGGTGCCCGACTTCATTTCCTGGTCGAGCGCAATCAGGGGATCGGTCAGGCTCGACAGCACGCGCGTCTTGACGCGGTACTTGCCGGCGAATTCGACCGAGCGGATCTGGAGCACCTTCGAGCCGAGGCTGGCCATTTCCAGCATCTCCTCGAACGTGACGCGATCGAGCCGGCGCGCATCGTCCACCACGCGCGGATCGGTGGTGTAGACGCCGTCGACGTCCGTGTAGATCAGGCATTCCTCGGCGCCGAGCGCCGCCGCCACCGCGACCGCCGAGGTGTCCGAGCCGCCGCGGCCCAGCGTGGTGATGTTGCCTTCCGGGTCCACGCCCTGGAAGCCCGTGATCATCACGACCTTGCCGGCCGCGAGATCCTGCTTCACGCGCGCATCGTCGATCGACTGGATGCGGGCCTTGGTGTAGGCGTTGTCCGTCTTGATCGGCACTTGCCAACCCGCGTAGCTGACAGCGGGCACGCCGATGTCCTGCAGCGCGATCGCCAACAGACCGACGCTGACCTGCTCGCCGGTCGACGCGATCATGTCGAGTTCGCGCGGGTCGGGCTGGCTCGTGATTTCCTTCGCGAGGCCGAGCAGGCGGTTCGTTTCGCCGGACATCGCCGACGGCACGACCACCAGCTGGTGACCGGCCTGATGCCATTTCGCGACGCGTTTCGCGACGTTCTTGATGCGCTCGACCGAGCCCATCGAGGTGCCGCCGTATTTGTGTACGATGAGTGCCATTGTCGTTCAGTACTGGAGATTGACCGCGCGGGCGCGCTGCGCTGGACGCCGCGCTGCCGTTCGGTCACGCGGCTTTTGGCAGTGGACGACGACGGGAAAGACGGCGGGAAGCAACACGCTGGCGTGGCGGATTTGCCCGGAAGGCGGATCAGGCCGCGCAAACCGGGTACGTCACGCGGGAAACCTGCACAAGATGCTCGAAAAATCGAGCCGAGCAAATGCCTGAGCGTACTCTATCGAGGTTCGCTTGACAAGTTTGCCGATTTGATCGGGCACCATATAAGAAAATGCCCCAATTTGGCGCGATATTTCGGGGCCTGATCAGCCGATCAACAGATCCGGCCGCCATTCGATGCGGCGATGCGTACTGCCCTGGTCGCCCGCCTCGCCGGCTTCCGGCGCACGATTCGCGCCGATGCACGGCACGAACAACAACACCTCGCCCACATGCAGCAGCGGCACGTCGCGCTGCCAGGCCGGCACGCCGCGCTCCTGGAACAGATTCTTCAAGGTTCGCGACGGGCCGGCCGCCGACGTGCGCAACCGCTCGCCGCCGCTGCGCGCCAGCGCGACGAGCGGCGCGGCGGAAAGTTGCGCCTCGGTCACGGTGTACGCGTCGATCGCCTCGCCTGACTCGACCGGCCGGAACACGAAGCTGCCGCGCCAGGCCGGCAGGTGCCAGACCTCCTGCCCGCGCCATTCGAGGCGGGCGACCGGCCGCGCTTGGGCGGTGCCGTCGTCGGGCGGATCGGCGCTGTCGCCGGCCTCCCAATACACGTCGCCGCGATACAGGCGCAGGCACTGCCCCGCATGATCGATGCGCAGCGCGTGCGACACCTGCGTGGCGCGCAGTTGCTTGATCATCTCGGCCAGCCGCGCGGCAGAGGCGCCGGGCAAGCCCAGCGTGCGCATCCAGTGGCGCAGCAGGTTCGCGCCGCGTTCGTCGTCGAGCGCCAGCAGGCGTTCGCGCGACAGCACGCGGCGGCCATCGTCGTCTTCGTGGCCCACCTGCTCGAGATCGCCGGCCGCGAGCACGTCGAGCAGACGCTGCGCGGCGGCGGCATGCTGCGCCGTGCGCGACAACGCATCGCGGAACCCGGGGAAGTGCACCGACAGCGCCGGCAGCACCTCCAGACGCAGCGCATTGCGTGCATAACGCGTGTCGGCGTTCGATTCGTCGTCGATCCAGCGCAGCGCACGCGATTCGGCATAGCGTTCGAGTTGCGCGCGCAACAGATGCAGCAGCGGCCGCATGCGCACGATATGCGCGTCGGCCGGCAGATAGCTCGGCGCCATCGCGGCCATGCCGGCCAGCCCGGCGCCGCGCATCAGTTGCAGCAGCACCGTTTCGGCCTGATCGTCGGCATGCTGGGCGAGCCACAGCGCCTGCACGTCGTGCAGTTCGCCGAGCGCATCGAGCGCACGGTAGCGTACCTCGCGCGCACTGGCCTCGACGCCCAGCCCCGTCTCGCGCGGCACCTCGACGCGCTGCGCGGCAAAGCGCACGCCGAGCGCCGCGGCCGTGGCCTCGGCATGCGCCAGCCACGCATCGGCGTTGCCGCTGAGGCCGTGATGCACATGGAACGCGAAGCAGCGCGCGGCGCCGGCCACGCGCACCGCGGCGTCGAGCAACACGGTGGAATCGAGCCCGCCGCTGTAGGCGATGGCGATCGTCGCGTCGTCGGGCAGGCGGCCCAAAGCAACGCGGACCGCGTCGAGCACGACGCGATCCGCGGAGAGATCTTTCGGTGGAATCATCGGCAACACGCGCGCATCTCGAACAGGCCGGCGTGGCGCGCCAGGCTCACAGGCCCGGCGTGGTTTCCTTGAACTTGCCGTAGCTGAGCAGGCGCTCCATGCGGCGCTCGCGCAGCGCATCGATGCCCATGCCCTGGAACTGGCGCAGCGTGTCGGCGAGCGCACGGCGCAGCAGCGCGGCCATGCCCTTCGGATCGCGATGCGCGCCGCCGAGCGGCTCGTTGACGATCTTGTCGATCAGGCCGAGCGCCTTCAGACGATGCGCGGTCAGGCCCAGCGCTTCCGCCGCTTCGGGCGCCTTCGCCGCGCTCTTCCAGAGAATCGACGCGCAGCCTTCCGGCGAAATCACCGAATAGGTGGAGAACTGCAGCATCAGCACGGTGTCGGCCACGGCGATCGCGAGCGCGCCGCCCGAACCGCCTTCGCCGATCACGGTGGTGATGATCGGCGTCTTCAGTTCGGCCATCACGTAGAGATTGCGGCCGATCGCTTCCGACTGGCTGCGCTCTTCCGCGCCGATGCCGGGATACGCGCCCGGCGTGTCGACGAACGTGAACAGCGGCAGGCCGAACTTCTCGGCCAGGCGCATCAGGCGCTCGGCCTTGCGATAGCCTTCCGGACGCGGCATGCCGAAGTTGCGCGCCGCACGTTCCTTCGTGTCGCGCCCTTTCTGATGGCCGATCACCATGCACGGGGTGCCGCTGAAGCGCGCCAGACCGCCGATGATCGACTGGTCGTCGGCAAACGCGCGGTCGCCGTGCAGTTCATGGAAATCGGTGAACAGCTCGTTCACGTAATCGAGCGTGTACGGGCGCTGCGGATGACGCGCGATCTGCGAAACCTGCCAGGGCGACAGGTTCGCGTAGAGATCCTTGGTCAACTGCTGGCTCTTCTTCGACAGACGCTCGATCTCTTCCGAAATATCGACGGCCGAATCGTCCTGCACAAAACGCAGTTCCTCGATCTTGCCTTCAAGTTCGGCGATCGGCTGTTCGAAATCCAGAAACGTGGTCTTCATGTATGAGAATCCTTGGTCGTGCGGCAGCGCGTATTCTAACCGCGCTCGCCCACATCAAAATCGGGCCGAAACTATCGTCCCGATCTTGGCAATAGTCAATTCGGGTTAAACGTCGCCGGTTTCCGTGTCCAGGCTGCGCCACATGTACCAGGTTGCGACAGTACGCCACGGCTCCCAGTTGGCCGCCACCTCGCGGGCCTCGCTGCGCGTGACCGGCTCGCCGCTGAAGTAGTTGACGCTGATCGCGCGGATCAGGCCGGGATCGTCGAGCGGCAGCACGTCGGGCCGCGACAGGTTGAAGATCAGGAACATCTCGGCCGTCCAGCGGCCGATGCCGCGGATCTGCGTGAGCTCGGCGATCACGGCCTCGTCTTCCATCGAGGTCCAGGTGTCGACGTGCAGCGCGCCGGACACGAAGTGCTGGGCCAGATCGATGATGTATTCGGACTTGCGCTTGGAGAGGCCGCACGCCCCGAGCTTGTCGAGGCCGAGCCGGATCACCTGCTGCGGCGAGAGCTTCGGGCAGGCTGCCTGGATCGCGGCCCACACGGCCTGCGCCGACGCCACCGAGATCTGCTGGCCCACCACCGAGCGCGCGAGCGTGACGAACGGATCGCCGCGCTTGACCAGATGGGCCGGGCCGAATTTCGGAATCAGCTTCTTGAGGATGCGGTCGCGCTTGACGAGATCGGCGCAGGCCTTGTCCCAATAGGGCGGCCGCACCACCACCTCGACGTCGGCGTGCGCCGGCACGTCGGCCTCGGCCGGCGGTTCGCGGCGCTCGGCGGGCGCGGCTTTCGCCGCGGCCCGCGCGAGCGGCGCATGCGCGGCGCCGTTGACGGCGTCCGCGCGCGGGCCGGCCGCGCGCTTGGCGGCGACCTTCCCCGCCGGAGCACGCTTGGCCGCCGGCGACGCGTTCGCCGTGCGTGCCGCACCCTTCGCCGGCACTTTCCTGCCCGTTGCCATCTTGCCTCCTGCCTGGCGGGTCAGCGGAACGGACGACGCGCGATCAAACGCGACGCCATTCGGTCAACCCGCCCGGTTTGTCTTCAAGCGCGACGCCGGCTTCGAGCAATTGCGCCCGGATCCGGTCCGCTTCGGCATAGTTCTTCGCCTGCTTCGCCGCGACGCGCGCGGCGATCTGCGCCTCGATCGCCTCGGCGTCGAGCGCATCGTCGGCTGCACCCGCAGCCTGCTGCAAATAGGCCCGCGGCTCGCGGCCGAGCAGGCCCAGCCGCGCACCGAGCTGCTTGAGCTGACGCGCCAGCGACGGCGAACCCGTGCGATTCACCTCGCCGGCCAGTTCGAACAGCACCGACACGGCCAGCGCCGTGTTGAAGTCGTCGTTCATCGCGGCCGCGAAACGCTGCGCGTACGGCTCGTCGCGATCGAGCGGCTCGGCATCGGCCGCGACGTCCTTCAACGCGGTATACAGACGCGTCAGTGCGGCGCGCGCATCGTCGAGCGACGCATCGCTGTAATTGAGCGGCGAGCGGTAATGGGTGCGCACGATGAAGAAGCGCATCACCTCGGCGTCGTACTTCGCGAGCACTTCGCGGATCGTGAAGAAATTGCCGAGCGATTTCGACATCTTCTCGCTGTCGACCTGCACGAAGCCGTTGTGCATCCAGTAGTTGACGAAGGTCGTGCCGGTGGCGCCTTCGCTCTGGGCGATCTCGTTCTCGTGGTGCGGGAACTGCAGATCCTGGCCGCCGCCGTGGATGTCGAAGTGATCGCCGAGCAGCGTGCAGCCCATCGCCGAACATTCGATATGCCAGCCCGGCCGGCCGCGCCCGTACTTCGAATCCCAGCTCGTATCGGCCGGCTCCTCGGGCTTGGCACGCTTCCACAGCACGAAATCGAGCGGATCCTGCTTGGCGTCGTTCGCGGCGACGCGCTCGCCGGCGCGCAGATCGTCGAGCGACTTGCCCGACAGGCGGCCGTAGTTCGCGAACTTGCGCACCGCGTAATTGACGTCGCCGTCCTTCGCCTGATAGGCGTAGCCGTTCGCTTCGAGCGTCTCGATCATGCCGAGCATCTGCGGCACGAACTGCGTCGCGCGCGGCTCGTGCTCGGGCCGCTCGACGCCGAGCGCATCGAGATCCTCGTGCATCGCGGCGATGAAGCGCGACGTGAGCGAGGCGATCGTCTCGCGGTTCTCGACTGCGCGGCGGATGATCTTGTCGTCGATGTCGGTAATATTGCGCACGTACGTCACGCGATAGCCGATGTCGCGCAGCCAGCGCTGCACGACATCGAACACGACCATCATGCGCGCGTGCCCGACGTGACAATAGTCGTATACGGTGATGCCGCAAACGTACATCCGGACTTCGCCAGCATGCCTTGGCGCGAAGACTTGCTTGTCACGCGCGAGCGTGTTGTAAATGCGCAGAGATTCCATAGAGATGAAACGAGAGCCGATGGGTGCCGCCCTGGCGACGGGCGCTTGCAAGAGATTCCGCTCGGAGCGCCTGCCGCGGGCCGACTCGACTCGCCGCGCAACGGCGGCGCCGATCGGACGGCGGGCGAAGCGGTAACGGCCGCGAGAGGCAAAAGACAGTCCGCGGCTCGCCGGAACGCGCGGACGATTTGCTAGAATGGCTCGGAGTATAACATTGCGATTTAAGCCTATGAAATCTTCCCGCGGCCGCGCGCCGAGCGCTGCGACCCTCGTTGCGACCGCCGTACTCGGTGCGGCGCTGGCATTCCCGGCCTTTGCCCAGAAGGCTTCCGCCACCGCCGACGGCACGCCGGAAATCGACGCGTCGATCACCGGCCGCAACTGGTCGGCGGCGCTGTCGCAGCTCGACGCGCGCATCGCGTCGAACCCGCGCGACGTGCAGGCGCAGTTCAAGCGTGGCACCGTGCTCGCGCGGCTGAACCGGGACAACGAGGCGATCCAGCAGTTCACCGCGATCACCCAGGCCTACCCCGAACTCCCCGAGCCGTACAACAATCTCGCCGCGCTGTACGCCAAGCATGGCCGCTACGACGAGGCGCGCGCCGCGCTCGTCACCGCGACCCAGGCGAACCCCGATTACGGCGTCGCCTACGAGAATCTCGGCGATCTGTACCTGCGGCTCGCGGCCGAATCGTACAAGCGCGCGCAGAAGCTCGGCCACACGAGCGGCCCGACCGCGCAGCGCCTGGCCGACATCGACCGGATCGTCTCGCCCTCGCCGGCCTCCGCCGCCGCGCCGGCCGCCGCAAGCCGCACGCGCGCGCTGTCGAACGCGGCCGCCGCGAACGTCTCCACCACCACGCTGCCGCTGTCGCCGAGCTTCCAGTTCGGCGTGAACGGCGCGACGGTGGCGACCCCGCCCTATCTCGCGCCGTCGAACTGACGCCGCATCGTCAGGCGCCTTTTACCCATCATCCAGAGGATCGTCATGAAACGTCTGTTGTTGGCGCTCGGCAGCGCCGCCCTCGTTGCGACCGCACCGGCGTACGCGCAAACGGCCGCCGCGCATCCCGTCGTGCAACTGAAGACCTCGCAGGGCGAGATCCGCGTCGAGCTGTATCCGGAGAAGGCGCCCAAGACCGTGGCCAACTTCCTCGACTACGTGAAATCCGGCCAATACAACGGCACGATCTTCCACCGCGTGATCCCCGGCTTCATGATCCAGGGCGGCGGCTACAAGGCCAACTTCGACGAAAAGCCGACGCGCGCGGCGATCCCGCTCGAAAGCCGCAACGGCCTGAAGAACGTCGCCGGCACGATCGCGATGGCCCGCACCAGCGATCCGAATTCGGCCACGGCCCAGTTCTTCATCAATACCGTCGACAATGCGAACCTCGACTACCCGAACCCGGACGGCAACGGCTACGCCGTGTTCGGCAAGGTCGTGTCGGGCATGGATGTCGTCAAGAAGATCGAGGCGACGCCCACCACCTCGCGCGGCGGCATGCGCGACGTGCCGGAAAAGCCGATCACGATCGATTCGGCGAGCGTCGTCGGCAAGTAACCGATAAACCGGCGCGCAGGTACGCGCCCCGTCACGCGGCCGCGTCGTCACGACCGGCCGCGTGCCATTTTCACCACCCTCAACGAAGGAACCATCATGGTTGAACTGCATACGAACCACGGCGTGATCAAGCTCGAACTCGACGCCGCCAAGGCACCGAAGACGGTGGAAAACTTCCTCAGCTACGTGAAGGCCGGCCACTACGACAACACGGTGTTCCACCGCGTCATCAACAACTTCATGATCCAGGGCGGCGGTTTCGAGCCGGGCATGAAGCAGAAGCCGACCGAAGCGCCGATCGACAACGAAGCGAACAACGGCCTGAAGAACGCGAACTACACGGTCGCGATGGCCCGCACCAACGATCCGCACTCGGCCACGGCCCAGTTCTTCATCAACGTCAACGACAACGACTTCCTGAACCACTCGTCGCCGACGCCGCAAGGCTGGGGCTACGCCGTGTTCGGCAAGGTCGTCGAAGGCCAGGACGTGGTCGACAAGATCAAGGCCGTCAAGACGGGCAGCAAGGGCTTCCATCAGGACGTGCCGGCCGACGACGTCGTGATCGAGAAGGCCGTCGCGGTCTGACGCAGTAACGGGAGGCACTTCGATGCTGCAGGAAACGCCGCCGCGAAGCGTCTCCGGGGGCGTGCCGGGCGAGCAGAGTCTCGCTCACGCGGCACGCCCGTTTTTGTTCGTCTCCGATCTGCACCTGAGCGACGCGATCCCGCGTACCGTCGCCGCGTTCGAGCACTTCGTGCGCGTCACGGCCGCGAGCGCCGATTCGGTGTTCATCCTCGGCGATCTGTTCGAATACTGGGTCGGCGACGACATCCTCGACGACGACCCGTTCGCCCAGCGCATGGTCGCGCTGCTGCACACGTTCTCGGAGCGCGGCATCGCGCTCTACGTGATGCACGGCAACCGCGATTTCCTGCTGGGCAAACGCTTCATGAAGGAAGCCGGCGCGATGCTGGTGCCCGACCCGTCGGTAGTGCTCGCGTTCGGCAAGCGCATCGTGCTCGCGCACGGCGACGCGCAATGCACGGCCGATCGCGGCTATCAGTGGTTCCGGGGCTTCGCGCGCAACCGGCTCGCGCAGTGGCTGTTTCTCGCGCGTTCGCTGGTGTGGCGGCGCGGGCTCGCGCAGCGCATGCGCGCCAAGAGCGAATCGGGCCGCGAGCGGCCGGTGTCGCCGCGCTACGACGTCACGCGCCAGGGCATCGCGCAACTGTTCCAGCGCAGCGGCGCCGACCTGATGATCCACGGCCACACGCACCGCCCGGCCCGGCATGCGGAGCCGGAAGGCACGCGCTGGGTGCTGCCCGATTGGGATCTGGACCACGGCGCGGCGCGCGGCGGCTACCTGCGGCTCGACGCCGAAGGCGTGCGGGCGCTGCCGCTCGAATCCTGAACGGCGGGCGGCACGCGCCGCCCTGCCCGTCCACGTCATTCCCTACTTGGCGGCATCGCGCGCCGGCGTTCAGCCGGTGTGTTCGATCGCGTGGCCGTCGAGCGCGGCCGACAGGCGGCGCAGATCGAGCCGCCCGTCGGCCTGCAGCGCTTCGAAGCGCTCGCCGAGCCGCTCGAGCGCGGCCACCACCTCGTCGACACGCTGCGCTTCCTTGGCCGCGTGATCGATCAGGCCATGCATCGCGAGCGACATCGGATCGTCGGCGTTCGGCGTGATGCCGTAGGCGCTGAACGCGACACGCTCGGGCGTGCCGCCGGGCTGGCTGCGTTTCGCTTCGGCCTGCGCCGGCATGACCACGCGCGCCGGGTTGCCGACCGCGGTGCCGCCCGCCGGCACCGGCTTGACGACCACCGCGTTCGAGCCGATCTTCGCGCCCTCGCCGATCGTGAACCCGCCCAGCACCTTCGCGCCCGCGCCGACGATCACGCCGCGCTCCAGCGTGGGGTGCCGCTTCGCGCCGCGCGCGAGCGACGTGCCGCCGAGCGTCACGCCCTGATAGATGGTGCAGTCGTCGCCGACGATCGCCGTCTCGCCGATCACCACGCCCATGCCGTGATCGATGAACACGCGCCGCCCGAGCGTGGCGCCCGGGTGGATCTCGATGCCGGTCATGAAACGGCCCAGCTGCGAGACGAAGCGGCCGAGCCAGCGCTGGTTGCGCCGCCAGCAGGCGTGCGCGATGCGATGGAAGATCAGCGCGTGGATGCCGGGGTAACAGGTCAGCACCTCCCAGGCGCTGCGAGCGGCGGGATCGCGCTCGCGGATCGTCGCGATGTCTTCTCGGAGTCTCGTGAACATGGTGTGGGCTGATGTCGACCGGGATGAGCACGCCGCGCGCTCTGCGTCGCGCGGCCCTTATGCGCCAGCAGCATGTGCTTATGACGCGCCGACCGATTGTAGGGCGACTCGCGCGCGGCCGCTGAGGGCGCGCGCTTGCCCCCATCGGCGCCGGGGGTATTGGCGGCACCGGCCGCCGATGCGCCATGCCCGCCCGATGCGTCAGCGCGGCTCGCGGCCCGACTTGATCAGGATGTGCTTGGCGATGCCGCGCAGGATGTTGACCTCCTCGCGCTCCAGCCCGGCGCGCGAGAACAGCCGCCGCAGCCGCGGCATCAGCTTCTTCGGGTTGTGCGGATCGAGAAAGCCGAGCGAGACCAGCGCCGTTTCCAGATGCGAGAACATCTTCTCGATCTCCTCGGCCTGCGCGAGCGTGCCGGCCCCGCCCTCGTGCACCGGCGGTTGTTCGGCCTCGGCGTCGAGCAACGCGACACGCAGCTCGTAGGCCAGCACCTGGATCGCCTGCGACAGGTTCAGCGAGCTGTAATCGGGATTGGCCGGGATGTGCGCGATGGCGCTGCAGCGCTCGACATGCTCGTTCGACAGCCCGACGCGCTCGTTGCCGAACACGAACGCGATCTCGCCGCTGGCGAGCTGGCGCCGGGCCTCGCCGGCGGCCGCGCGCGGCGCGAGACGCGGCGGGCCGTA
>NZ_JAAGPF010000547.1 GCF_017104645.1 Burkholderia sp. Ac-20379
ACCGGCTCGACCGGCACGTCCTGGGCGGCCGGCACCTGCGCGGCGAACGCGGCCGGCGACGGCTTGGGCGGCTCGGGAGGCGGGGCGGCGGCGGGATTCTGGGAGGCCGCATCGGCGGCCGTGGCGAGGTCCGGACGCGGGCCGGACGGTGCTGCGGAAGGCGTGTTTTCGCTCATGACGAGGGTCTGGCGCGTCTGTCACGCGAGGGTTAGACGAAGATTCATTATCCTTCAGTACCGGATCAGCGGCAAATCGCCACCGATTGCCGATCGATTCGCGGGCGATCGGCGGCCGCGCCCGCATCGCCTTGCGCGACGCCGCTTCGCATCGGCCATCCGGCCGGCTGGACGCATGCAATCGATCCCCCTACTATCATCAGCCTGCATGCCGGAGCCGCCGCGCGGCTCCGTCCCCTCGCCTTCCGACCCGACGCCGCCATGACCACTTTCGCCCCGTTCCCGCCGCTCGCCACGCTGGCCGCTGATCTCGCCGCCGGGCGCACGACCAGCCGCGCGCTCGTCGACACCGCGCTAGAACGCATCGCCTCGCCCGCCGGCCAGGGCGCCGTCGCGTTCCTCGGCGTGGACGGCGACGCGGCTCGCACCGCCGCCGACGCCCACGACCGCCTGCGCGCGGCCGGCACGGTGCTGTCGCCGCTGGCGGGCCTTCCGGTGTCGGTCAAGGATCTGTTCGACGTGGCCGGCCAGGTCACGCGCGCCGGCTCGATCGCGCTCGACGACGCGCCGCCGGCCGAAGCCGACGCGCCCGTGGTGGCCCGGCTGCGCCGCGCCGGCGCGGTCTTCGTGGGCCGCACCAACATGAGCGAGTTCGCGTTCTCGGGCCTCGGCCTCAATCCGCACTACGGCACGCCCAGTTCGCCGTACCGGCGCGGCGTGGCCGGCGATGCACGGGTGGCGGGCGGCTCGTCGTCGGGCGCGGCGGCGTCGGTGGCGGACGGCATGGCGGCCGTCGCGCTCGGCACCGACACCGGCGGCTCGATCCGGATTCCGGCCGCGCTGTGCGGCCTGACGGGCTTCAAGCCCACCGCGAGCCGCGTGCCGCGCACGGGCGGCGTGCCGCTGTCGGCCACGCTCGATTCGTTCGGGCCGATCGGCGTGTCGGTGGCCTGCTGCGCGCTGGTCGACCGGATCCTGGCCGGGCTGGAGCCAGGCGTGCCGGCCGCCCGACCGCTCGAGGGCGTGCGGCTCGGCGTGCTCAACCATTACGTGACCGACGGCATGGATGCCGAGGTCACGGCCGCGTTCGACGCCGCGCTCAAGCATCTCGAAGCGGCCGGCGCGATCGTGTCCGACCTGCGCTTCGCGCCGCTCGACCGGCTCGCCGACATCAACCGCTTCGGTTTCTCGCCGATCGAGGCCTACGCCTGGCACCGGCCGCTGCTGGCGCGGCACGCCGACCGCTACGACCCGCGCGTGCTGACGCGCATCCTGAAAGGCCAACCGGCCAGCGCCGCCGATTATCTGGATCTGCTCGCCGCACGCGAGGCCGTGCTCGACGAGGCGGCGCGCACGCTGTGGCCGCGCGTGGACGCGGTGCTGGCGCCGACCGTGCCGGTGGCGCCGCCGCGCATCGCCGATCTCGAACGCGACGACGACGCGTTCGCCCGCACCAACGCGCTGATCCTGCGCAATCCGAGCGCGTTCAACTTCCTCGACGCCTGCGCGCTGTCGCTGCCCTGCCATCCGCGCGATACCGCGCCGGTCGGGCTGATGCTCGCGGCCGCGCCGCATCGCGACGACGCGCTGCTGGCGATCGGCCAGGCCGTCGAGGCGGTCTTGGCGACGATCCGCTGAGCACGGGCGGCGGCTCGGCAAAGGGCGCGGCCCTGACGGCCACCTGACCGCGCCGCCAGCCTCGCCCCGAATCGGTGCGTCGGCGAACCCGCCGGCCCGAAAAGCGCGCCGGTTCGCGCTAAAATCCGACGACTCAATTTTCGGGATCGACCACCGATGAACGATTTCTCGCTGTCGCTGCGCCGCGAGCGCCGCCTCTTGACGCTGCTCGGCGTCGTCTGCGTCGCGCTGCTGGCCGGCGCGCTGTATCTCCAGGTCGTCAAGGGCGAGGATCCTTGCCCGCTCTGCATCATCCAGCGCTACTTCTTCGCCGTGATCGCGATCTTCTCGTTCCTCGGCAACGGCCTGCGCAGCTGGCGCAGCCTGGCGGTGATCGAGGTGCTGATCCTGATCTCGGCCGCGGCCGGCGCGGGCACCGCGATCCATCACTGGCAGATCCAGCTCCATCCGGGCTTCAGCTGCGGCTTCGACACGATGCAGCCGATCGTCGACAGCCTGCCGCCGGCCACGTGGTTCCCAACCCTGTTCAAGGTGGCCGGCCTGTGCGAAACGCTCTACCCGCCGATCCTCGGGATTCTGCTGCCGGGCTGGGCCGCGATCGGCTTCGTCGTGATCTTCGTGCTGGTGGCCGCCGGCCTGATCCGCAACCGCCGCCGCATCGCGCGCGGGGCCTGATCCAGCCCGCCGCTCGGCGTTAACACCAAGCCTTGCCGGGGCGGCCTTCGCCCCGTTCCTCCTGCCCGCCTCGCACCGCGGCGGCATCGTGCCGATGCCCCGCCGGCGCTGCGCCGGCGGCCCCCGCCGCCCGTCGTCCGCGCCATCCCGCCCCGCGACGTACTACGATCAACATGATCGCCACCGAATAGCCCGCATCAGCCGGGGGAAATATTTCCCGGATTTTGCGGTGCTATCTTGAAAAACGGATGGCGATCTACGTGCGCGAGGCGGGAGTCCTCGGTGCTTGACGACCCTGCGTAACGCGCGCCTGATCCGCAATGTCCTGTTATCGACCATGACAACGCACACCATCCGTATCCGTCCCCGCGGCGCCGTGCTTCACGCGCGCCGCCCCCGCCCGAACCG
>NZ_JAAGPF010000548.1 GCF_017104645.1 Burkholderia sp. Ac-20379
TGGCGAGCACCGGCGCGTCGTCGTGCGCGGGCGTTGGGGCGGGCACGGGCTTTGCCGTGGCCGCCGCCTTGGCCGGCGCGGGCCGGGCCGCCGGTTGCGGGGCCGGCGTGGGGGCGCGTTCGATCGGTTGCGGCTTCAGCAATTCGACTTCGACGGGCGTGTCGTCGCGCGCATCGGGGTTGGCGGGCGCGCGATAGCCGGCAAACCACAGGCCCGCCAGCGCGTGCAGCAGCAGCACCAGCGCGAGCGTCAGCACGATGCGCAGCGCGCGGCGCGGCTTCGGGCGTGACGAATCGGGCGGGAGCGGAGCGGGCATCGATCGGGCGCGGATGGTTGCGGAAGGGATGAGCGGCGGCGCGGTCGGTGCGAGAGCAAGCGGCGTGCCTCGACTGTCAGCGCCGCTGGCGAGATCAGGTGAACCGAAGCGCCAGCCGATCGGACAGCGCCTCGCGCCGATCGTTCGCGCGGCGCGCGAACCGATGCGTCAAACCCGCCTCATGCGTCGCGCGGCGTGGCGCTGTAACCGATTTCGTACGACAGCTTCTGCGCGCATTCGCGCAGCGCGAGATCGATCTCGCCGCCCCACGCCACGTCGAACACGCCTTCGTGGCCCAGCGCGATCAAACCGAGCGACAGCTCGCCGAGCGAATCGAACACCGGCATGCAGAACGCGTGGATGGTCGGCAGCAGCACGCCCTGCACGCGCGCGGCCTGATGCGCGCGCACGTCGGCCAGCAGCACGTCGACCTCGGCCATCGTGCGCGGGGCGTCGCGATGCGCGGCGCGGCGCGCGTCGGTCAGTTCGCGTTCCAGCATCGCGCCCGTCTTGCTGCGCGGCAGGTACGCGGCGAACAGCAGGCCGGTGGCCGAGCCGAGCAGCGGCATCACGTCGCCGAGCTTCAGCGATGCCTTGGCCGGATGGCTCGATTCCATCCAGTGCACGACGGTGGGCCCCTGGTTGCCCCACACGGCGATGCCGACCGTCAGGTCGCGTTCGTCGCGCAGCGCGGACAGCGCCACGCGCGCGAGCTTCACGCCGTCGACGCGCGCGAGCCGCGCCAGCCCCAGCTGCAACGCGAAGCCGCCGAGCTCGTAGCGCCCCGAAACGGGATCCTGCGCGACCACGCCGAGCCGCTGGAAGCTGACCAGATAGCGATGCGCCTTGGCCGGGCTCATCTGCGCGCGCTGCGCGAGATCGCGCAGCATCATCGCGCGCGGCTCCTGCGTCAGCACGTCGAGCAGCCGGAAGCCGACCTCGATCGACTGAATGCCGGAGCGGACTTTTTCCTCGGCGGCGTCATCGGTCAGGTCGTCGTGGTCGGACATGGGCGGAAAGCGGGTCGAGAAGGTGGAGAATGCGGGCAGGCGCGGCCTTCGCCGCACAGATTCACCATCGTAAAATAGATTCCCTCCATCGTCACTACACGGTATCCAGCACCATGAAACTTGCTTCGCTGAAGGACGGCACGCGCGACGGCCAATTGATCGTGGTGTCCCGCGACCTGCAGACGGCCGCGATCGCCGACACGATCGCGCCGACGCTGCAGCGCGCGCTCGACGACTGGCCGTTCTACGCCGCGCAGCTTCGCGAACTGTACGACGCGCTGAACCACGGCCGCGCCCGGCGCGCGTTCGCGTTCGAGGCGGCCGACTGCATGGCGCCGCTGCCGCGCGCCTACCAGTGGGCCGACGGCTCGGCCTATCTCAATCACGTCGAGCTGGTGCGCCGCGCGCGCGGCGCCGAGATGCCGCCCGAGTTCCTGACCGATCCGCTGATGTACCAGGGCGGCAGCGACGATTTCCTCGGCGCGCGCGACGACATTGTCTGCGCGTCCGAGGCCTGGGGCATCGATTTCGAGGCCGAGGTGGCGGTGGTGACGGGCGACGTGCCGATGGGCGCGAACGCCGACGACGCGCTCAAGAGCGTGCGGCTCGTGATGCTGGTCAACGACGTGTCGCTGCGCAACCTGATTCCGGCCGAACTCTCGAAGGGCTTCGGCTTCTTCCAGAGCAAGCCCGCCACGGCGTTCTCGCCGGTGGCGGTCACGCCCGACGAGCTCGGCGAACACTGGCGCGAAGGCCGCGTCGAGCGGCCGCTGCTGGTGAGCTGGAACGGCAAGCGCGTCGGCCAGCTCGAAGCGGGCGTGGACATGGCGTTCCACTTCGGGCAACTGATCGCGCACGCCGCGAAGACGCGCAACCTGCGCGCGGGCGCGATCGTCGGCTCGGGCACCGTCTCGAACCGCGACGCGAAGCGCGGCTATGGCTGCATCGCCGAGAAGCGCTGCCTCGAGACGATCGAGCACGGCGCGCCGCAAACCGAATTCATGCGCTACGGCGACCGCGTGCGCATCGAGATGCTCGACGAGGCCGGCAAGTCGATCTTCGGCGCGATCGAGCAGGCCGTGTCGCCGCTCGACGGGCAGGCCTGAGCTGCTCCGCGCCCGCCGCCGGGTGCGTAAACCCCGGCCCGCGCGGGCGTTCACGCGTCATCCATGCGCGCTATGATCGAAACTGGCGCGCGCAGGCGCCGCCCGTTTTCATCGAACCCGTCACGAAGGATGGTTGCATGACCGATACGCCCGGCTCCAATCCGTTTTCCGGTTTCGCAGGTTTCAACCCGTCCGAGATGCTCGACCGGATGTGGGACATGATGCGGATGTCGCCGTTCGGCGCGGGCATCGGCGCGGCCACGCCGCCCGGCATGCCGCCGTCGCTGTCGGCGATGTCGGACATGATGTCGCCGCTGTCGAGCGTCGAGGAACTCGACAAGCGCATCACCGACCTGCGCGCCGTCGAGCAGTGGCTGAAGCTCAATCTCGGCATGCTGCAGTCGGCGATCCAGGCGCTCGAGGTGCAGCGCGCGACGCTGGCCACGCTGCGTGCGTTCGGCGCGCTCGCGCAGGAATCGATGGCGGCGGCCGAGGCGGCCGTGGCGAAGGGCGCGGATGCGCCCGAACCGCCGCCGGCCGCGCGGCCCTGGG
>NZ_JAAGPF010000549.1 GCF_017104645.1 Burkholderia sp. Ac-20379
GCGGCAACAACGCGGCGAGCGCGGCGGCGGCTTGAGCGTCGCGCGGGAGCCCGGCACGGGCCGGCGCCGCGCCGCCTGCGCCCGACATCCCGCTTCGCAGCCATTTTCGCGGCCATTTTCGCGGCCATTCCCGCGCGGCCCCGGTTTTCGCGAGGCCGCGTGTCCTTTCCCTCGATCACCCCGGAATCGAGCATGACCAATGCCCTGAGCTTCTACATCGACGGCGCGTGGGTCGCGCCGTTCGGCGACGCGCGCCTGCCCGTCGTCGATCCGTGCACCGAACAGCCCTACGCCGACGTGGCGCTCGGCGACGCGCGCGACGTCGAGCGCGCCGTGGCCGCCGCGAAACGCGCGTTCCCGAGCTTTTCGCAGACCGAACCTTCCGAGCGCGTCGCGCTGCTGCGGCGCGTGCTCGAGGTCTATCTGCGCCGCTACGACGCGTTCGCCGCCACGCTGTCGCGCGAGCTGGGCGCACCGCCCGCGCTGGCCGCCGACTGGCAGGCCGGGCTCGGCCGGCGCCATCTCGAAGAACTGCTGCGCACCGCCGAGACGTTCGCGTGGCAGCGCCGCAAGGGCTCGACGCTGATCCGCCACGAGCCGGTGGGCGTGGTCGCGCTGATCACGCCGTGGAACTGGCCGATCAACCAGATCGTCTGCAAGGTCGCGCCGGCGCTGCTGGCCGGCTGCACGATGGTGCTCAAGCCGAGCGAGGTGTCGCCGCTCGACGCCGCGCTGTTCGCCGACGTGCTGCACGAGGCGGGCGTGCCGCCCGGCGTGTTCAACCTCGTGCACGGCGACGGCCCGGGCGTGGGCGCGGCGCTGTGCGCGCATCCCGACGTCGACATGGTGTCGTTCACCGGCTCGACGCGCGCCGGCGTGCAGGTGGCCACGCTGGCCGCGCCGGGCGTGAAGCGCGTGCATCAGGAACTGGGCGGCAAATCGGCGAACCTGCTGCTCGACGACGCCGATTTCGAAACGGCCGTGAAGCACGGCGTGGACAGTTGCTTCAGCAACAGCGGCCAGTCGTGCAACGCGCCGACCCGGATGCTGGTGCCGGCCGAGCGTCACGACGAGGCGGTGGAGATCGCACGGCGCGCGGCGCTCGCGCATCGCGTCGGCGCGCCCGATACGCCGGGCGTGACGATGGGGCCGGTGATCAACGCGGTGCAGTTCGGCCGAGTGCAGCGGTTGATCGAGGCGGGCGTGGCCGAGGGCGCGCAGCTCGTGGCGGGCGGCCCCGGCCGGCCCGACGGGCTCGCGCACGGCTATTACGTGAAGCCCACCGTGTTCGCGAACGTGCGCCCCGACATGACGATCGCCAGCGAGGAGATCTTCGGGCCGGTGCTCGCGATCCTGCCGTACCGCGACGAGGAAGACGCGATCGCGATCGCCAACGACAGCCCGTACGGCCTGGCCGCCTACGTGCAGTCGGCCGATCTCGAGCGCGCGCGGCGCGTGGGGTTCCGGCTGCGTGCGGGCGGCGTCTACCTGAACTATCCGGCCTGGGATGCGGGCGCGCCGTTCGGCGGCTACAAGCAGTCGGGCAACGGCCGCGAATACGCCGAGTGGGGCCTGGAGGCGTTTCTCGAAGTGAAGGGGATGATCGGCTACGGCGACTGACGCCGCGTCGGCCGCTCGAACGCCGTGCCGCGCATCGTGTGTGGCACGGCGTTTTTCATTCAGGCCGCGGCTTGCGCCAGGGTTGCGCGGCCGAGCAGCGCGTCGGCGATGCGCTCCGCGATCATGATGGTGGGCACGTTGGTGTTCGCGCACGGAATCGACGGCATCAGCGACGCGTCGCACACGCTGAGGCCGTCCACGCCGTGCACCGCGCCGTCCGCGCCGGTGACGGCCAGCGCATCGTCGGCCGCGCCCATCCGGCAGGTGCCCGACGGGTGCCAGGTGCCGCCCACCGAGCGCGTGACGAACTCGGTCAGCGCGGCGTCGTCGGCGAGCAGCGTGTCGAGCGAGACGCCCTGCGTGACGACGCGCTCGATCAGCGCACTTCGCATCGGCCCGGCCGCGTCGAGCAGCGCGCTCAACGCGCCGCGCTGCACGGCATTCCAGCGGCCCGGCTGCGCCACCGCCGCCACGCGCGGCGAATAGCTCGACGGAAAGCGCGGCCCGAGCCGCGCGGCCAGCGCGGGATCGGCCAGCGTCTGCGCGCCGAAGCGCACCGCGCCCTTGAGCCGTTCGAGATCGCGTGCGTCCGACAGCATCGAGAACGCCACCGCCGGTTCCTCGCGCGCATCGGCCGAGGCCAGCGCGACGCGGCCGCGCGAATACGATTTGTTGACCCAGAAGAACATCGTGCCGAGCCGGTATCCCACCGAGTGCCAGCCCGAACGCGACAGGATCGCGCCGTGCATGTCGCCGGGCGGCGTGCCGGGCAGCCCCGACGAATAGCGCACGATGGCCTGCTCGTGATGCTCGTCGGGAAACGGCGTGCGCGCCGCGCGCGGCAGGAACGCCGACACCGCGATCGACGGATGTTCCATCAGGTTGCGGCCCACGCCGTCGCGCGCGGCGATCACCGCGATGCCGAGCGCCTGGAGATCGGCGGCCGGCCCGATGCCGCTGCGCATCAGCAGCGCCGGGCTGTGGATCGCCCCCGCGCTGACGATCACGTGCCGCGCGTGCAGCGTGGCGCGGCTGCCGTCCGGGCGGATCACGTCCGCGCCCACGGCGCGCCGGCCGTCGAAGCGCACGCGTTCGACCTGCGTGTCGGTGGCCAGCGTCAGGTTCGGGCGGGCGCGCGCGGCGTCGTCGAGATAGCAGACCGAGGTGGGAATGCGCTCGCCCTGTTCGCTGACGGCGAGCGCCCCGACGAACGCGCCGTCCTGCCACGGGCCGTTCTGGTCGTCGCGCAGCGGCAGGCCGCGCCGGCCGAGCGCGTCGATCACGCCGCGCACGAACGGCGAGAGCCGCTCCGGCGCCGCGCGTTGCACGCGCAACGGGCCGCTCGCGCCGTGC
>NZ_JAAGPF010000550.1 GCF_017104645.1 Burkholderia sp. Ac-20379
TAGCAGCGACGTGGTCGAGCGCTCGAACTCGAACGGAATCGCCAGCGCCGTGCCGCCCCAGCCGCGCACGAGCGCCGATTCCGGCAGCGCGTCCATGTCGTAATCGCCACCCTTCACGAGGATGTCGGGCCGCGCCGCCGCGATCAGGTCGATCGGCGTCTTTTCCTCGAAACCCACCACCCAATCCACGCATTCGAGCGCGGCCAGCAGCGCCATGCGGTCTTCCTGACGATTGATCGGGCGGTCGTCGCCCTTGCCGAGCATGCGCACCGACGCGTCGCTGTTCACGCCGACGATCAGGCACGCGCCGAGCGCCTTCGCGTCGGCCAGATAGGTGACGTGGCCGCGGTGCAGGATGTCGAACACGCCGTTGGTGAACACGACGGGCGCGTTCAGCGTCGGGCGCAGCGCGGCGAGCGCCTCGCGGGTGATGAATTTGCGTTCGAAGGCGGCGGGCATCGGGGTTTCGGCTCCGGTCAGCGGAAGAATAAAAAAAGCCCGCGCGAAACGGCGGGCTTGGCGTGCGGCGAACGGCGCCGCGTCAGGCGGCTTGCGTCGCGCCGGCGTCGGGCGTCTGCAGGCGCGCCGTGACTTCCTTGCGGTAGCGGTTCAGCTCCTGGGCCGTCGCGAACGTGCGCTCGAACAGGATCGACAGGTTGTGCAGGATACGGTCGACGACCTTCTTTTCCCAATCGCCGTCGAAGCGGATCTGCTCGTCGAGCCAGTGCTCGAGCCACTCCGGATCGGGCAGGCGCGACTGGATCGTGTCGCGCGGGAACAGCGCCTGATTGACGTGCAGGTTCGTGGGGTGCAGCGGCTTTTCGGTGCGGCGCGCCGACGCCATCAGCACGCCGATCTTCGCGAATGCCGAACGCGCGACGTCGCCGCAGTTCACCATCGCCTTCTTCATGTAGCGCAGGTAGGCGCCGCCATGACGCGCTTCGTCGCGCGAGATCGTTTCGTAGATGTGCTTGATGACCGGCTCCGTGTGCCATTCGGCTGCACGGCGGTACCAGTGGTTCAGACGGATTTCGCCGCAGAAGTGCAGCATCAGCGTTTCGAGCGGCGGCGCCGGATCGAACTCGAAGCGCACGGCGTGCAGTTCGGCTTCGGTCGGCATCATTTCCGGCTTGAAGCGGCGCAGGTATTCCATCAGCACCAGCGAATGCTTTTGCTCTTCGAAGAACCAGACGCTCATGAATGCCGAGAAATCGCTGTCGTGATGGTTGTCACGCAGGAACATCTCCGTGGCGGGCAGCGCCGACCATTCGGTGATCGCGTTCATCTTGATCGTCTTGGCCTGCTCGTCGGTGAGCAGCGAGGCGTCGAACTTGTCCCAAGGGATGTCCTTCTCCATGTCCCAGCGGACGGCTTCGAGCGATTTGTAGAGTTCCGGATAAAGCATGGTGTTCATGGTCCCACCCCTGTTGCGCAATGCGACTTCAAAACGTGACTGTTGGGCCGAGCGCCCACAATTCGGACGCTCACCTGACGAAACGGTAATTTTACGCGCTAAACCGTGCGCCGGATGCAAGCACATCGGCACATTTCTTTGCGGCAGCGCAACCGCTGTGGGGCGATACGTGCAACGCCCGAACCGTTCGAGCCTCGCACGCACCCTGAGAGAAGGCCGGCTCGGGGCCGGCTGTCGTTGTCGGGGCCGTGCGCGCGAGCGTCAGGGACGGATCGCGCCGCCAGCACCCGTCTGGATTATTTCGGCGTCGGCGATGATAGCACGCACCTGTGACGGATCCGCGACAGCAGTGCGGCGAAGCGTCGCAGAAAAAGCCGCCCGCGCGCACGGTTACCGCCCGTTGCGCGAATCGGGATTCCGTTCGGATATCGAACCGATTGGTGTGATGAACGACGCGCTCGCCGGGCTGTCGCTCACGCCCGGCGCGCCGGCCGAGGCGAACCAGCCGGCCAGCGTATCGCGTTGGCGCATCGCGTCGGCGTGCCCGAGCGCGATCAGCTCGCGCGTGAATTCGGCCTCGAACAGCAGATAGCTCGCGAACGACGCGCCGGCCGGCCGGTTGCCGCCGATGCCGCCGAGCAGCGCACGCACCGTGGCCGGCAGCCGCCGCAGATGCTTCGCCGCGATCAGCTCGATGCGTTCGGACGGCGCGATCGCGAGCACGTCCACATGCCGCCAGCCGCTTTCCGGTTCGACCTGGCGCGGCAGGTGCTCGACCACGCGATTGATGTGCTCGATCCGCTCGATGTCGGTGCCGATCGAATCGAGGAACACGCTCGCCAGCACCTGCTGGCCGATCTGCGCGAGCGACGGATAGCCGTGCGTATGCGCGATCTCGCCGTTCGCCACCGGCACCTCGGGCCGCGCGGCCGCCGCGCCCACCACCAGGATGCGATCAGCGCCGAAATGGATCGCGGGCGACAGCGGCGCGATCTGGCGGATCGAGCCGTCGCCGAAATATTCGACCCGGCCGTCGATCACGAGCGGCACCGCCGGAAACACGAACGGGATCGCCGACGAGGCGAGCAGATGCGCGGCCGACAGATCGACCATCCGCGCCGTGCGCTGCGCGCGCCGCCAGGCGTGAATCGGCTCGCTGCCCGCGTAGAACGTCAGGTGCCGGCCGCTCGTGTAGCTGAGCGCCGTGACCGACAGCGCATGCAGCCGGCGCGTGCCGAGCATCTGGTTGATCCGGTGAACGTTCAGCTCGCGCTGCAGCAGATGCGCGAGCGGCGCG
>NZ_JAAGPF010000551.1 GCF_017104645.1 Burkholderia sp. Ac-20379
GAGCCGGCGGGCCGCGCGCGCGGCGGGCAGGGCGCCGTCGCGCAGCAGGCAGGGGACGGGGTTCATGCCGTCACCATGCGCCAGTCGGTCTGGCTCGCGCGGCGCGGCTCGGCCGCCGCCTGGCCGCCCCGGCGTTCCGTTTCCAGCCGGAACGTAGCCACCGTCTCGTCGAGCTGGCGGCCTTGCGCCTCCAGCGATTTCGACGCCGCCGCGGCCTGTTCGACCAGCGCCGCGTTCTGCTGCGTCGTTTCGTCCATCTGCGTGATGGTCAGGTTGACCTGATCGATGCCGCGGCTCTGCTCGGCCGACGCGGCGGCGATCTCGCCCATGATGTCGGTCACGCGCGCCACGGCCTGCGTGACCTCGGCCATGGTGCGGCCCGCCTCGCCGGCCAGCACCGCGCCGTCCTGCACGGTCTGCACCGAGGCCGTGATCAATTCCTTGATTTCCTTGGCCGCGCTCGACGAGCGCTGCGCCAGCGCGCGCACCTCGCTGGCCACCACCGCGAAGCCGCGGCCCTGTTCGCCGGCCCGCGCGGCTTCCACGGCGGCGTTCAGCGCGAGGATGTTGGTCTGGAACGCGATGCCCTCGATCATGCCGGTGATGTCGGCGATCTTCGACGAGCGCTCGCCGAGGTCGTTCATCGTATGCACCACGCGCCCGACCGCGTGGCTGCCGCGCTGCGCGACTTCCGAGGCGCTCGACGCGAACGTGCTGGCCTGCTGGGCGTTCTCGGCGTTCAACCGCACCGTGGACGTGAATTCCTCCATGGTGGCGGCCGTTTCCTGCAGCGAGGCGGCCTGCTGCTCGGTGCGCACGCTGAGGTCGACGTTGCCCGCGGCGATTTCGCCCACCGCCAGCGCGATGCCCGAGCTGCCTTCGCGCACCCGCGCGACGATCCCGGAAAGCCGCGTGTTCATGGTGTCGAGCGCTTCGAGCAGGTCGCGCGTTTCGTCGTGGCCGCGCACCTCGATGCGGCTCGTCAGGTCGCCGTCGGCCACCGTGCGCGCCACGCGCACCGCTTCCGAGAGCGGCCGCGTGATCGAGCGCGTGATCCACAGCCCGGCCAGCGCGGCCAGCGCCACGGCGCCGGCGCACACGCCGAGCATCAGCATGCGGGTCTGCACGAAGCGGTCTTGATTGCGCTGGGTGGTGGCCAGTTCCTGTTCGTGCGTATAGGTGGCGTAGGCGTCCGTCGCGCGCACCAGTTCGGCCAGCAGCGGCCGGCATTTTTCGTCGATCGCGAGCGTGGCGTCGTCGCGCTTGCCGTCCAGCGCCTGCTTGACGATCGCCAGCGCCACCGGGCCGTAGCGGCTTTCGACGTCGGCGATGTTGGCGGCGAGCTGGCGGGCCTTGGGCGGCGCGTCGGCGGCGTTGGCCAGCATCGTCTGCAGTTGCGCGAGGTAGCGCTGCACGTCGGCATGGGCGCGCTGCACGTCGGCCGTCTCGAGCGCGATGTCGTCGGGCTTGGTCACCAGCACGAGGTTGCGCGCGGCGATCGCGCGGCGGTCCACCGCGTTGCGGATCTGCGCGGCCATGTTGGCGCGGGCGTTGACGCCGGCCGTGTAATCGGCGAAGGCCTGATTCGCGTTCCCCAGCGCTTGCAGGGCGAACGCCGAAATGGCGACCACGATCACCGCAAGCATGCCGAATCCACCGAGCAGTTTGTGTTTGATGCTCCGCCGCAGGATTTTCATGAATGGCCTCTCTCTATAAGGTTCGGATCGACGATGCCAGGGGGAACGTTCGTCGTAAATAGGTTAACGGAGTGGCGATTTGTTTCTTTACCTTCCCGAACCCGAATATCGTTGACCCGAATCAAAGAATAAGCCGGACAATATTTCACCCCTTATCGATACGAAAATCCTTATTGGGCAAGGGTTTGGGATGCATGCATTGCCATGCTTTTAAATGTGAATCGTTTGCTATCTCATTGATCTGATG
Organism: Burkholderia sp. Ac-20379; assembly: GCF_017104645.1. Lineage (GTDB taxonomy): Bacteria > Pseudomonadota > Gammaproteobacteria > Burkholderiales > Burkholderiaceae > Burkholderia. The sequence goes on from NZ_JAAGPF010000551.1 coordinate 1,945, forward strand.
TATTGGGGTCGTTATCGTGGATTAGATATTCACCCATGATTTTTGGGTGCGCGGATTGAATGCGAAACGATAGGGGGATATGGAAAATCGGCTTGTCCGATTTTCCGGTCGAGAAAATCAATAGGATTGAATGAAAATCGGAAATACCGAAAAACGGGTAGGGATTTACTCGGCGCGACTGTCCGAGGCGGGGCGCGACGGCGCGAAGCGGCGCGCGGCGAGGCCGAGCGCGTCGTACACGAGCACGGCGAGCAGCGCGACGATCACGCCGCCTTGCAGCACGAACGCCGTGTTCGAGGTTTGCAGGCCGGCGATGATCACGTCGCCGAGGCCCTGGGCGGCCACCGTCGAGCCGATCGTGGCGGTGCCGAGGTTGATGACCACGGCCAGCCGCACGCCGTTGAGGATCACCGGCGCGGCCAGCGGCAGCTCGATCGACACGAGCCGCTGGCGCGCGCTCATGCCCATGCCGCGCGCGGCGTCGAGCGTGGCCGGCGCGATCGAGCCGAGCCCGGCCAGCGTGCTTTCGAACACCGGCAGCAGGCCGTAGAGCGTCAGCGCGAGCAGCACCGGCTTCGCGCCGAAGCCGACGGCCGGCACCGCCAGTGCGAGCACGGCCACCGGCGGGAAGGTCTGGCCGAGGTTCGCGATGCTGCGCGCCACCGGCAGGAAATCGGCGCCGGCCGGGCGCGTGACGGCGATGCCGGCCAGGATCGCCAGCGCCGAGCCGATCAGGCTCGATACGGCCACCAGCGCCAGGTGCGAGAGCGTCAGGCTGACGAGGCTGGCGCGGTCGTAGATGGCCGGCGCGCCGTGCTCGGCGAGCGGCGCGAACAGCGGCTGGAGCCACGCGGGCCGCAGCATCAGCACGAGCAGGGCGGCCAGCGCGGCGAGCCGG
>NZ_JAAGPF010000552.1 GCF_017104645.1 Burkholderia sp. Ac-20379
TGGACTCGCACGATGATAAGACGACGATTATCTACGTGACTACATACAACCACCAGACCAGACGAACTCAGCGTCGCTTCATATACATCTAGCATCTCCGTAGAGTGACTATAACCACGCTCGCATTACACACTAGTCACTCACAATACTCGAAATGCTATAAGTCTATCATACCTATGTTTTATTTTATACACAATCCTCTGAAACATATATTTTATTTTTTTTTTTTTTTTAATGCTACGGCCACCCCCGACATCTACACTGCCACC
>NZ_JAAGPF010000553.1 GCF_017104645.1 Burkholderia sp. Ac-20379
TCCGCAGGCAGCGGCGACGGCACGCCGGTGCAGGCCTCGGCCGGCACCACCGGCCCGAGCACGGGCACCGACGTATCGAGCCTCGGCGGCAGCAACGCCGACAAGATCGCATCGTTCCTGCAGAACAACCTCGGCCTGAACAAGGACGCCGCAGCCGGCGTGCTCGGTAACCTGCAGCAGGAAAGCGGGCTCAACGCCGACATCAATCAGGGCGGCGCGCGCGGCGGCCCGTCGGCCAACAACGCCGACGACAACCAGAACGGTTACGGCCTCGCGCAATGGGGCGGCGTGCGCAAGGAAGGCCTCGAGCAGTTCGCGGCCTCGCAGGGCAAGCCGGCCAGCGATCTGGGCGTGCAGCTCGATTACCTCGCGAAGGAAGTCGGCGAGAAGCCGGGCCTGGTCGATGCGCTGAACAGCGCCGGTTCGCCGGACGCCGCCGCGAAGGTGTGGGATCAGCAGTTCGAGATGGCCTCGGATCCGCAGATGCAGAACCGCAACCAATACGCGGAACAGTTCGCGGCCCAAGGGCTGTGAACGGGCGGCGCGCTTCGGGCGCGCCGCAATGAAACACGGCCGGCATTCGCATGCCGGCCGTTTTGCGCTGTGCGTCGCCGCGTGCGGCGGGTTGCGGCCTCAGCCGTCGTTGCGCGGCGTGGAGAGCACCGGCAGTCGGATGCAGTCGGCCGCCGAGCCGTCGTCGCGCATGGCCTTCGCGATCATCGTCGCGCCGATATTCCACGGGTTCGCGTACGACGCCCACGGCTGTGCGAGCGAGGCCGTCGCGCTGTGGCGCGCGTGCACCGTCGGCCCGTTGGCCGGCGTCACGACGTTGGCGCGGTCGGCCGGCACCGGCGGCGCGGCCGAGCGCGTTTGCGGCGGGCAGGCCGGCGCGGCGTCGAGTTCGTCGAGCAGGCCGTCGTCGGCCATCGTCATGTCGTTCGGCGCACTATCGATCACTCCGTCGGTCTGTTCGATCCGGTAGCCGTGCGCATACATGGTGCGCAGCGCGACGCCGGCTTCGCCGGTCAGTTCGAGCTTGCGGCGCAGCTTGTAGATATGTTGTTCGAGACGGCGGCCGACGATGTCTTCCGTGCTGCCCCAGATCGCGCCGGCCAACTGGCGGCGCGTGACGTATTCGCCGGCGCGCGAGAACAGCAGCCAGGCGATGGCGAATTCGCGCGTGGTGACGCGCACCGAGCGGCCGTTGATCTGCACGGTGCTGGCCTGCTGATCGAGCGTGTAGGCGCCGAGCGTGACGCGCTGTTCGTCGCGCGGCGCCGGTTCGGCCTCGACGCGGCGCATGGCGCGGAAGGCGCGCGCGGCCAGCTCGTTGCGGTCGAACGGGGCGAGCACGACGTCGTCGGCGCCGGCGTCGAACGCGCGCTCCAGGCTGTCGCGATCGGTAAACGTGCCGACCACCAGCACCGGCGCGCGGCGGCCGCCATAGAACGTGCGGCGGGCGAACACGGTGCGGGTGCCGTCGATGCCGGTGGCGGCGTCGACCAGAATCACACGGTAATCATCCCGGTACAGGCCGCGCGCCAGCGCGACATCATCGTCGAATTGAATGCATTCGACCGATGCGTCGAGAAAATGCTGGCGCAGTCGTTCGAACATGCTGACGTTGGGCGTTAATACGGCGAACTTCAACCTGAACCTCCTTTCCTTGGCCCGGCGCGAAATGAACCGGCAGGCTACTGGCACGGAGCGAAAGTACAGGCATAGAAATTCCAGGGGTGTAACTTATTGTTAACCGTGAGAAAGAAAATGAGAGTTTTGAGGCACTAAAAATGAAAGTTTTTCGAATCGTGGAATGCGATGTTTAGTTTTTAATCTAAACAAAATGTGTCTTAATGTATTTGTAAGTTTAATTCGCGTGCCGTCAGACAAGATCGTAAGACAATCGAAAGATACCTGGAATCAGGTATAGGTAGCATCGAATCGATTACATTTCAGTTTGTAAAGTTCGATGAGGTTTGGTGAGTAATGGGCGTGACCATTTCAGAGGCACCTTCGAATTTGCATGTATATGCAATGGAAATTACTCGCCAATCGTGTGGCGCGCTTTCATAAAGAGAACAAAAAAGCGTGTTATTGAGCGAGGGGTGACGTGCGGTAAAGCTGGTACGTCGCGAAGTACGGCACGTAGAGTTGCGTGCCTTCCACGCGGCAGGTGTCGGAGGCCGGCAGCCCGCCACGCGTATTCATTCTGATCACCGCGCTGAGATTCGTCATGCGGCCGCTCTGGCCGTCGCCGGCGCGCGTGGTGGCATCGATCCCGTAACGTACCCAAGGCAACGCTTTCGCATCCATCACGGTGGCCGCGAGCGTCTTGCCGACCGCGAAGCTGCCGTCGTAGGCGAGGAAGTAGCGGCCCGGCGCAACCGAACCGACGTTGTGGCCTTGCGCATCCCGCAAGGTGGCCTCCGGCCCATAAGGTTGCCAGCGCAACGTCTGGCCGGCCGGGCTGCCCGGCGCGCCGGTGTCGAGCGCCGGCACGCGATGACATCTGTATACCTGGTCGCCCGCCGCCGTCAGCGTTTCCTGCAGCACGTCGGGCGTGGGGCCGCGCAGCGAATCGGGCACGGCCGCGTCGGGCGGGCCGGGCGGCGGCGGCGTCGCGCAGCCGGCCAGGGC
>NZ_JAAGPF010000554.1 GCF_017104645.1 Burkholderia sp. Ac-20379
TCCGCGCCGCGTCTGGCCGGGCTGCTGCTCGCACTGACCGGGCTGGCGCTGGTGGTCTGGCACGGCCTCGACGGCGGCGGCGTATCGCTGGCCGGCGCGGCGCTCGCGCTCGCGGCGCTCGTCGCGATCACGACCGGCGCGCTGCTGCAGAAGCACAGCGGCGTCGCGCCGGCCGACGGCCTCGCGCTGCAGAACGCCGTCGGTCTCGCCATGAGCCTCGCCTGCGTGCCGTTCGCGCCGGCCGGCGCGCTCGCGTTCGAGGCCGGCTGGCCGTTCGCCGTCGCGGTGCTGTGGCTTGGCATCGTGATCTCGGTGGCCGGGCAGATGCTGTTCTACCGGCTGATGCGCGACGGCGACGCCGTCAATGTGACGAGCCTGTTCTACCTCGTGCCGGTGATCACCACGCTGATGGATGCGATCGGCTTCGGCAACCTGCCGGGCCGGCTCGAAATCGCCGGGATGGCCGCGATCCTGGCCGGCCTGGCGCTGGTGTTTCGTCACGCACCCGATCGTGCGGCGCCGCAAAAGAAGGCGTTCCGTAATGTTTCGGAAAGCGAACGATAGGATTGCAGGCGTGCCTGTGCGCCGGGAAGTCTTTCTTCGAATCGGTAACAATCGGGAATGCGAAATGTGCGTTTTCCTTGCCTATACTCGAATCAACCGCCCGCATCACGATGAGCGGATCGATCGAGGAGGGAGACAATCATGGGCTACTTCACCATTGGCGATTTCATCCTGCTGATTCCGATGGCGCTCGCCGGCGCACTCTTCCTTGGCGCGGTGCCCTGCGGCACGCATCACGTCCGGCACAACATGCTGCGCGTGCTCGGCGCGATGCTCGGCGTGGGCGTCGCGCTGCTGCTGGTAGAGGGCTTGCCCGCGCTGATCTAGCCCCGCGGCACATCCCGCCTCGACGGCGCGCGGCTCCGGCAACGCGCCGTCGCTGCCCTCGTGTTTTCCCGCTTCGCCATTGCGTCCGCCACGCCGGGCCGGCGTGGCCTCGTGCATCGCGGTGCCGCTACGCTACACTGCGGCGTCCAGACGATGCATCCTGCGAGGAAATCCATGACCCGAGCGATCTCGGTTGCCTTGATTGTCGGCGGCCTCGTGCTGCTGTATTTCGGCGGCCAGTCCTTCCATTCGTTCAACGACAGCATGTCACGCCTGTTCACCGGCTCGCCGGCCACCAAGACGATCCTGCTCGTGGCGGGCGGCGCCGTGGCGACGCTGGCCGGGCTGATCGGCCTGGCGATGCCGGGCGGCCGGCGCTGAGCCCGCCACCGCACGCCGCACCATGAAAAAAGCAGCCTGGACGGCTGCTTTTTTCATGGGCGCGCAATCGCTCGACTCACAGTTTGACGTCCGGCTTCGACGCCGAGCGCGATCCCGGCAGCGGCCGGTTGCTCTCGCCGTGATAGGTGTAGACGAGCGAGAACTTCACGCGATCGCTGCGGTTCTGCCCGGCCGAATGCAGCGTATTGCAGTGGAAGAACACCACGTCGCCCGGTTGCAGTTCGGGGCACACGGCGCGGTCGATCATCGCGCGGTTGGCGGGCAGATCGCCGCGGAAGAACTTCGCGTCGTCGAATGCCTCGGCGCCGAACGCGGCCGTATGCGAGCCGGGCACGAGCCAGAGCGCGCCGTTCTCGTTGGTCTCGGCGCCCACCGCGAGCCAGACCGACACCAGATCGGCCCGCTCGAACGCCCAGTAGCGGAAATCGCGATGCCAGCCGGTCAGGCTGCCGTACATCGGATGCTTGGTCATCATGCAGTTGTGATGCACGCGCGAGAGCAGCGCCGTTTCGCCGAAATACGCCTGCATCCAGGCCGCGATCTCGGGCGCCGTGGCGCGCGCGGCGAACGCCGGCGAGCGGCCGTGCGCATCGAGCAGGCGGCGCACCGTCTTGCCGCCCGGCGCGTCCTTCGATTCGGGCGCGCCCGGGTAACGCAGGTCGGCCTCGAATTCGAGCGGCTCGGCCGCCTCCTGCAACTGGCGCTCGGCCTCGGCCTTCAGCGCCGCACAGGTTTCCGGCGCGACCAGCCCGCGGGCGATCACATAACCGTGCTCGCGCAACTCGGCGATTTGCGCGCGAATCATCTCGGACTGCTGTGAAGACATGGTCGACTCGGTGTCGTTTTTATGAATCGATGATTGTATGACGGCGCACGATCCGGCGGAACCCGGCCCCGGGCCGCGCCTGGCCCTTTTTGCGCACGCGCCGCGGAACTGTCGCGCCGTCCGCGCGGACTAACCCCGCAAACGGCGTCCGGAGCCGCCCGGAGCGGCATCGGGATTGCCCGACTTCCTGGCGTCACGAAGCGCCGGTAGCCTGTCGCCGCCTGTCATTTCGACCGGCGCGGTCTTTTTTTGCATCCGCTACCATGCAGCGGTATGTCGCCAGGGGCCACTTTTACTCAGGCGTCGGAATCCGGCCACCCGAAGAGGTCGCCGATCCGGCCCTTTACGAGCCAAGTCACATCGTCATGTCCTTCAGCCTCACCTCCCGCCTGACCCGCGCCGCCAAGCGTCTCGCGCCGCTCGAGCCGCGCCGGATCGTCCGCGCGCTGCGCCACCATCA
>NZ_JAAGPF010000555.1 GCF_017104645.1 Burkholderia sp. Ac-20379
TCTGCAGCATCCGGTAGGCCGCCTCGGCCAGCCAGGTCTTGCAGGTCTTCTCGCTGCCGCGCGGCGCGCGGATCACGCGCGTCGGGTCGAGACGCGGATCGATGTGCTTCGGATGATTCATGACGGCTGCTCCCAACGAAAGTGAATAGTGCGATACGGCTGGCAAGGCGCGACCGATACGCGGCGGCCGGCCCGGTTCGATTCAGGTATTCAGAAATGCCCCGTGAAGCGGTAGCGGCTGCCCGGGTGCCACAGGTTCGCGATCGAGGCGACGACGCCCTGCGACCAGGTCCGCCGATGCAGCACGAGGCACGGCTCGGCCTCGCCCATCGCCAGTTGCCCGCGCAGCGCCGCATCGGGCGCGGCCGCCTCGATCCGGTATTCGACGCGCTGCAACGGTGCGACGCGCATCAGGTACTGGTTCGGCGTGACGCGCGTGAAATCCTGCTGCGCGTATTCGCCGGCCACGGCCGGATTGACCCAGCGCTGTTCGAGTTGCACCGGCTCGTCGTTCTCGGCGTGCAGCACGGCCGAGCGAAACAGCGGCGCGCCGGGCGCCACCTGCATCTCGCCGGCCAGCGCCGCGTCGGCCTCGATCGTCGCCAGTTCCAGCACGCGAGCCTGATGGCGATGGCCGCGCGCGGCGATCTCGTCGGAGATGCTGCGGATCGCCACCAGCGTCGATTCGTACTTCGGCCGCGCCACGAACGTGCCCGCGCCCTGCACGCGCGTGAGCACCTGCTCGGCGGTCAGTTCGCGCAGCGCGCGGTTCACGGTCATGCGCGCCACCTTGAAATCGCGCGCCAGTTCGTTCTCCGACGGCACCAGGTCGCCTTCGCCCCACTCGCCCGCATGAATCCGGGCGAGGATGAAATCCTTGATTTCCTGGTACGCCGGCGTGCTCATCGCCTCATTGCTCGGACGCGAACGACAGCGGGCTCAGCTTGGCGAACGCGCCGCCGCGCACGAGTTGCGTGATCGAGGCGATGTCGGGCGCGAAGTAGCGGTCGAGGTCGTAATGCGGCACCTGCTCGCGAATCGTGCGCATCGCGCCCTGCAGCGCCGGGCTGGTGGCATGCGGATCGCGCAGATCCACGCCCTGCGCGGCGGCCAGCAGCTCGATGGCGAGGATCGCGGCGACGTTCTCGGCGATGTCGCCGAGCTTGCGCGCGGCGAACGTGGCCATCGACACGTGATCTTCCTGATTGGCCGACGTGGGCAGCGAATCGACCGACGCGGGATGCGCGAGCGTCTTGTTCTCGGACGCGAGCGCGGCCGCCGTGACGTGCGCGATCATGAAGCCCGAATTCACGCCGCCATCCTTGACGAGGAACGGCGGCAGGCCCGACAGCGTCGCATCGATCAGCAGCGCGATGCGGCGCTCGGCCAGCGCGCCGATTTCGGCGGCGGCCAGCGCGAGGTTGTCGGCCGCGAACGCCACCGGCTCGGCGTGGAAATTGCCGCCCGACAGCACTTCGCCGGTATCCGGGAAGATCAGCGGGTTGTCCGACACGGCGTTGGCCTCGATCAGCAGGACATCGGCCGCGTGGCGCATCTGGTCGAGGCAGGCGCCCATCACCTGCGGCTGGCAGCGCAGGCTGTACGGATCCTGCACCTTGTCGCAATCCTGGTGCGAGAGGTTGATCTTCGAGCCGTCGAGCAACGCGCGATAAGCGGCGGCCGCCTCGATCTGGCCGCGATGGCCGCGCAACTCGTGGATGCGTGCGTCGAACGGCTTGACCGAACCGGCCGCCGCGTCCACCGACAGCGCACCCGATACCAGCGCGCTGCGGTACAGATCCTCGATCGCGAACAGGTTGTCGAGCGCCAGCGCCGTGGACGCCTGCGTGCCGTTCAGCAGCGCGAGGCCTTCCTTGGCCTGCAGCGTGAGCGGCGCGAGGCCGACCGAGCGCAGGCCGTCGGCCGCGCTGGCGCGCTCGCCGCGCACGAACACCTCGCCGATGCCGAGCAGCGCGGCCGACATGTGCGCGAGCGGCGCCAGATCGCCCGAGGCGCCCACCGAGCCCTTGACCGGGATCAGCGGCAGCACGTCGGCGTTGAACAGCGTGACGAGCGCGTTCATCACCTCGCGGCGGATGCCGGAATGGCCGCGGCCGAGGCTCGACAGCTTCAGCGCGATCAGCAGCCGCACCACGGCCGGCTTCATCGGCTCGCCCACGCCCACCGCGTGCGACAGCACGAGGTTCTTCTGCAGCAGTTCGAGCTGGTCGTGCGGGATATGGGTGCTGGCCAGACGGCCGAAGCCGGTGTTGATGCCATAGGCGGGATCGCCCTTCGCCGCGATGTCGGCCACGGCCTGCGCACCCCGGTCGATCGCCGCGAAGCTGGCGGGATCGAGTTCGATCCGAACCGGCTCGCGGGCGATGCGGCGGAGTTGGGCAAGCGTCAGATGGCCGGGAGTCAACGTGATCATGAGAGCGTCCTGTCTATACAAGTGAGGTGCCAGGAAGTGTAGACGCGCAAACTTGTATAGACAACTCGTTTTCAAAATTCGGCGCTCAGGGATTTCCCTAGCGATCGGGGCGAGCATCGGCCGGGGCGGGCGAGCGCGAAAACGGGCGGGCGGAACGCGGCTCGATTGGCCGGCAAGCTTGCCGGGCCGAGGCCGGTGCGAAGGTGGGAACGAGCGCGGGACACCCGATGCGCCGCGCGGAAAACGACGTGCGCGATCGCACCGCCGCGACGAAACATCACGGCGCTCTGGCAGGAATACGGAAGGAAACGCTAACGAAGCGTGCGGCGCGCCTCGGCCTCGCTGCAGGAAATCGAGGGCGGCGCCCCGGCGTCAGCCCGCTACGGGCCGCCAGGCGAGACAGGCCGGATGCCCCGGCGCGGCATCGATCCACGCGGCGGTGAAGGCGGCCACGCCGCTGGCGGGCGCCGCCGGATCGACGACGCGCGGCGCGAGCAC
>NZ_JAAGPF010000556.1 GCF_017104645.1 Burkholderia sp. Ac-20379
GCCGAGCCGGCTTCGGCCTCGTGCAACGCGGCGGCGGCGGCCAGCCGTTTCGTCTCGCGCCGTTTCGCGATCACCCCGGCGACGAACAGCAGCAGCAATTCGAGGACGGTCGCGGCCGCCCCGGCGGCCAGACCCGACAACACGCCGTTCCGGGCGCCGGCGATCAGGCCGGCAAGGAGCGGTATCAGCAACAGGAGCGCGAGCATCGGAGGTCGAATATAGGTGTGGCGGCGCGCCTGGGCGGCGCGGCGGGTTTCGCACGATGATAAGCGCGCGGCGGGCCGCCGAACAAGCGAAGAACGCAGGCGTGGCGCGCGTCCTACGCCGTCGCGCTCAGCCCTCGCCGCGCGCGTGGCGCAGGAACGCGCGCACCGCCTGCGAGCGCTCGTGGCGGCGGAACAGCAGCGCGATCTCGGAGGCCACCGGCTTGCCGGCCAGCGGGCGGCAGACCACGCCCGGCAGGCGCACGCAGTCGAACACGGCGCGCGGCACGATGGCGACCGTGTCGCCGAGCGAGACGCGCGCGATCACCTCCACGAGCCGCCCCGGCCGCGATTCGATCTGCGGCGCGAAGCGGCCGCGCCGCGCGACTTCGAGCGTGCCGCCTTCCTGCTCGGGCACCGTGAAGCGCGCGTCGCGCAACTGGCGCGGCGCGATCTGCGCGAATGCGGCCAGCGGCGAATGCTCGGGCAGCGCCACCACGAACGCGTCGGCATGCACGCGCACCGCCTGCAGGCCATCGGGGCAGGCCACCGGCGGGCGCACGTAGGCGAGGTCGAGCCGGCCGTCGTCGAGCATGGCCGGGATCGCCTCCAGCGGCTGTTCGGTAACCTGAACGTCGAGCAGCGGACGCTGCGCGCGAAAGCCGATCACGGCCTGCTGCATGACGCCCGTGAACGCGGCCGAGCCCACGTAGCCGATCCGCAGCCGGCCGATTTCGCCGCGCTCGGCGCGCTGGCCCAGCTCGTGGGCGCGCGCCAGCGCCGCCAGTGCCCGGGCCGCCTCGGGCAGGTAGGCGCTGCCGGCCGCCGTCAGCGCCACCGAGCGGCGCGTGCGATGGAACAGCCGGAACTGCAACAGTCTTTCGGCTTCCTGAACCAGCTTGGTCAGCGAGGGCGGCGCGATGCCGAGCGATTCGGCCGCGCGCGCGAAGTGCAAATGCTCGGCGACGGCCAGCACGCTGCGGATATGGCGGAGTTCGAGCTTCACGGCGGCTGTTAACGAATTCGTGAACGAAGATGCGATTTTATGGCATCGACCGGCAATACGGGCATCGCTAGCATCGTGACCTTCGGTAACCCGGATCCAGGAGCGATGCGATGGGCAGACAGCAGGCAGCGGACAGTTCGATTCACCCTGGCGGCGCCGAAGCGCCGCCGGCCCCGGCATCGGAGCAGGCGGCGCCGCGCCGCGCGTCGCCCGGTTTCCTGCTCGCCACGGCCTCGGCCACCTGCGCGCTGATCACGCTCGACACCAATATCGTCGCCGTGTCGCTGCCGTCGATCGCGCGCGCATTCCACGCCGGCTTCGCCGACGCCGAATGGGTGGTCAGCGCCTACATGGTGTCGTTCGCGTCGTGCCTGCTGCCGATGGGCGCGCTGGCCGACCGCTACGGCCGCAAGCGCATGATGCTGCTCGGCCTGCTGGCGTTCGCGGCGGCCTCGCTGGCGTGCGGGCTCGCGCCCACCGTGCTGTTCCTGAATCTGGCGCGCGCGGCCAAGGGCGTGGGCGCGGCGATGCTGCTGACGGCGGCGCTGGCCGTGATCGCCCACGCGTTTCCGCAGCCGCAGGCGCGTGCGCGGGCCTGGGCGATCTGGGGCATGACGATGGGCATCGCTGCCACGGTCGCGCCGCTGGTGGGCGGCGTGATCTCGCAGTGGATCGGCTGGCGCTGGATCTTCCTGCTGAACCTGCCCGTCTGCGCGGTGCTGCTGCTGTGCGCATGGCGCGCGGTGAGCGAATCGCGCCATGCGCAGGCCAAGCGCGTGGACGCGCTCGGCAGCGCGCTGTTCGGCGGCGGCCTGGCGAGCGGGATCTGGGCGCTGATCGGCACCCAGGACGACGGCTGGGCCAGCCCGGCCACGCTGCTGCGCGCCGCGATCTGCGTGCTGCTGCTGGCGGTGTTCGTGCAGGTGGAGCGCCGCCGCGATCACGCGATGATCGATCTCGCGCTGTTCGCGCAGCGCCGTTTCGTGGCCGCCGTGCTCGGCATGGCCGGCTATGCGGCCTGCGCGCAGGTGATGATGACGTTCCTGCCGTTGTACCTGCAGAACGCGTTCGGCTGGCCGGCGGTGCGGGCCGGTGTCGGCATGCTGCCGTTCGCGGTGGCGATGGTGGCCGGGCCGTACCTCGGCGCGTGGCTCGCGCGGCGCCGCGCCGGCTCGCCGATGCTGGCGGCGGGGCTGGTGCTGGTCGGCGCGGGCAATCTGCTGACGGCGGCGGTGGCCCCGGCGGCCGGCTACGGCTGGGTGGCGCTCGGCATGATCGTCACCGGCCTGGGCGCGGGCGTGCTGAACGGCGACACGCAGAAGGCGATCATGGCCTGCGTGCCGGCCGAGCGCACCGGCATGGCGTCGGGCATCAGCACCACCACGCGCTTCGCGGCGATCGTCACCGCGATCGGCGTGCTCGGCGCGGTGCTGGCCGCGCGCACTCACGCGGCGCTCGATGGCGCGCTCGCCGCGCATCCGGCGGCGCTGCCGTATCTCGATGCAAGCTTCATGTCCGATCTGTTGGCCGGCGATCCGGCCCATGCGA
>NZ_JAAGPF010000557.1 GCF_017104645.1 Burkholderia sp. Ac-20379
GAGCGGGCCGGAGGCGTTCGCGCGGCCCGTCGGGCGAACGGAGCCGCGCGAGCGCTCAGGCGCTCGCCGCGTGGGGCCGGCGGCGCAGGTCGACCACCGCCCAGTGATGCACGAGCAAACCGCCGATCGCCAGCAGGCCGCCCACCCAGCCGGTCGACGACCAGCCCAGGCCGGCGTCGATGGCCACGCCGCCGAGCCACGCGCCGAGCGCGTTCGCGGCGTTGAACGCCGAATGGTTCAGCGCGGCGGCGAGCGTTTGCGCGTCGCCGGCCACGTCCATCAGGCGCGTCTGCAGGATCGCGCCGAGCGCCATCACCGTGCCCACCAGCAGCACGTTGATCGAGCCGGCCACCGCGTAATGCGCGGTGAAGCAGAACGCCGCCGTCACCACGGCCGTCCAGATCAGCACGTAGCGCGCGGTGCGGTCGAGCCCGCGATCGGCGAAGCGCGCGCCCAGCAGGTTGCCGGCCACGCAGCCGACGCCGAACAGCGCGAGCACGATCGGAATCGCCGCGGCGGACACATGCGCGAGTTCCGTCATGGTCGGCTTCACGTAGCTGAACACCGAGAACAGCCCGCCGAAGCCGATCGCGCCCGTGGCGAGCGTGAGCAGCACCTGCTTGCGGCGCAGCGCGCCCAGCTCGCGCAGCGGGTTGGCCTTCGGATCGCCGGGCATGTGCGGCACCCACAGGCGCACCAGCAGCGCGGTCAACGCGCCAATTGCGCCGACGATCGCGAACGCCGCGCGCCAGCCGAGCCATTCGCCGATCGCGGCCACCAGCGGCACGCCGAGCAGCGTCGCCAGCGTCAGGCCGACGAACACGTTGGCCACCGCCTGCGCGCGCTTCTCGCGCGGCACGAGGCTGGCCGCCACCAGCGCCGCGACGCCGAAATAGGTGCCGTGCGGCAGGCCGCTGATCAGGCGAGCAATCGCCACGCCCGCGAAGCCGGGCACGATCGCGCTGGCCAGGTTGCCGAGCGTGAAGAACAGCATCAGCGCGATCAGCAGCGCGCGGCGCGGCCACTTCGCGCCGAGCACGGCGAACACCGGCGCGCCGATCACCACGCCGAGCGCGTAGATGCTGATCAGGTGGCCCGCGGTGGGGATCGAGACGCCGAGATCCTGCGCCGCGTTGGGCAGCAGGCCCATGATCACGAACTCGCCGGTGCCGATGCCGAAGCCGCCCACGCCGAGCGCGAGCAGCGCGCGGCGCGTTTGCGCGGGGGATAGCTCGACCGATACGGGAATGACGTCTTCCGCGACGTCCGAACTGACAGACATGTGATTTCCAATCCAGTGTGTTGACAACGGGCGCGCGCGAAGGCGGCCTGTTCGAGCGATCGGCGCCGAACGGCGACGATCGTTGTGACATGCAAAAACATGCGGGATGTCTTGCGCGAGGGGCGCACTGTACACGAGCCTCGTTGAGTTCGCGTGTCAGCCGCCGCGAGGCTCGCACCGCGATGGTGCGGCAGCGGCGCGGGCGCCTCGCAGTCCTCACTGTGCCAGCGTTGGCGGCGGGAAAAAAATGCTTTTTATCGATCGGGCGATCGATGGGGGCGATCAATCGGCACGGCCGGGGCGCACGGGCCGCGCTTCTCAGACCGCGCTACTGCGCCCGCGCATGCTCGGCCAACCCGATCGCCTTGTAATCGTAGGTGGGATAGAACTCGGTGCGATAAGCGCCCCAGGCGGTGTCCTCGAGCACGCGGTTGACTTCGCGCACGCGTGACGCAGGCAGGCGCAGCACGATCACCTGGCCGATACCCATCGTCACGGTCCAGCTCACCACCTCGACGCCGGGCGGTGGAAACGCCTTGTAGAAGCCCTGCTTCTCCAGTTGCGCGTTGAGCTCGCGCAGCGGGCGCGACTGGTCGTGCTTGAGGAAGACGGTCAGCAGCACAGCGTTGTCGGGCGTGGCCACGGCGCTGCCGGCCGGCGGCGCGCCGGAAGGCTGGGCAAGTGCGGCCAGCGGCGCGGCCATCGACGTTGCGGCGGCGGCCACGGCAATCCAGCGGAGACGGCGACGAAATCCAGAGATCGCAGGCATGTTTTCGCTCCCGGTTCGAGATGGGCCGCGCGGAATGCCCGGCCCGTGCAAACGCCCGGCGAGCGTACACCGGATCGCGCCGCCGCATCGTCGCCGCGCGGCCGGTGCAAGGCCGTCGCAAGCCATCCACACCGGTGACGAAACGCCACAATTTCTTGTTGCGTCGCCCAATGCGCACGGCATAGAATCCGCCGTGTCTCGAACCGAATCACCCTGACCACCCAGAATCATGGAATCCATGTCTAGTAGCGACAGTTGTTCGCCGGCCCAGCCCGGCGGCCCCCTGACCGATACGCGCTAGCAGCCACAGTTCCCTGTCGCCGCTGCCCGTATTGACGGCGCAGCGCGCATCTTCCGGCCCGATCCCGCACCGCTCGGGCCGCATTCAAGACCGCCTGCCTACCTCGATGTCCGATGCGAATCGTTCGCACCGGCAATGGACTGTTGTGTCCGGACCCGCCCCAGCGGAGATCGCGATGTACGTGCAAGAATTCCTGTTTGTTTCGCATTCCTACTTTAGCCTGCGCGACGATGCGCTGGCCGGCCTGATGCCGCCCACGCATCCGCATGCGTACGCCGCAGGCCCCATCGATCCCGGCATCGATGGCACACCGAAACCGGCCCACGATCCGCACCAGACGGATCGGTCCGGCCAGCACGCGGCCCTTGCCCGCGTCTGAGTCCGGCGAGCCGCGCGCCGAGGCTTCGCCCGTGCGACGCGCGATCGCCCAGTCGACGACAACACCCCACAAAAAAACTCCGATGAAGACACTCGCCCGCTCCATTCTCGCCGCCCGCCAGCCCCGTGCCGGCCATGCGGCCCCCGCCCCGCTCCGGCGCCTCGCCCGCCGCGCCGCGCT
>NZ_JAAGPF010000050.1 GCF_017104645.1 Burkholderia sp. Ac-20379
GCCGAAGAAGCGGCGGCGCGAGATGCCGTGGCCGTCGAGGCTGGCGGTGTCGAAGTGTGCGTCGTCGTGGGCGCGCGCGCGGGTCGGTTCAACCATTGCGGACCCCTATGGAAAACGAGAGACGCGGCGGGCGGCCGGGCGAGGCGGCTCACTATGGCGGGACGTTCAGGGGTGACGTGGCGGCATGTCGCGAGAGGCACGCAGGCGGGCGGCGGCGCGAGCGTGCGCGCTGCCAAGCGTCGGCCGGCGCGCCGCACACGGCTGCCGCGGCGCGAAACGAGAGACGCGGCGGGCCGCCGCGCGAGGCGGCTCATTATGGCGGCACTTTCCGGCGCGACTTTGCGGCATTTCGCGAATGCTTATCAGGGGGGCGGCGCAGCGATCTCCGGCTCGCCGCAGCCTGGGCCGGCCGCGCTCAATAGCCTGCCGCCGCGTCGTAGCGATGGCGCGGCGAGCCGCCGCGCAGGTCGTTCTCGATCGTCGCGGCGGCTTGTTGCGCGCGGGCGCGGCGCGACACGTTCGAGGCCACGTGCGGCGTGACGATCACCTTCGGGTGCCGCCAGAAGCGGCTTGCCGCGGGCAGCGGCTCCACCTCGAACACATCGAGCACGGCCCCGCTCAGGTGGCCGTCGTCGAGCGCGGCGAGCAGCGCATCGGGGTCGAGATGGGTGCCGCGCCCCACGTTGATCAGCCCGGCGCCGCGCGGCAGCCGCGCCAGCCGCCGCGCATCGATCAGGCGGCGCGTGGCGGCCGTGTCGGGCAGCAGGTTCACGAGGAGGTCGCTTTGCGCGAGCAAGGCGTCGAGGCCGTCCTCGCCGTGATGGCTGGTCACGGCCGCGATCGATTTCGGCGTGCGCGACCAGCCGCTCACCCGGAAGCCGAGCGCGGACAGCGTGCGCGCCGCCGCGCCGCCCAGTTCGCCGAGCCCGAGGATGCCCACGCGGGTATCGGTGGCGAGGCGCCCGGTCAGCGTTTCGTCCCAGCGCGACGCGTGCTGCGCGTCGATGATCGCGGGAAGCTGGCGGATCAGCGCCAGCGCCGCGAGCGCCACGAAGTCCGTCATGCGTTGCCGCGTTTCGCCGGTCACCATCCGCACCACCGGCACATCGGGCGGGCGGCTCGGGTCGGCCAGAATGTGGTCGACGCCCGATGCGGCGCTCAGGATCAAGCGCAGGTTCGGGAATCGCGCCAGCCGGCCCGGCTCGGGTTCCCAGACCAGCACGTAGTCCACGGCGTCGGGCGCGACCTCGGGGTCGTTCCAGTCGTGCACCGCCAGCGCGGGCGCCCATCGGGCGAATTCCGCCCGCCATTCGGGCAACGCGGCGGCGCCGCCGCTTTTGATCAGCAGTACGTGGGGTTTCATGTCGGGCGTGTGATGAGGTGTGGCGAGACGAGGCGGGCGCGATGGCGGCCCGCGAAAGCGGGATTGTGAAAGGCGCGCGGGCATGGACCAACCAATTTCTTCTGCTATCGAAATCGCATCGCGCGCTCCGATGCCGGCTGACGCGTGCGTGTTTGATGCAAATCACTCGAATAACAATCCACGCGCTCAATGTTCGATCGATCGGTTTCAAGCTGGCCTGTCGCCCGCACCCGCGGGCTGGCACTCTGCGCGGACAGCGCACTCGACGTGTATCTCGGCATGCCGGCGGCCTGGCAGCCGATCATCGACACGGGGGGCGTGCCGGGCCGGCGGCGTCGTTGCGCGAGCTGGGCGGGGTGCGCACGGAAGAACGCGCCGACGGCGTCGTGCTCGCGCGCGGCTTGCCGGTTCCAGGTTGAGCGAGGCCGGCGCGTTGCCGAGCGCGCGCAGCCGAACCGGAATGGAGGTTCAGCCGGCGGCGTCAGCCGGCGCATCCGGCGTGCTGGCTGTCCACAGCACTTCGAACAGGCCGGTGTGGAACGCCGTCATTTCCGCGCTTTGGATCGACAGCGCGTAGTGCTCGGCCTTCGACGAAATGAATGCCACCGTGTCGTCGTACAGGTAGGTCGTCACGCCGGCGTCGAACGAGGCGGGCGCGAAGCGCAGCTCGCGGCGCTCGCGCTTCGACGTACGCCACAAATCGCGCGTGTCGGCCGGCCCGCAGCGGATCACGCGCAGCGACACGCCCGATTTCACGCGCTTGGCCACCACGCTCGCGATCGTTTCATAACCAGGCATCCTGAACAATTCGCTGTTCGCCATGATCGCGCACAGCTCGCGCGAGCGGCAATCGAGCATCTCGTCGAGCACGGCCTTGATGCCTTCGATACCTGTGAAATACCGCACCTTGGGCTTGCCGCCCGCCGAGTTGTGCATGGCGCGCAACTGCGGCAGCATTTCCTGCACCGCCTGCCGCTGTGCCTCGACGCGCCTGAGCAGCATGATCGGATCCTGCGGGATCACGTAGCTGCGCGCCCCCTTCTGAACGGTGGCCACGAGCCCGGCGGCGAGCAGCCGATCCATGACCTCGTAGGCGTTGGTGCGGCCGATGCCGGCCTTCTGGGCGATCGCCGCCACGGTGGCTTCGCCGAGTTCGAGCGAGGCGAGATAGAAATCGGCCTTGTGCCCGTCGATGCCGGCCGATTGCAACAATTCCACGAGATTCATGATTCCGCTCCAGTGAAGCCGGCCGCCGATTTTCTGCGCGCCTGCGGATGGGCGCCGGCTACCGCGGCCGTGCGCGTGCCTTCGTACTGCAGCTCGCGCGTCGTGTCGAGAATGAAGCGCCGCAGCCACGCGTTCTGCGGATCGTCGTTGCGCGACGCCTTCCAGACCATGAACACGCGAAACGCCGGCGTGGTGATCGGCACGGGGCTGACGGTGAGCCGCGCGATGCGCGCATAGGCGTGCGCGGCGAAGGTGGGCAGCGTGGCGATCGCGTCGCAATACACGAGCGAGGCGAGCGCGCCGGAGAAATGCGTGAACGACGCGCTGACCCGGCGCGGAATGCCTTCGCTCTCCAGCAGATCGTCGACGAACCCGCGGCGGCCGTCGCGCGACACGCGCACATGCGGATGCGCCAGATATTCGTCGCGCGTGATCGGGCTCTTGATGTTCAGCCGCGGGCCGTCGTAGAGGCATGAGTACGACGACGAGAACAGGATCTGCGACGAGTAATGCGAGCTGAGCGCTTTCGGCTCGGACACCAGCGCGAGATCCACCGCGTCGTCGGCCAGCGCCGATTTCCACAGTGTGCTGTTGGTCTGCAGGAACGCGAGGCTGATCGACAGGTTGCGGGCCGCGCCCTCGTTGACGAGCATCGGCGAGACGCAGCTTTCGATGTCGTCGGACAGCGCGATGTTGAAGATGCGCGCGGACGTTTCCGCCGCGAACGGCGCCTTGCCGTCGATCATCACCGCGATCGCCGCCAGGGCTTCGGTGACCTTGGGCGCAAGTTCGAGCGCGCGCCGCGTCGGGATCATGCCGCCTTCGCCGCGCACGAACAGCTCGTCGCCGAAGTTCTCGCGCAGCCGCCGCAACGACGAACTGACCGCCCCCTGAGTCAGGTTCAGGATCTCGGCCGCACGCGTCACGCTGCGCTCGCCCATCACGCACTGAAACACCACCAGCAGGTTCAGATCGAGCCGGCTGATATTAGCCACGTTAATGACGCTCATTTTTATCAATCGTTTGATTAAATCAAGGGCCCATTTAACACTGACGCCGGCACGTCATGCAACTGCGCGTGCAACCAATCTATCGGGGCTGGAACCCGGACGAACCAGGGGGAAATCGTATGACGAACACAGCCGTCGTGATGCACGACGAGGCGGCCGCCGATGCGCGCGTCGACCTGCGAAAACGCTCGCTTGCCGTGGGTATCGGCAATTTCATGGAATGGTTCGACTTCGCGATCTATGGCTATTTCGCCTCGATCATCGGCAAGACCTTCTTTCCGTCGAGCGCGCCCGGCATCTCGCTGCTGTCCGCGCTGGCGGTGTTCGCGGTGGGATTCGTCTCGCGGCCGCTCGGGGCGCTGGTGCTGGGGCCGATCGGCGACCGGCTCGGGCGCCGCGCGGTATTGATCGCGACCGTGTTCGGCATGGGCCTGTCCACCACGCTGATCGGCCTGCTGCCCGGCTATGCCTCGCTCGGCCTGGCCGCGCCGGCCCTGCTGGTGCTGCTGCGCTTCCTGCAGGGGATGATGGTGGGCGGCGAGTGGTCGAGCGCGGGCATCTACATCGTCGAGAGCGCGCCGAGAACGCGCCGCGCGCTCGCCGCGAGCGTCATCACGGGCACGGCCGCCGCCGCGTTCCTGGTCGGCACGTTCATCGCCGCGCTGCTGTCGATGTGGCTGAGCGAGGCCGATCTGGCCGCGTGGGGCTGGCGCCTGCCGTTCGTCGCCTCGGTGTTCATGACGGTGGTGGCGATGTATATCCGCCGCCGCCTGGGCGATACGCCGGTGTACGAGGAAGTGCGGCGCAAGCGCGCAGCGAACGGCATCGAAGCCGTGCCGAAGGGCGAGCGCTGGCGCGCGATGGTCACGACGTTCGCGTTCTCGGCGCTGTTCGGCGTTTCGCTGTACTACTTTATCGCCTACGCGAACAACCACCTGACGCAGACGGTCGGGCTGACGAAAACGGCGTCGCTGTGGCTTTGCAGCCTCGCGCTGGTGCTCTACACGATCTTCCAGCCGCTGGTGGGCCGCTTGAGCGACCGGATCGGCCGGCGCCCGCTGGTGCTCGCCTCGGCGCTCGGCCTGACCGTGCTCGCGTATCCGATCTTCGTGCTGATGAACACCGGCAACACCCTCGCGATCCTGGCCGGCCTGATCGTGCTGGCGGCGCTCGTCGCGGTGACGGCGGTGATGGACGTGGTGCTGCTGGTGGAAGTGTTCCCCGCGTCGATCCGCTCGACCGGCGCCGCCGTCGGCCACAACCTCGCGCTCGCCGTGCTGGCCGGCCCCGGCCCGTTCGTGGCCGCCGCGCTGATTCGCTGGACCCACAACCCGAACATTCCGGCGTGGTACCTGGCCGGCATTTCGCTGATTTGCTTCGTCATCCTCTATTTCATGTTGCCGGAGACGAAGGAACGGGACATCGCGCAGGGCTGACCTGAAGCCGTGCATGCGTGTCCGTGTCGCAAACCTTGAAGAAAACTGGAGTTGCACGATGTTCAAAGCTGCTGTCGTACAAGCCGCATCCGTTCCGTTCGAGCCGATGAAGAGCGCCGAGAAGGCCGCGGGCCTGATCCGCGACGCCGCCCGCGAAGGCGCGACGCTGGCCGTGTTTCCCGAGGCGTTCATCGGCGGCTATCCGAAGGGCGCGTCGTTCGGCACGCTGGTCGGCCGCCGCACCGATGGCGGGCGCGCGCATTTCCTGAAGTATCTGGAAGGCGCGGTGACACTCGACGGCCCGGAATTGGCTTTGCTGGCCGACGTGTCGACCGAAACCGGCGTGCACGTGGTGATCGGCGTGATCGAGCGCGCCGGGCGCACGCTGTATTGCACGGGCGTGACGCTCGCGCCGGGCAAGGGCGTGGCCGGCCATCACCGCAAGCTGATGCCGACCGGAACCGAACGGATCATCTGGGGTTTCGGCGACGGCTCGACCATCGCGCCGGTGGATACGCAGCTCGGCACGATCGGCACGGTGATCTGTTGGGAAAACTACATGCCGGCGTTTCGTCAGGCCATGTATTCGCAGGGCACGGAGATCTACTGCGCGCCCACCGCCGACGATCGCGCGAGCTGGGCGCCGTCGATGATCCACATTGCGCTGGAAGGGCGCGTGCACGTGCTGAGCGCTTGCCAGGCGATCCGTCTCGACGAATACCCGGCGTTCTTCCGCGACGATTTCCATCTGGAAGCCGGCGAGGCCGATTACATCATGCACGGCGGCAGCATGATCGTCGATCCGCTCGGCAAGGTGCTGGCCGGGCCGGTGTTCGATACGGAAACGATTCTCTACGCGGACATCGATACCGCTGTGGGGCGCGCCAGCAACCTCGACTTCGACGTGGTGGGCCATTACTCGCGGCCCGATATTTTCAAGCTCAGCGTGAATACCGCGCCGATGGCGCCGGTGACATTCTCGGCCGAATAACGGCGCCGCGCCGCGACCCGCGGAACGCGGTGCGCCTGCCGGCGCACCGCGTTTTTTTGCGCCCGCTGGCGGCTTTTCGTTCGGCCGGATAGTACAAGCAAATCGTATATAAAACAGGTATTTGAGTTGGATTGGATGCGCGTGATGCGAAGCCATGCGACAGGGTGGGCGCGCCCGAATACGATGAATGGGTCTGAGCGGCCGGATGCGCCATCGAAGCACGCTTCGTGGTGAGCATGGCCGGCCGCTGCAGTCTTTCCATCGATTTCAGCGGCGTGTCCCCGGAGCGGAAGATCGATGCGCAGGCGTTGCCGGGGCATGGAGCGAACCAATGAGCTTTCATATCGAGTACGAACGAACGGTGCCCGAGCGGCGCCGCAACGGCTTCCGTCCCGACAAGCCGAAATTCTCGGTGCGGTGGGACATGCCGGTCACGGCCGTCATTTCCGACTATCTGGCGGTGCAGCACGACGGGGCCGATGCGGCGGTCGAGCGCGCGTTCTTCGAGCGCGCCCGCCCCGGTTTCGACGCGCCGTGGGGGCCCGACTGTCACGAAGCGTTGCGTCACACCGGCGCGAACGGCCTGACCGATTCGGTGGTGGTGGCCTACTGGACCGACGTGACGCGTCATGCGATGTGGAAGCGCACCAGCGGCTTCAACGCTTGGTGGAATGCTTCGGATCGCGAACGGGATGGCGTGGGGTATTGGCGCGAGACGGTCAGCGTGCCGTACGACCGCTTCGAGACGATCTTCTCCGAGCCGTATTACCGGGTGGGCGTGGGCCGCACGGCGCGCAGCGAACTGGCGGAGACCTACACCGCCGGGTATTTCGGCGCGATGCGCGATCGCCTGCCGATTTCGGCCATCGATGCGCTCGAATCGCCGTATGGCGACGACGTGCCCGAAGAAAGCCGCGTGCCCCTCAATGCGCCGCGGGTGCGCATCGATCTGCCGCCGAACGTGGTCAGCATCCGATCCGGGCAATACTGGCAAAAAGCCGAAGGCGAACAGCTCGCGGACTATTACGACAATCTCCAGCCGAAGCTCGAGGCCGGGATGCAGCATCTGGTCGAGCATCCCGACACGTCGGGCTGCCTGCTGCTGCGGCCGCTCGTCAATCTCGACGCGCACGGCGAGCCGCTGCGCGAAACCTCGAAGCACGGCTATTTCCTGTCGCTCGGCCATCTCGAACGCTGGTCCGAATCGCATCAGACGCACCTCGATATCTTCCGGCACGCGCTTGCGATGCGCCGCAAGTACGGCGCCGAACGCTCGGTCGTGACCTGGCACGAAGTGTTCGTGCTCGGCACCGCGCCCGCGTTCGAATATCTGAACTGCCACGTCGAGACGGGGCTGCTGCGGTTCGCCCACCTTTGGGGCTCGGCCGCCTCGTCCATTTGACGCCTCGCTTGCATGACGCTCCCCATGTCCGATTCCAGACAACCCTGGCCCGCGCAGCCGATCCGGCTCTATGCGATGACCTACTCCGGCCACAGCCATCGCGTGCAGCTGTACCTGTCGATGCTCGGCCTGCCCTACGAGAAGATCGACGTGGAGCCGAAACGGTTTCCGCAGAGCGCCTTGCTCGATCCGGCCTTCCACGCGCGCAACCCGTTCCTGCTGGTGCCTGTCGTGATCGACGGCGATGTGACGGTGTACGAATCGACGGCGATCCTCACGTATCTGGCCCGCCGCTACGGCGATGCGAGCTGGCTGCCCGACGATCCGGTCGAGGCGGCGGCGGTGCAGCAGTGGTTCTCGTACTGCTCGGGCCCGATCGCCTATGGGCCGTGCGCGGTGCGCCGCCTCGTCGTCTATGATGAAGAACTGGTGCCGATGGCCACCGGGCTGCGGATCACGGCCGAGTTCTTCGACACGATCGAGCCCATGTTCGCCAAGCAAAGCTATGCGATCGGCAACCGGCCCACGCTGGCCGATGTCGCGGCGTACGCCTACATCGCGCATGTGCCCGAAGGCGGGTTCTCGCTCGCGCCTTATCCGAACATCCGGCGTTGGCTGGCGCGAATCGAGGCCTGGCCCGGCTTCGTGCCGATGCCCGACGCCCCGAACGCTGCAAACGCCGCGAACCGGAACGCCAGCGGAACCCGCGCGAACCCGGCGCTGCCGATTGCGAACTGACGCTGCTTCCAGGCTGCCGCGGCTTCGTATCGAGCCTGCGCGCGGCCTTCATTCAACCTGAAGGAACGAACCACCATGTCCAACTCCGCGCTTACCTGCGGCATCGACCATCTCGGCCTCGCGGTTCGGGATCTCGCGTCGACGCGGCAATTCTTCGAGCAATGCCTCGGCTGGAAAGTCGTCGGCGAGCGGCCGGAGTATCCGGCCGCGTTTGTGTCGGACGGGCACGTCACGCTGACGCTGTGGCAAGTGACGGAGCGCGATGCGCTCGTCGAGTTCGACCGGAAGCGCAACGTCGGCCTGCACCATCTCGCGCTGCGCGTGGCGAGCGAAGCGGCGTTGAACACGGTGTTCGAGCGGGTGTCCGGATGGCCGGGCGCGCGGGTGGAGTTCGCGCCGGAGCCGCTTGGCAAGGGCACCAAGCGTCATACGATGATTTACGAGCCGGGCGGCATCCGCATCGAGTTCGACCACGACACGGGCGCGGCGCCGAAGTGATCGGGCGCGGCCGGCGCCGATTGCGCGACGCTGGCCGCACAGGCGCCCATCACGCCTCGAACAATGCGCGCGCCTCGTCGAACACACGCGCGACATGCTCCACCACGGTTCGGATCGGCAGATCCTTGCGATCCTGACGCCGCAGCAGCAGCCATATTTCCCTCGGCGGTCGGGTCGGGCCTAGGTCGCATGGGCGTAGCTCGGCTTCCTGCCGGCCGATGTAGTGCGGCAACAGGGCCAGGCCCACGCCGGAACGCGCCGCGGCGGCCTGCGCGACATGGTTGCTGGCGCGGAACGCCACGCGTGCCTGCGGGTATTGCTGCGAGAGCCAGCCGGCGTCGGGGATATACGTGCTGGCCTCGTCGAAGCTCACGAGCGTGAGTTCGCCGCCTGCTTCGATCCGTTCGCACGCTGCCGGCGTGCCGTAAAAACCGTAAGCCATCGAACCCACCGGCTTGGCGATGAAATCGCCGTCTTCCGGCCGGTCGACGCGCACCGCGATATCCGCTTCATGCCGCTCGAGGCTGATCGAACGGAGATCGGTGGCGAGATCGATGTCGAGCCCGGGGTGCCGAATCGGCAGCTCCGCGAGCTTGCGGATCAGAAAGGCTTGCGAGAGCGCGGGCGGCGCATTGATGCGGACGATGCCCTTGGGCGAATCGTCCGTGCCGCCGCGGCCGAGCGTTTGCACCGAGGTTTCCATATCGCTGGCGACGATCAGGGCGCGCGTGCCCGCGGGCGTCAGCACATACCCTTCCGGCCGGCGTTCCGCCAGCTTTTCTCCCAGCGTGGCCTCGAGCGATTGAATTCGCCGCGAGATGGTCGCGTGATTCACGCCCAGCGCACGCGCCGCGGCGGACAAGCTCCCATGACGTCCGAGCGCAAGGAATACGCGGACGTCCTGCCAATCTACCTCTGTGCGTTTTTTCTCAGCCATTGAGAGAGGATAGCGGATTTTGCGAATGCGGCAACGCGCCTACGATGGGTTCGACGCAATGCAGCACGGCGTCGCCGGTTCTCGGCGAAACGCTCGCGCTGGATGCGATCCCGGCCGCCCGGCGGCCCGGGCAGGAACGCATATCGGATGCGTCCGGCAGCCATGCCGGAATTCGGTTTAACCAAGCAATGGGAGCAGGATCATGAGCAATCAGCAGAAAGTGGCGATCGTGACCGGCGCGTCGCAAGGCATCGGCGCGGGTATCGTCGAAGGCTATCGCAAGAGCGGGTTCGTCGTCATCGCCAACTCGCGCAACATCAAGCAAGGCGCGGACGACGGCGTCGTCGCGGTGCCGGGCGACGTGAGCGATCGCGACGTGGCGCGCCGGATCGTGAAGGCGGCCATCGATCGCTTCGGCCGGATCGACACGCTGATCAACAATGCCGGCATCTTCATCGGCAAGCCGTTCACGGAGTACACGGTCGAGGATTTCACGAACATGCTGAACGTGAACCTGGCCGGCTTTTTCCATATCACCCAGCTCGCGCTCGAGCCGATGCTCGCGCAACAGAGCGGCCACATCGTCCAGATCACGACCACGCTGGTGCGTCAGGCGATCGCCGGCGCGCCGACGGGCCTGGCCACGCTGACGAAAGGCGGGCTCGACGCCACCACGCGTGGCCTGGCCATCGAATACGCGCAGCGCGGCGTTCGCGTCAACGCGATCGCACCCGGCATCATCAAGACGCCGATGCATCCGGAGCCGACCCACGACGTGCTGAACGGCATGCACCCGATGGGCCGCATGGGCGAAGTGTCGGAAATCGTGGAAGCCGCGATGTACCTCGAAAACGCCAAGTTCGTGACAGGCGAGACGCTGAACGTGGATGGCGGCCAGCACGCCGGTCGCTGGTAAATCGTTGCCCCCGGGGGGCGCGGCGACGCGCCCCCCGCCAAGCTTGAAGCGCCCGGTCAATACGGAGTACCGATCATGACAATCGACGTGAAATATCGCACGCGCGCCACCGCGACGGGTGGCCGCGACGGCGTGGCCTACTCGGACGACGGCCATTTCGAAGCCCGGCTCTCGACGCCGAAGGAACTCGGCGGCGCGGGCGGCGAGGGCACCAATCCGGAGCAACTCTTTGCCGCAGGCTATTCGGCGTGTTTCATCGGCGCACTGAAGGTGGCCGCGCAGCAACTGAAGCTCAAGGTGCCCGCCGACACCACGGTGAGCGCCACGATCGGCATCGGGCCGCGTTCCGAAGGCGGCTTCGGCATTACCGCCGATCTGCTGGTGACGCTGCCCGGCGTCGATCGCGAATCGGCCGGCAAGCTGGTCGATCTCGCGCATCGGCTGTGCCCCTACTCGAACGCGACGCGCAACAACGTCGACGTGGGTTTGACCATTGCCTGAGCCGGCGGGTCGATCCGTATTTCAATGAAGGAAGGCGATATGCCGTACGTAAACATCAAGGTGACGCGCGAAGGCACCGCGCCTGGCGCATCGGCGACGACGCCGGAGCAAAAGAAGGCGCTCATCAAGGGCGTCAGCGATCTGCTGTTCGAGGTGATGGGCAAGCCGCCGCACACGACGTTCGTGGTGATCGACGAAGTGGAGCTCGACAGTTGGGGCGTGGGCGGCGTCACGACCCCGGAATGGCGCGAACAGCAGGGTGCGGGGTGGCAGGGCGGTACGAAGTAGGCGCTTCGTTGCCGGTTGCCGGTTCGGCCCGGGCCGCGAAAAACGCGGCCCGGGCCGCCGTCACACCGCCATCAGGCCGGCTCGTCCCGATGGTGTTCCTTCAGGCACAACGCGCCAACGACGAACGTCAGGGCTGCGAAGAACACCGGATACCAGATGCCGAAGTAGATATCGCCGGTGGTGGTGACCATCGCGAACGCCACCGCCGGAAAGAAGCCGCCGATGATGCCGTTGCCCAGGTGATACGGGAACGACATCGCCGTATAGCGCACGCGTGCCGGGAACATCTCGACCAGCGCCGCGGCCACCGGCGCGTACACCATCGCGAAGTAGGCGCAGAGGATCGACAGCATCAGGATCAGCATCGGGCGGTTGATCTGCGCATCGTTCGCGACGCCGGCATAGCCCGCGCTTTCGAGCCTCGCATGGATGGCCTTCGCGTCGAAGCCGGCGATGACCGTGTCTCCGATCTGCACCGTCGGCCGCTCGCCCGCCGCACCCGCGAGATTCGAATACGGCACGCCGGCCTTGGCCAGCGCGGCCTTGATTTGATCGCATTCCTTGCTGGAGGGCTTGTTGCCGAGCAGATCGAACTGGACGCTGCAGGCGCCGGGCGCGGCCTTCACGGTGACCGGGCTGGTTGCCGCGGCGGTTTCGAGCGCCGGGTTCGCGAAGTGCGTGATGGCGTGGAAGATCGGAAAGAACGTGAGCGCGGCCAGCAGGCAGCCGGTGAGGATGACCTTCTTGCGGCCGATCCGGTCGGACACGGAGCCGGCGATCCACATCATCGGCAGGCAGACGATCAGCGACGCCGCATTGACGAAGCTCGCCGAGCCGACGTTCAGATGCAGCGTTTGCGTCAGGAAGAAGAACGTGTAGGTCTGGCCCGTGTACAACACCGTCGTCACGCCCGTCACGAGGCCGAACAGCGCGATCAGCATGGCCTTCACGTTCGACCAGTTGCCGAACGTCTCGCGGATCGGCGCCGGCGACGTCTTGCCCTCGGCCTTCATGCGTTCGTAGACGGGCGATTCGTGCAGCGCCGTGCGGATGTAGATCGACACGGCCAGCATCACGGCCGAAAGCAGAAACGGCACGCGCCAGGCCCATTCCTCGAACTGATCGCCGAACAGCGATCGGCAGACGAACACCACGAGCAGCGAGAGAATCGTGCCGCCGGCGCCGGTCATCTGGATCCAGCTCGTGTTGCGGCCTTTCCTGCCGGCCGGCGCGTGCTCGGCCACGTAGATCGCGGCGCCGCCATATTCGCCGCCGAGCCCGAGGCCCTGGAGCACGCGCAGCGAAAGCAGCAGGATCGGCGCGAGGATGCCGGCTTGCGCGTAAGTGGGCAGCAGGCCGACGCAGAACGTCGAGCCGCCCATCAGGACGATCGTGATGAGGAACGTGTATTTCCGGCCGACCTTGTCGCCGAGCCGGCCGAAGATCAGCGCGCCGAGCGGCCGGACGGCGAAGCCCACGCCGAACGCGATCAACGCGAACAGATAGGCGCTGGAACTCGACAAGGCCGAAAAGAACTGTTTGGAAAAGACCGACGCCACCGCGCCGTACAGGAAAAAGTCGTACCACTCGAACAGCGTGCCCAGCGTCGAGCCGATGATGACGAGCCGTTCGTGCCGGGTTGAAGTGCTGCCGGCGGCAGACGTGTAGGTTTGCATGATTCCCCTCCGCATGAATATCCGATGTTGTGCACGGAGATGCTAGGAGGGGCATCGAACGCCGTCGCGGTTTGTCATAATTCGCAGCCCGTACCATCCGGATGGTCATGATTCCAAAGGCTATTTTTTGTACTATCGGTGCGAACGAATACGGAGCGAATCGAATTCGTCGGAAGGTTGGCGTGCCGGTTTTTCAAAAAACGCGAGGCGTTCGCGGCAATCGTTGCGCCGAACGCGCCCGCGAATGGCGCTTGCCGGCGGCGTTTCGTTCGTATCGATAGTACAAACCGGCCCGATAGAAAACAGCGGGTTACCGCCGTTTTCCGATTTTCGATACAGAATCCCTGACATGCGGGAGGCCGCCCGCTAGCATGGGCTCACTTCAACGCTCGCGGCGATGCATCGCTCATGACCTATCGACTCTACTATTCGCCCGGCGCATGTTCGCTCGCCGTCCATGTCGTGCTGGAAGAACTCGGCGTTCCGTATTCGCTCGCGCCGACCGTGATCGCCAGCGGGGCCACGCAGTCGGCCGAGTATCTGGCCGTCAATCCGAAAGGGCGCGTACCGGCGCTGCACGTGGAAGGGCAGGCGAACGTGCTGACCGAGCTGCCGGCGATCATGGCGTATCTGGTGCGGCAGCATCCCGGCGCGGGCCTGGTTCCCGCCGATCCGCTCGGGGAAGCCCGCTGCCACGAGTTGCTGAACTGGATCGCCGGCTGGGTGCACGGCATGGGCTGGACCGAACTCTGGCGCCCGCATCGTTTCATCGGCGATGCGTCGCAGTACGAAGCGGTGATGGAAAACGGCCGGCGCATCATCGACGACACCTCGCGCACGATCGAGGCCATGTTGACCGGGACGGGCGGCTACGCGACGGGCGGCCGCTTCACGATCGCCGATCCCTATTTGCTGGCCGTGTACCGCTGGGTCGTTCGAATCGGAATCGACGGCCCGAACCTGTACCCGGCATGGCATGCCCACGCCGAGCGCCTCGGCCGGCGGCCCGCCGTGCAGCGTGCGCTCGATCAGGAAGGGTTGACGCTGTTCGGCGTGAAATCCTGACTGTCACGGTCGTGAAATCGAGCCGAAACGTATCGTCGCCGATTCGCGAGTCGGCTATCGGGTCGAGCGGCCGGCCGCGCCGTGTTCGGACGAACCGAGCGCGGCGCCGCCGCTCCGCCGCGCCTCGCCCGGCAAGCTCAGAGGATCGTCGGATTGGGCGCGTCGCCGTAGACGCGCGCCGGGTCGAAGGTCTTTTCCGATTCGGTGAACACCAGCAGCGGATTCTGCGCGTAGCTCGCGCCTACCGGCACACGCCGGTAGAAGCATGACCGATAGCCGACATGGCAGCTCGCGCCGGAGCCGTCCACGCTGACGCGCAACCAGATCGCGTCCTGATCGTCGTCCACGCGCATCTCCTCGATGCGCTGCACCAAGCCGCTGGTTGCGCCCTTGCGCCACAGCGATCGCCGCGAACGGCTCCAGTAGTGCGCCTCGCCGGTGCGGATGGTCAGCGCCAGGGCCTCGCGGTTCATGTAGCCGAGCATCAGCACCTCGCCGCTGGCGGCCTCGGTTGTGACGCAGGCGATCAGGCCGTCGTGGTCGAAGCGCGGCGCGAGGGCGTGGCCTTCCTCGACCTGCTCGATCGAATCGCGCGATGCCAGCGCGACGCCGGCGATGCTGGCGATGGCGGCGGTGTGAGAGACGGGTTTCATGCGTGTGCTCTGGTGGCTTCGTTGGTGTTCAGGCCGACGCGCTCCAACAGCGCGTGGCGGGCCGCAATGCGGGTGGCGTGGTCCGGCGCCCGGCACTCGTTCGCGAGCAGGGCGCAGGCCTGCGCGATCGGCATCGCACCGAGATCGACGCCGTCCCGCGATCGGATCGAGACGGTGCGCGCCTCGAACTCCTTGGCGCCCACGACCAGCAGGAACGGAATGCGTTGCACGACCTGCGCCCGGATCTTGTAGCCGATCTTCTCGCGCCGGGTATCCGCTTCGGCCCGCAGGCCGGCCCCTTCCAGCACGCGCGCGACATCGCGCGCGTAATCGGCGTGCGCCTCCGAGATCGACAGCACCATTGCCTGAACCGGCGCGAGCCAGGGCGGCAGCCGTCCGGCGTAGTGTTCGATCAGGATGCCGATGAAACGCTCCAGCGAGCCGAACAGCGCGCGGTGCAGCATCACGGGGCGCTTGCGCTGGCCGTCCTCGTCGACGTATTCGATGCCGAAGCGCTCGGGCAGGTTCATGTCGACCTGCAGCGTGCCGCATTGCCAATCGCGGCCGATCGCGTCGCGCAGCACGAATTCGAGCTTGGGGCCGTAGAACGCGCCTTCGCCGTGGTTGATCGCGCAGGGCAGGCCCATGTGATCGAGCGCGCTCGTCAGCGCGCCCTCCAGCCGGTCCCAGGTCGCGTCGTCGCCCATCCGGTTCGCCGGGCGGGTCGAGAGCTTGATGCGCACGTCGTCGAAGCCGAACTGCCGGTAGATATCGATCACCAGCGCGATCACGGCGCGGCACTCCTCGTCCATCTGCGCGGGCGTGCAGTAAATATGTGCGTCGTCCTGCGTAAAGTGCCGAACCCGAAGCAGCCCGTGCAGCGCCCCGGAGGGTTCGTAGCGGTGCACCTTGCCGAATTCGCCCATGCGGATCGGCAGGTCGCGATAGCTCTTCAGGCCGTGACGGTACAGCAGCACGCTCCCCGGGCAGTTCATCGGCTTGAGCGCGAAGGCGCGGCCGTCCTCGGTCGCCGTGGTGAACATGTGATCGCGGTAGTTGTCCCAGTGGCCGGAGATTTCCCACAGGCTGCGATCCATCACGTCGGGCGAGTTGACCTCGAGGTAGCCCGCTTCGTGCTGGCGCCGGCGCATGTAGGCGATCAACTCGCGAAACACGGTCCAGCCACGCGAATGCCAGAACACCGCGCCCGGCGCGTCCTCCTGAAAATGGAACAGATCGAGTTCGCGGCCGAGCCGGCGATGGTCGCGGCGCTCCGCCTCTTCGAGCTGTGCGAGATGGGTGGCGAGCTGGCTCGCGTCGGCCCACGCGGTGCCGTACAGCCGCTGCAGTTGCGTGTTGCGCGCATCGCCGCGCCAATAGGCGCCGGCAAGGTGTGTCAGCCGGAAGGCCTTGAGGAAGCGGGTGTTCGGCACGTGCGGGCCGCGGCACATGTCGATGTATTCCTGGTGGACATACAGATTCAGCGTCGCGACCTCGGGCATGTCCTCGATCAGCCGCAGCTTGTAGGTTTCGCCGCGCTCGCGAAAAATGCGCATGGCCTCGTCGCGCGGCACCGCCCGCTTGATCACGTCGTAATCGCGGTCGATCAGTTCGCGCATGCGTTGCTCGATGGCCGCCAACGCGTCGAGCGTGAACGGCCGGGAAAGCGCCACGTCGTAGTAGAAACCGTTCTCGATGACGGGGCCGATCACCATTTGCGCGTCGGGATAAAGCTGCTTGACGGCGTGACCGAGCAGGTGGGCGCACGAATGGCGGATGATCGCGAGCCCGTCGGCGTCGGCCGGCGTGACGATGCGCAGTTGCGCGTCGTGTTCGATGGTGTCGCTCAGATCCAGCAGCTGCGCGCCGATCTCGCCCGCGAGCGCGTTCGGTGCGAGGTCGGGCCGCGTTGCGGCGACGATTTCCGCCACCGTGCTGCCTTTCGCGCAGCGGTAACGCGCGCCGTCGGGGAAGGTGATGTCGATGGCCTCGACAAGGCTTGAAGCGGTGGCAATCATGGTGTGGATAAGGAGCGGAAAGAAGAGATCAAGAGCGGGCCGCAAGCTCCGCGAAGCGCCATTGCGTGCCTTGCGAGGTGTCCTCGAGCACGACGCCGCCCTCGTTGAGCATGCGGCGCAAGATGTCGGCGCGGGAAAAGTCGCGCTCGCGCCGGGCCGCGTCGCGCTCGGCGATCAGGGTTTCGGCGCGCTCGGCCGTCAACGCCGCGCGCGGCGCGCTCGATTGACGCCGCAATGCGGCCAGTGCAACGGGCGCGGAATCCTGCAGCAGGCCCAGCGGCGCCGCTGCGGCGCGCAGTTGCGCCGCAGCCTGGCATTGCTCGGCGGGCGAGGCGGCCCGGCGCGCCCGGGCGGCGAGCTCGTGCAGGCGATGGATCGCGAGCGGGACGTTGAGATCGTCGCGCAATGCCGACAGCACGAGCGGGTCGGGCTCGGCTGCTTGCTCGGGGGCGCAAGCCTGTCGCCTGTCGGCATTCGCCAGCACTGCGTACCATCTCATCAGGCTCTGCCTTGCCAACGCGAGCCGCCGCGCGTTCCAGTTCAACGGGGAGCGATAGTGCGTGGCCAGCAACGCGAAGCGAATCGCCTCGCCGCGCGCCTGATCGAGCAGATCGCGAACCAGCAACACGTTGCCGAGCGATTTCGACATCTTCTGGCCGTCCACCGTCACGAAGCTGTTGTGAATCCAGGTGCGGCAATACAGGGCGTCGTGCGCGCAGGTTCCCTGGGCAATTTCGTTTTCGTGGTGCGGGAAGATCAGGTCCTGGCCGCCGCCGTGAATATCGATGGTGCGGCCCAGATGTCTTTCGATCATCGCCGAACACTCGACGTGCCATCCCGGGCGGCCACGTCCCCACGGGCTGTCCCAGCCGGGCAGATCCGGCGTGGACGGTTTCCACAACACGAAATCCAGCGGATTGCGCTTGTAGGGCGCCACTTCGACGCGCGCCCCGGCGAGCATGTCCTCGGGGCGGCGCCCCGACAGATGCCCGTAATCCGCGTACGAGGGCACGTGAAAGAGCACGTGCCCCTGCGCGACATAGGCGTGGTCGCGCCGCACCAGCGTTTCGATCAGGGCGACGATGTCGGGGATGTGCTCGGTGACGCGCGGCTCGAGATCGGGCGCGAGCACGCCCAATGCCCGCATGTCGTCCCGATAGGCGTCGATATAGCGGGCGGTGATTGCGCCGATCGGCTGGCCGCTGGCCGCCGCGGCCGCGTTGATCTTGTCGTCGACGTCGGTGAAGTTGCGTGCATAGACAAGCTCGCGGTAATCGTGGCGCAGCAGGCGCGCCAATACGTCGAACACCACGGCCGGCCGCGCGTTGCCGATATGCGCGAAGTTGTAGACGGTCGGGCCGCACACGTACAGCGTCACGCGGTCGGGCCGGGCGGTTTGCAGCGGCGCCTTCTTGCGCGTCAACGTGTTGTGCAGGCGAATGACGTCGTTCATGGCGTGGCGGCGTTGTGAGGTTGCGGGCTGTTGTGCGGATGGCGGGTTGGCATGCGGGCTTGGGCGCTTGGCACGAGGCGCGCGCTCAGGCCGGGGCCGCCCGGCGAGCGGCCGAATCGCTTTGTCGACCGCTCGAACGAGCCATGAATCCGATCCGAGGCGGCGTAATCCGCTTCATCCGGTAATTCGGGTAAGCATGTGAAGTGTTATGATATAACATATCATTTCAGTGATGCAAAATTAACACGAACTGCTTGTCTACCGAGCATGCGGTTGAATGATCGCGGCGCGCGCCGCGGAGGGGATTCGCCGCCGGGCGGGCCGGGGCGTGGTCGAATCGTCGAAATTCGAGCGGGGGGGCCGCCTCGCCGAGACGTGGCGAGGCGAGAGGCCGATGCAACTTACTTCGTCATGCTTGACGAGCGGGCGAGCCGGTCGCCGAGCAGGTAATCGATCGAGATCCTGCCCGGCCCCCATGCGGCGACGCCGAGCGCCATCGCGGCCCAGGTGATGTGGATCGGCCAGCCGTCCGGCACCGTCAGCTCGACGATGCAGGTCATCAGCAGCAAGCCGATTCCGGCGAAGCGCGTGCCGAGCCCCAGCACCAGCAGCACGGGAAATCCCACCTCGCCGCACGCCGACAGAAACGCGAACGCGGCGGGCGCGGGGAACGGGTACGGGCCGCCCGGCAGGTGCAGCTTGAAGACATCCGTGAACAGATCGATCGCGGTGTCGTTCAGTTGCAGGAAGCCGCTCCACTTGAGGATGCCCGACTTCCAGAACGGCACGGCGAGCGCGATGCGCAGCACGAGTTGCACGAGCGCGGGCTGCGCGATGGATTCGACGGCACGGCGAGCGCATCCGATGCCTCGGGCAAGCGCCGCGAACGGCGTGGGCGATGGGCGTGTTGAGTCCGGCATCATGGTCAAGCTCCTGAACGAATCGAGGTAAAGGCGCCGGCGGCGATCATGCCGGCGAGGTTGGCGGACAGATCGAACGCCGCATCGGCTTCGAGCGCCTGCGCGGCGGCCGCGCCGAACGGCTCGCCGTCGAACAGCGCCGACAGGAACGCGGCCCCGCCCGGCGGCAGGCGCGAGACGGTCACCTCGTCGGCGGCGCGCGTGATCAGCGCATCTTCCGGCGTGCTCGAAACGAGCGGCGTGACAGGGCCGTCGCCGCGATTCATGACGAAGATCGACACGGCGGGAAACCGCGAGCGCGTCACGCGCGCGGCGGCGTGGCGCACGAAGCGCAAATCCATCAGCGCATCGGGTGCGACCTGCGCGAGCGCGGCGAGGCTCAGCGGCGGCTGATCCTCGGCGTGATACGCGTCGAGCCAGGCGCGTTCGATACGCGCGACATCGGCCAGCCACGGTATCTCGGCGGCATACGGATAGCGCTCGATGAACGCGGGGAACGCGTAGCCGTATTCGAACAACAGCGGCGATGCGGGCGGCGTGTCGCGCACGTGAAAGCGCGCCATCGCCCGAAAGAATTCCACGCCCGTGATGCGCTGCACGGCCGGGTAGATGGCCGCGAGCGCATCGATCAGGCTCACGGTCACGTTGTTGCGGTAGACGTTGTAGCGTTTCTCGACACCCTTGCGGTCCGGCGCGATCGCGTCGGCGGGCGGCGGGCAAGCGGGGTCGAGCAGCCCGGCCGCGAAGCCGTGCATCGGTGCGTCGGCGGTATGTGCGCGATCAGGCATGAGCGGGCACCTCGCCGAGCGCGCCGCGCATCACCGTGGCCGCACGTTGCGCTTCGGCGCGCAGCACCGGCCAGGCGGGCAATGCGCTGTCCCATTCGATCAGCGTCGGGATGCCCGAGGTGCGGGCGATCACATCGGCATAGAGCGTCCAGACCGGATCGGCCACGTGGCGATCGTGACTGTCGATCAGCAGCGGCGCGTCCTCGTCGTCGCGTTGTTCGCTATGCCCGGCCAGATGAATCTGTCCGACGTGTTCGAGCGGAAACGCGGCGAGGTAGGCCTCGGCCGAGCGGCGCTGATTGCACGCGGATACGAATACGTTGTTGATGTCGAGCAGCAGCCCGCAGCCGGTGTGCGTGGCCACCGCCCGCAGGAAATCGACCTCGCTCATCGTCGAGGTGGAAAACGCTACGTAGGTCGAAGGATTTTCGAGCAGGATGCGCCGCTGCAGCGTGTCCTGCACCTGATCGACATGCGCGCAGACGGTGGCGAGCGTCTGCGCGTTATACGGGAGCGGCAGCAGATCGTTGAAGAACGTGCCTTCATGCGACGACCACGCCAGATGCTCGGACACCAGCATCGGTTCATAGCGGGCGACGAGCGCCTGCAGCCGCGCGAGATGGCGCGCATCGAGCGGCCCGCGGCCGCCGATCGACATGCCCACGCCATGCACCGACAGCGGATGATCGCGCCGTATCGCGGCGAGCGCGCGGTGCGCGGGGCCGCCGTCGCCCATGTAGTTCTCGGCGTGCACCTCGAAGAACAGCCCGTCGGGCCGTTGCTCGCGGATCGCGGCGAGATGATCGTGCTTGAAGCTGACGCCGGCAAGCGGGGTGGACTGCGTCATGGCTGGTCGGGGGACGGCTGGCTGCCGTCCCCGCTCCTCTGATAGGGCTTGCGTGGATCAGGACTTCAGCGGCGTCAGCGAACCGTGGCCGCCGCCCGGCACTTGAATGCCGGTGCACGTGCCGCCTTGAACGAACTTCCACGAATTGCCCTGGAAATCGACCGTCGAGGTGCCTTGGCACGTCGTGCCCGGGCCGGCGGCGCAATCGTTCTGGCCTTTGAGCGCGACGCCGTAGCATTGCTCCTTGTGCGCGCCGTGCGCGGCGGCTTCCTCGGCCTTGGTCAGCGGTGCGGCGTGGGCGGCGGTGGCGAGCAGGCCGGCAACGGCGCTGAGGAGCAGGGCGGACGTGACTTTGGTGTTCGACGACATGAGATTCTCCGGTATTTGAGTGGGCGCACCCACATTGGGTACGCTCATCAATTCGCCGGCGCGGGGAATCGGGTTACAGGCGATGCGAAATTTTTTCGAAGCCGATCGTCGTCGCGTTCGGCGACATGTGGCATCTGCAATGATCGATGGACGGTGCGGGGTGTCGGCGGCCCGGTGTCCGGGACCGAACCGCCGCGGTGCGCGCCACGCCGACCATCGACCATCCGTTTGCAGGTGGAATCACCGAGCTGGATCCGGAAGACCGATCCGACCTGCATCGTCAAGGCGCGGCTCGAGCATCGCGCGGCATGGCTGCACTCGCGCGGCGGGTGAGGCGAGCCATCGGCGGAATGGCGGGCCGAAGCGGCGACCAACGCCGCATCGGCTCGCCGCTCGCTCAGGCGGCCTGATGATCGGCCAGCGGCGCCGGATGCATGCGCGCGTAGCGGCGCACGTCCCAGTTCAGATCCAGCTCGGCGTGCGAGAGCCCCGCGATCAGTTCGGCCATGCGCTCGGCCGCCGGCATGACGCGGTCGATCTTGCCCACGCCCTGGCCTGCATATAACGACAGCTTTTGCGCCATCTTCGGCTTGTCGATGGCGCGTGCGCCGCCGCCGATCAGCCGCAACAGGTTCCACTTGTCGCGATTCGGAATCACGCGGTGCGGCGTGCCGTATTTCCAGCCGAACGAATAGCCGGTGCGGTATTCGGTGTCGTCCACGGTGGCGTCGACGATCTTCTGCCGGTAGAGCGGGTGTGCGTTCGATTCCTCGGTGGCGACGAACGCCGTGCCCACCAGCACGCCCGCCGCGCCCAGGCGCATCATCGCGCGCACGTCGTGCCGGTTGACGATTCCGCCCGCGGCCAGCACCGGCCGCCCCTGCGCGATCTCGATCAGCGACGCGAGCAGCGGCATCACGCCGATCGTGCCGCGGTTCAGGTGCCCGCCGCTTTCGCTGCCCTGCGCCACGACGATGTCCGCGCCGCTGTTCAGCGCGCGGCGCGCCAGCGCGACCGAGCCGGTCTGCACCATCACCAGCAGCCCCGCATCCTTGGCCCGCATGATCATGTCCGAATGCGCCTCGGCATAGAACAGCGACAGCATGCGCGGGCGCTCCTGCAGGATCACCTGGAACTGCGCCTCGAACACGTCGGGGCCGCCGAACGACGGCACGAGATTGACGCCGAACGGGCGGCCGGTCATCTCGCGCGTCTCCCGGATCCAGGTGCGCAGCGTCCTGGGCGGCAGCCGCAGGCCGCCGAGGGTGCCCATGCCGCCGGCGTTGGCCACGGCCGCGACGAGCTTCGGCCCGGAGATGGCGGCCATGCCGCCGAGGAACACGGGGTAGTCGATCCCGCACAGTTGCGTGACGCGATTCCCGGGGAAATGCGATTTGTACGTGCTCATGGTTTAGAGCTCCACACGTTTGCCAAGCATGCGCTTGAGTGCCTCGTTTCTGAGGATGAAATGGTTCTTGAGCGCCCCGAACAGATGCAGCGCGAGGCCCGCGAGAAACGCGATCGAACCGGCGTCGAACAAGAACGCGACCACCGCATGCGCGGCATGGTTCGCGGCGAACGGCGTCGGAATGTCCAGCCCGCCCGGCAACGGCGTGGCCTGCCCGGCGGTGGCGTTGGCCAGCCACGCGGCGAACGGCAGCAGCACCATGGCGAGCGCCAGCGCCGCGGCCACCGAGCGGCTCACGATCACCTCGATCGGGTTCGGCGTGCCGACCGGCAGCGGATGCCACGACGTGACGCGCTGCCAGAACCGGTAGATCGACACTGCGAACAGCACGAGGCCGAGCGCATTGCGTGCGCGCAGCAGCGCCGCGTGCTGCGCCGGATCCACGCCGGCCGCAAGCAGCGCGGCGAGCACGAGGATCGCGAGCAGCAGCGCGGCGATCAGCCAGTGCAGCGCAATCGTGATCGGGGAAAAGCCGAGGCCGTTGTCTCTGAGTTGCATGGTCGTCTCCTTCAGGTAGGTCGGTGGGCGGCGCGCGCTCAATGGCTGACCGTCTGCGACGCGCCGATGCCCGTCTGCGCGCGGAAGAACTGTTCGTCGAAGCCGGCCCGGTCGCGCGCCGCGCGGTGGCTGCGATCCGTGACCGAGCCTAGCCAGCAGCCCAGCACGGCGATGCCGGTCGAGACGATGGCGGGATAGTCGTACGGGAAGATCGCGTGCGAGTGCCCGAGGATCGCCACCCACACCGCCGGCGAGAGCACCACCAGCCCCACCGAGCTGATCAGGCCGGCGAGGCCGCCGATCAGCGCGCCGCGCGTCGTCAGCCCCCTCCAGTACATCGACAGCGCGAGGATCGGGAAATTGACCGAGGCGGCGATGCCGAACGTCAGCGCCACCAGGAACGCGATGTTCTGGCCTTTGAACAGGATCCCGAGCACCACCGCGATCAGGCCGATGCCGGTGGAGGCCCAGCGCGAGACGCGCTTTTCGGCGGCCGGATCGGCCCGGTTCCGCTTCAGCACCTTGACGTAGAGATCGTGCGAGATCGCCGACGTGCCGGCCATGGTCAGACCCGACACCACGGCCAGGATCGTGGCGAACGCGATGGCCGACAGGAAGCCGAGGAACAGGTCGCCGCCGAGCGCCTTGGCGAGATACATGACGGGCATGTTGTTGCCGCCGATCAGCTTGCCGCCGAGCCGGCCGCCTTCGAAGAACGCCGGGTTCTGGCCGACGATCGTGATCGCGGCCAGGCCGAGCACCACGA
Source organism: Burkholderia sp. Ac-20379 (assembly GCF_017104645.1). GTDB lineage: Bacteria > Pseudomonadota > Gammaproteobacteria > Burkholderiales > Burkholderiaceae > Burkholderia. Next base: position 23,829 of record NZ_JAAGPF010000050.1, read on the forward strand.
TCACGAGAAAGAAGAAGCCGATGAAGCCCGTCGCGACGAACACCGATTTGCGCGCCTGCCTGGCGTCGGGCACCGTGAAGAAGCGCATCAGGATGTGCGGCAGCCCGGCCGTGCCGAACACCAGGCCCACCGAGAGCGACAGCATCGCGATCGGATCCTTCGCCAGCTTGCTCGGCATGGCGATGCTGGCGGCGTTCGCGTGCACGGCCGCCGCGCGCTCGAGCAGGCTGTCCAACGAGAAGCCGAACCGGCTCAGGGCGAGGACGGCGAGCAGGGTGCCGCCGAACAGCATCAGCACGGCCTTGACGATCTGCACCCAGGTGGTGGCGACCATGCCGCCGAACGTCACGTACACCGCCATCAGCAGGCCCACCAGGATCACGGCGTAGTGATACGGCAGCCCGAACAGCAGCTCGATCAACTGGCCCGCGCCCACCATCTGCACGACGAGGTAGAAGCACACCACCGTCAGCGAGCCGAGCGCCAGCAGCGTGCGGATCGGCGTGTGCGCGAGCCGGAACGAGGCGATGTCGGCCAGCGTCACCTGCCCGAGATTGCGGATCCGCTCGGCGAACAGGAACAGCAGCAGCGGCCACGCGATGAAGAAGCTGACCGCGTAGATCATGCCGTCGTAGCCGTTGAAGAAGATCATGCTGGTCAGCCCCAGCAGCGCGGCGGCGGACATGTAGTCGCCGGCCAGCGCGAGGCCATTCTGGAAGCCGCTGATCCGGCCGCCCGCCGTGTAGAAATCGGTCATCGAGCGGGTGCGGGCCGCGGCCCACCAGGTGATGCCGAGCGTGGCCGCGACGAACGCGAGGAACATCGCCACCACTGTCGGGTTGACCGATGCCGCCTTCTCGACGGGCGCAGTCAGCGTGGCGCAGAACGCCGGCAGTGCAGGCGCGAGCAGCCCGGCCGGCAGGCCGAATCGGGCGAGCCGGATCATGACGCCACCCCCGTGTCGAGCTGCCGCGACAGCCGCTCGAATTCCCCGTTGGCGTAGCGCACGTACAAACCGGTCAGCAGCCACGCGCCGACGATCAGCAGGCCGCCGGCGATCCAGCCTACCGTGATCGCGCTGCCGCCGTGAATGCGCGTGGCGAGCGCGGCCGGCTTGCAGGCCGCGACCAGCACGAACAGGTAATAAGGCACCAGCGTCGATGCCGTCAGCCAGGTCACGATGGTTCTGCGCCGGCTGACGAGCCGAAGAAACGCGGGCGAACGCGGTGCGGCAGCGGGTGAAGCGACTGTCTCCATGGGGTGTCTCCGTCTGTTTGTTGCTTTTGTTGTGTCGACGATAGAGCGCGCGTCAAGCCGCTTCAAATGATGATTGGTGATGCTTGCCATCGCTGCCAGTGAAGTGCCGGCGTGGGCGGGGCGCGATGGCGCGCGTGCCGCGGTCTCGGTGTTTACGGCACTACAGCCGGTGCGATCGATGTTCTATGGTGATATTCGGCATTGCATCGATCACCGATAGAGATGATGAGGTATCACTCATGGAGCTGCGTCACCTGAAGTTCTTTTGCGCGATCGCCGATTGCGGCAGCTTCACGGCCGCGGCCGAACGGGTCTGCACGGTGCAATCCAACATCACGATGCGCGTGCGCGAACTCGAAGCGGAGTTGGGCCAGCAACTCTTCATCCGCTACAAGAGCGGCGTGGTGCTGACCTCGGCGGGCGAGACGTTTCTCGGTTACGCGCGGCGCGTGCTGCATCTGATCGAGGAGAGCCGCAGCGCGTTGTCGGGCATGTCCGCGCCCACCGGGCGCTTGCGCCTCGGCTCGATGGAGACGACGGCCGCGATCCGCCTGCCGCGCGTGCTGACGCGCTATCGCAACCGCTATCCCGACGTGCAACTGTCGCTGCTGACCGGCACCACCGTGGAACTGATCAAGGCGGTCGAGGCGCACCGGATCGACGGCGCGTTCGTCGGCGGGTTTCACGACAACACGCATCTCGTGCAGGAGGCGGTGTTCCAGGAAGAGCTCGTGCTGGTGAGCCACCGCGAACATGGCTCGCTCGCGGCCGTCACGCAATCGATGTCGACGCAGACGGTGCTGGTGTTCCGCACCGGCTGCTTCTACCGCTCGACGCTCGAGCACTGGTTCTACCAGGCGGGCCTGGTGCCGCATCAGGTGCTGGAACTGGGCACGCTCGACGGCATTCTGTCGTGCGTCGCGGCGGGCATGGGCGTGACGCTGCTGCCGCGCGCCGTGGCGGAGCAGCACGCGGTGGCGGGCGAGATCCGTTGCCATGCGTTGCCGCCGGAGCTGGCGATCGTGAAGACCGTGTTCGTCCGCCGCAACGATGAATTCGTGATGCCCGCGCTGGCCGAATTCCTGAACCTCGTCCATGCCGTGTTCGACGGCACGGACGATACGCCCGCCGGCCGCAACGACATCGTGCCCGGGGTGTTCGCGGCCGGGTTGCCCGCGGCGTGAGCGGCTGGCGGCTGGCGATTGCGTCGCCGGCAAGCCGCCCGTATCGATTCGGATACCCAACCGTCAGCTTGCTGCCAGCACCTGACGAATCGCGTGCTCGAACGCTTCCACCGGTTGCGCGCCGGTCAGCAGGTACCGGTCGTCGAGAATGATCGACGGCACCGAGTGAACGCCCATCGTCTGATATTTCCGTTCTTCCTGGCGCACCTCGTTGGCGTAGTCCCCGCGTTGCAACACCAGCCGCGCTTGCGTGCCGTCCAGGCCGGCCGACACCGCCGCCTCCACCAGCACGTTCTGGCTGCTCGGCGATTTGCCTTCGCCGTGATAGAGCCTGAGCAGCGCCTTCTTGAGCGCGATCTGCTTGCCCTGCAGGCTGGCCCAGTGAAGCAGGCGATGCGCGTCGAACGTGTTGTGGATGCGCGTGCGCGGGCCGAACGCGAAGCCGACCTCGGCGCCTTTCTGGCGCAGCATGACCTGCGCCTGGGCGACCTGCTGCGGCGTGCGGCCGTATTTCCTGCCGATGTGCTCGACGATGTCTTCGCCGTCGGCCCCCATCTGCGGGTTCAGTTCGAACGGATGCATGACGAGTTCGGCGTCGACGGCGTTGCCCAGGCGTTCGAGCGCGCGTTCCAGCGACGACAGGCCGACGGCGCACCACGGGCATGCGACATCCGAGACGAAATCGATCTTGAGCGTTTTTTTCATTGCGTTTGCGACGAGGAGAGAGGGGATCGCGGCTCGCCGCGATGCCGTCGATCGCGTTCGAGCCGCTGCTCGCCGATGCTGCCGGATCCGCGCGCCGTCTTGAAGCCGCTCAAATCGAGGTTCGCCTCCTCGAAAAATGGAGAGGCTCGGCGGCGCGCCTCGTGTTCAGCGCGCCAGCGACGCGGCGACATGCGCCGCCACCGCGCACACGCGCTCGTCGTCGCCGCGACGCCCGACGATCTGCAGGCCGGCCCGCAACGGGAACGTGTCGACCTCGATCGGCAGCGACAGCGCGGGGTGGCCGCTCAGGTTGAACGGGCGAATCAGCGACGACATCGTGATGACCGAGGCGCCGCTTCGCGCGGCTTCCACCGTGATCGGAAAATCGGGCAGGGTGGGCATCACGATCACGTCGACCGCATCCAGCGTGCGATCGACGGCCTCGATGAAACGCGCGCGCACCCGGTTGGCTGCCGCGAGCATGTCCGGCGTCGTGGCGGTGGCGGCCTGCAGGCGCGTTTCGACATCCGCGCCGAGCCACCCGCGGCCCAGCAGATGCGCGAACGCGCGTGCGTTCTCGGCGTTGATCACCGCCAGGCCGGCGTCGAATGCCTCGCCGAAGCCGTCCAGCGTGACGGCGGTGGCGGGATTGCCGCTGGCGTGCACCGCGCGCGCCACCGCTGCCGCGATTTCCGGACGCGCGGCCACTGTGGCGATGCCGATGCGCGCCGTGGCGGCGTGGCCGCGTGCGGCGGCCGCGTCGAAATCCGGCGCAATGGCGAGCATCACGCGCACCAGCGTATCGACGTCGCGCGCCAGCGGCCCGACGCAATCGAGCGTGGAGTCCGCGGGCGCGACGCCGAGCCGCGAGACGCGGCCGAACGTCGGCTTGAGCCCCATCACGCCGCAGCAGGCCGCCGGCCCGCGAACCGAGCCGCCGGTATCGGTGCCGAGCGCCGCATCGGCGAGCTTGAAGCCGACCGCCGCCGCCGAGCCGCTCGACGATCCGCCGGGGACATGGGCCGGGCCCTGCGGGTTGAGCGGCGTGCCGGCGAAGTCGTTGATGCCGGTCATGCCGTAGGCGAGCTCGTGCGTCGTGGTCTTGCCGACGATCCGCCAGCCGGCGTCGAGCACGCGCTGCACGGCCTCGGCGTGATGCCGAGCCGGCGCGGCGCCGGCCAGCGCGCGGCTGCCGCACACGGTGGGGTAGCCCGCGATGTCGATCGTGTCCTTGATCGCGATGGTGGGGCTGTCGGTGCGCTCGCCGCCGAGCGACAGCGTCTGCGTGAAAATCGTCATGGGATGTCTCGTGGTGAGGCGGGCAGGCGTTGCCGCTGCCCGGCAGGTGCAAACATGAGGAAGGCGCCGCGCTTCGATTCCGGCCGCCGGTCGCGTCAACCTACACGCAAACGGCTGCATCGGGAATGCCGATCCGCGATGCGTTCCGACGACGCGCTTTCGAACCGGTCTTTCGCACGTCGGCGGCGAACGACACGCGCCACCGCCGAAAGCGCATGCATTCGTTCGCCAGGATGGTACAGAAAATGGCGTTTCGAATCATGGCGATGCGTGCTGCCGCGCGTTGCGCCGCAGCCATCGCGCGACGGCGCGCCGGGCGGTCTCTACCATGCTGCGAGCCCACGGCGGCCCGCCGTTTCGAATCGATCCGCATCGCGTGCGATGCCCCAACCCGCCCATGTCGACACTCTCCTTCTCAAAACGGCTCTGGATTCAGTTGTTCGTGAGCCTGGCCTGCATCCTGGCCGTCGCCGCGTTCAGCATCGTCGAAATGCGCGCGGTGCGTATCGAGGAACGCCAGGGGATGCTGCAGCGCGTGTCCGATACGGCGATGTCGATCATCAGACACTACGGCGACAGGGCGCAGCGCGGCGAACTGTCGAACCAGCAGGCGCAGGCCGAGGCATTGGCGGCCGTGCGCGTGCTGCGCTATGGCGCGAACGGCTATTTCTCGATCGCGGATCGGGACGTGAACATCCTGCTCAGCCCATACAAGCCGCAACTCGAACACACCAACGCCGCGCAAATGGTGGACAGGAACGGCTTTCATGTCTGGGCGGAAAGCGTGCGCATCGCGCGCAGCGAAGGGCACGGCTTCGTCCGTTACGTGTGGCCGAAGCCGGGCGGCAGCGGCGAGGTGCCGAAGATGAGCTATGTGGCGGAATATGCGCCGTGGGGGTGGATGCTGGTCACCGGCACCTACGTCGACGACATCAACGCTTCGGTCTACGAATCGGCGGTGCGCACGGTCACGGCGGTGCTGGTGCTGGCCGCGATGCTCGTCGCGGTGATGCTGGCGGTGAACCGCAGCCTGCGCAGGTCGCTCGGCGGCGAGCCCGAATATGCGGTCGAGATCGCCCGGCTGATCGCGGGGCACGACCTGTCGGCGCCGGTGCGGCCCGAGGGCGGCGACGCGTCGAGCCTCGTGCATTCGATGCGGGAGATGCAGCGCCAACTGGCCGGCATCATCGCATCGGTGAAGGCGCTGGCCGAGGCGATCTCCACCGGCAGTTCGGAAATCGCGGCGGGCAATCTCGACCTGTCGCAGCGCACCGAACGGCAGGCCGCGGCGCTCGAGCAGACGGCTGCGAGCATGGAGGAACTGAACGCCACCGTCGGCAAGACCGACGAGAACGCCACGGCGACGCAGGCGGTCGTTCACGACACCTTGCTCGCGGCGCGGGCCGGATCGGAGGTGGTCGCGCAGATGGTGGCGTCGATGCACGAGATCGACCGCGAGGCGGCGCGGATTTCCGGCATCGTCGACCTGATCGACAGCATCGCATTCCAAACCAACATCCTGTCGCTCAACGCGGCCGTCGAGGCGGCGCGCGCCGGCGAGCAGGGGCGAGGCTTCGCCGTGGTCGCCGCCGAGGTGCGCACGCTGGCGCAGCGTTCGTCGACCGCCTCGAAGGAAATCGCGGCGCTGATCGCCAACTCGCGCAACGGCGTGGAAAAGGGTGCGCGCTACGCGCAGCAGGCCGGCGCAGCGATGAACGAGATCGAAGGCGCGGTGCGGCGCATGACGTCCAGCACCTCGGAGATTCTCGATGCGTCGAAGGAACAGAGTTCGGGGATCGCCCAGATCAGCATCGCGGTGGCCGAAATCGACAAGGCGACTCAACAGAATGCGGCGCTCGTCGAGCAGATCGCGGCGGCGGCGAGCGCGCTCGAGACGCAGGCGGCCGCGCTGCGGACCCAGGTCGCGTCGTTCAGGCTTCCGAGCGACGTGCGGGGCGAGGCGTACGAGGCGTACGAGGCGGCCTAGGCGCCGCCTGGCTCGCTCCGCGGCCGATGCTCAGTCGTCGTCCGGCACGCGCCGGAACATCACGCCAATGTGATCCATGATCTTCAGGTAATCGCCGGCCGACAACTGTTCCGCGTCGTGTTCGCTGGCGGCGTCGGCGCCGATCTCTTGCGCGAGCGAGCGGAACGGCGGCAGCGCGCGTTCGTCGCGATGCTCGCCGTCGTGGCCGAAGTAGGTGCGAATCAGCGTTTCGGCCTGCGCGAGACGCGGGATGTACGTGCGGCCCTGCGCGACCTGCTCGGGCGTGCCGCGGCCCAGCGATTGCCGGTCGGTCTGCAGATCGTCGAGCCCGAGGCTTGGCCGCGCCTGATGAATGCTGGCGGTGTGCGCCTGTTCCGCGGCCGAGCGCTGGTCGCCGCGCGACAGCACCGCCGACGACGGCGCCGTCGGGCCGAGGTTCAGGCTGGCGGGCGAGGCGTTCATGACCGCGTCGAACCCCTGAAACAGGTGATCGCGCCAGTTGGGCTCGGCCATGCCGTCGAACAGTTGCCGGCGCGGGTCGGCGCTGGGCGGGGCCGCGTGCGTGCGAGGCTGCGGGGCACGCGGCAGCGGAGCGCGCCGCGTGTTGCCGCCCGGCGCGCGCGGCGGCGCGGGCGGTGCCGATTGTGCTGGGCGTGTTGGTCGGGCATCGAGCGACAGGTTCGTCATGGCGCTGTCGAGGCTTTGAAACACGCTCGGGCTCGCGCGCAGGCGGGAATCGGTCTCGATCATGCCGCGGCCCGATTCGGCGTTTTCCTGCATGCGGCGGCGCGTCAAGTCCTGCAACGGCCCGCCGATGACCTGGCTGACCGGCGCGGCGTTCGGCGCGGCGCGCTGGCCGTTTTCGGGCTGGCGATCCTGGTCGGATCGAGTGGCTGGCGTGTTGGCTCCGGTGCGGCGGACGTCCATGAAATTGATCCCGATGTCTTCCGGATGACGGAGGGTTGAGCGGCAAACCGCGATCATCCCGCGCGCGGGCCGATCCGCCCCCGGCGATCACGAAGCGCGGTGCCGGCCTGCGAAGCGGCAGGCGCGCTTCGGCCGCCGAACCGCCCGCATCGCGCCCCGCACCGCAGCAGCGGCGTCGTATTGCGGCATCCAGTGCCCTCGGCTACATTAACAGCCCAGTCTGGACACGGCGGGGGCTTCGCGAGGCGCCACCCGCCTGCCGGCCGGCGCCGCACCACGCAGGCGCCGTGCACACAGGAGACAACGATGGACGTGCGGCAACGCGATCACATCGAAACGGTGGTCCTCGCGACCACCGGCGAATTACCGGCGGCCATCCGGTCGCACGATGCGCTGATCCAGAGTTCGTGGCGGCGCTGCGTGCATCAATACGGGCTCGATCCGGCCCGCATGCAGGAAGCGCGCATCCTGCCGCCCATTCGTTTGCGCGAACACCAGCAACGCATCGACGATTTCACGCGCATCGCGCGCCACGGCCTCGAAACGCTGCACGGCCAGGTGGCCGGCATGGGGTACGTGGTACTGCTGACCGATGCCGACGGCGTGACCGTCGATTATCTCGGCGACGCCAATGCCGATGCCGCGCTGCGGCGCGCCGGCCTCTATCTCGGCGCGGAATGGAGCGAGGACGGCGCGGGCACCTGCGCCGTGGGCACCGCGCTGGCGGCCGGGCAGGCGCTCACCGTGCACCAGGCCGATCACTTCGACGCCACGCACATTCCGCTGACCTGCACCGCCGCGCCGCTGTTCGATTCCTACGGCCGGCTCACGGCGATCCTCGACATCTCCGCGCTCAGTTCCCCGCAGGCCAAGTACAGCCAACTGCTCGCGCTGCAACTGGTGCGCATGTACGCGAACCAGATCGAGGACGCGTATTTCCTGCGCCGCCACCGGCAGGACTGGGTGCTCAAGCTGAGCCCCGCGCCCGAATTTCTCGAAGTCAATCCCGAGTACCTGATCGCGCTCGACGCCGACGGCCGCATCGCCGGCCACAACCGCCGCGCGCAGCAGGCGCTGATGGCCGACGCCGGCCTGCACGCGCCGCCGCTGCTCGGCCAGCGCTTCGAGGCGCTGTTCGACGCGCTGCCGGAAGATTTGGGGCGCTTCGTCTATTCGCGCCCGAGCGAGCAGCGCGTGGTGCGGCTCCATCGCGGCGGCCGCGCGCTGTACCTGAGCGTCATGCCGCCGGTGCCGGGTCTGCCCAGCGCGATGCGCGCCGCCGCGCCGCCGCTGCCCGCCGAACTGGCCGCGCTGTGCGGCGGCGATGCGGCGTTGCAGCAGCAGTTGCAGCGCGCGGCCAAGCTGATCGATTCGCCGATCAACCTGCTGATCAACGGCGAGACGGGCAGCGGCAAGGAGTTTCTGGCGAAGGCGCTGCATCGCGCCAGCGCACGCCGCAACGGCCCGTTCATCGCGGTCAACTGTGCGGCGATTCCCGAAACGCTGATCGAGAGCGAACTGTTCGGACACCTGCCGAACAGTTTCTCGGGCGCCGGCTCGCGGGCCAAGCGCGGGCTGATCGAGGAGGCGAACGGCGGCACGCTGTTTCTCGACGAGATCGGCGACATGCCGCGCGAATTGCAGTCGCGCCTGCTGCGCGTGCTGTCCGAGGGCGAGGTGCTGGCGATCGGCGCGTCGCGCCCGGTGCCGGTGGATATTCGTGTGATTTCCGCGACGCATCATGCGCTCGACCGGCTGATCGGCGGCGGCCAGTTCCGCGAGGATCTGTATTACCGGCTCAACGGCGCGCGCGTGACGCTGCCGCCGCTGCGCGAGCGCGGCGATCTGGATTGGCTGGTGCGCAAGCTGCTCGCCGCGCCGGGCGCCGAGCCGGGCTACACGCTGTCGGCGGCGGCGCGCGAGCGGCTGCATCGCCACCGCTGGCCCGGCAACCTGCGCGAACTGCGCAACGCGCTCGAATACGCGCGCGCCGTGTGCGATCGCCATCATATCGAGGCGCACGATCTGCCCGACGGGATCGGCGACGGCGCCGATGCCGCCGATGCAGCGGCAGCCGATGCGCCGCCCCGGCCCGCGCTCGCCGATCATGCCGATGGCCCGCCCGCCCTGCCGCCCGAGGCCGCGCTGCTCATGCAGTATCTGCGCGCGGCCGGCTGGAACCTCAGCGCCGTCGCGCGGCAGATCGGCATCAGCCGCATGACGCTGTACCGCCGCATGGCGCGCTACGGCATCCAGTCGCCGAATCGCAGCGATACCGGCCCGCACTGACCACCGCGATACGCCTGTCCCATCCGATGCACCTGCCGCTGTGACACCTGTCACGGCGGCGGTGCGCCGCGCCGCGTTGCCTGCCCGGTTTCACGGGGTATTCCCCTAAATTTTTCGCGAATTTTCGTCGCCTGCGCGCCGATGCGGCACTGGCATGGCTGTTGCGTTAACGCTCTCCGTCAGAACAAGCCCATCGGAGCAAGCATGCGCGAACCCGTTCCGGTTCGTCCACCGCGGGTCGGCGTCATCGCCAACCCGGTGTCGGCGCGCGACATCCGCCGCGTGATCGCGAACGCGAACAGCCTGCAACTGGCCGACCGCGCCAACACCGTGCTGCGCCTGCTGAGCGGGCTGGCCGGCGGCGGCGTCGAACGCGTGCTGATGATGCCGGATCGCGAGGGCCTGCGCGTCATGCTGCAGCGGCACCTCGCGCGCGCGCAGGGGCCGGATGCAGCGCTGGCCGCGATCGATTATCTCGACATGCCCGTGACCGGCAGCGTGGACGACACGCTGCTCGCCGCGCGGCGCATGCGCGAGGCGGACGTGGCGGCGATCGTCGTGCTCGGCGGCGACGGCACCCATCGCGCCGTGGTGCGCGAATGCGGCGACGTGCCGATCGTCGGCCTCTCCACCGGCACCAACAACGCGTTCCCCGAGATGCGCGAATCCACCATCACCGGCCTGGCAACGGGCCTGTTCGCCAGCGGGCGCGTGCCGGCCGATCGTGCACTGGCGAGCAACAAGTGTCTCGACGTGACGATCCGCGCGCCGGGCGGCGCGCTGCGGCGCGATCTCGCGCTGGTGGATGCGGTGATCTCGCACGAGCGCTACATCGGCGCGCGCGCCGTATGGAAGGCCGACACGCTGAGCGCGGTGTACGTGTCGTACGCGAGCCCGCAGGCGATCGGCTTGTCCGCCATCGCCGGCCTGCTCGAACCGGTCGGCCGCGACGAGCCCGGCGGCCTCGCCATCGAGCTGGGCCGGCCCGGGCACTGCGCGTTCGAACTGCGCGCGCCGATCGCGCCGGGGCTGCTGGCGCCGGTGCCGATCGCCGCCTGGC
>NZ_JAAGPF010000558.1 GCF_017104645.1 Burkholderia sp. Ac-20379
GGCTCACGGGCAGGTCCGCGCCGGCGGCGGCGTCCTCGAGGCTGCGCGGCGCGTGGGGCAGCGCCACCAGCGCGATCGCGTCGAGCGCGATGCCGCGCACGGCCAGCAGCGAATCGAAGCCGCGCAGCGCGGTGGCGCGATGGAAATCCACCACGCTCGCGCGCGTGTTGACGGGCAGCCCGAAACGCGCCTTCGCGAGCGCCTCGGGCGAGGCGGCCAGCGCCGGATCGAGCGCGATCAGCGCCTGGAATTCGTCGACCCACGACAGCGCGATCAGCCGCGTGTCGCTGCCCTGGGCGCGTGCCCACAGCGCCGGAATATTGCCGCCCTGACGGAACGACCAGGGCTGGCTGTGGGTGAAATGCGAGCGGCGGATCTGGGGATCGTCGGCGTCCTGCAGTGCCGCGATGCCGAGCCCGTCGCGCGCGAATTCGTCGTGCAGGCGGCCTTGCCGGATCGCCACGCCGAACGGCGTGGGCGCGGGACATCGGGTGTACCAGAGCTGGGGCATCGCGGGCTCCTCGGAGTGAACGCTGCTGTCGAGACGGATCAGGCGGAGTGAATCAGTGACGCAGGCCGGCTTCGCGCAGCAGCGGCAGCACGCGCCGGCCGAACAGGTCGAGATCGGGCGCGAAGTCGTAGAAGCTCAGTTGCACGCCGTCCACGCCGGCCGCGTGCAGGCGCACGATCGCGTCGGCCACTTCCTCGGGAGAACCGACGATCGACATGTTGCCGCCGAGCGCGCGATGCTCGGCCTTGGCGCGCTCCTCCGCGCCGCCGCGCCAGGCGCGGGCGTCGCTGTCGAAGCGGTGGAAGCTGCCCTCGTCGGCGTGCGCGACGATCGCGTCGCGATACTCGCGCGCCTCGGCGGCCGTCTCTCGGCAGATCACCATCGGATTGAGCAGCGTGCGCACGCGCCGGCCGTGCGCGGCGGCGGCGGCCTTCACGCGCGCGGCGTGGGCCGGCACCGAATCGAGCGCGGCTTCGAGCGTCGGGCCGCCCGGGCTGGTGATGAACACCACGTCCGAATACCGCGCGGCGAATTCGATGCCCGCATCGGAGCCGGTGGCGTTGATCAGCAGCGGGCGGCCGTAGCGCGGCTTCGGCGTGACGAACGCCTCGCCGAGCTTCCAGCGCGACAGTTCCGGCGTGAACGAGAAGTTCTCGGGCTGCACCCACAGCTGCTTGACGGCGTCGAGGAATTCTGCCGCCATCGCATAGCGGTGGTCGTGCTCGATGCGCTGCCAGCCGAACATCTCGTGCTCGATCGCGCGGTGGCCGGTGACCACGTTGATGCCCCAGCGCCCCTTCGAGATATGGTCGAGCGTGGCCGTGAACTTCGCGAAGTGCAGCGGATGCCACGGGCCGTACAGCACGTGGCTGGTGGCGGCCAGGATGATGCGTTCGGTGCGCGCGGTCAGCGCCGCCAGCGTCATGAACGAATCGAGCGCCTGGCCGTTGAACACGCCGCCATAGCCGCCTTTCGGCAGCCATTGCGACAGCGCGAACACCAGGTCGAAGCCGAGCGCCTCGGCCTTTTCGACCAGCGCGGCGTTGTAGTCGAAGCTCCAATCGGTGCCGCGCGGCAGCGTGGAGGCGCTCCAGCCGCCGGCCTGGATCGGCAGGAACAGGCCCAGCATCAGCGGCTGCGCGAACACGCGCGAGACGGGGCTGTCGGGGAAATCGGCCGGCGAGGGCGCCGGCAGAAACGGTGTATTGGGGGCGGCGGTGTCGTGCGCGGGCAGCGCGAGAGTCGTGTTCACGGAGTCGATCGGTTCGTTCGTCGGCCGCGCGCAGCCCGGTTCAGCGCGCGTGCGGCCGTTACATTGGCGCGGATGCCGCGATAGCGCCGGTCGGCGCGCCGGCGGCGCTCGTGTCACAGCCGGTGCATTCAAGCACGCGCCGATTCGCGCGGACAACGAACGAAATCTGATTTCCTATTGCCGGATTCCCGGTTGCCGATCCCGGGCCATGCATTGCGATATGCATAGCGCGAATCGTTGGTTGGCCGGGCCGCCGGTGCGTTCGATACTGCTTCGCTATTGCCTTTTCGTTTCGTACAACCGACACGCGGGCCGGCTCGTCGGCCGCCCGTTGCTCCGCCGGAGGAACCCGATGTCCGACTTGCCGAACCCCGATCGCGATGCGCTCGATACGCTGCGCCTCGCGGGCCCCGATCCAGAGAACTGGGTGCCCGATCGCCCCGGCATCGACCACAACGTGCTGATCGTGGGCGGCGGGCAGAGCGGCGCGGCCTATGCGTATGGCCTGCGCCGCGCCGGCATCGGCCGCGTGAGCGTGATCGACGCCGCGCCCGACGCATCGCAGGTCGGCGTGTGGCTCACGCGCGCCCGGATGCGGCTGCTGCGCACGCCGAAGACGCTGGTGGGGCCGGAAACCGGCCTGCCGGGCCTGGGCTTTCGCGCCTGGCACGACGCGCAGTACGGCGCGGCGGCGTTCGACGCGTTCGAGCGGATTCCGCGCGAGCGCTGGGCCGAATATCTGGCGTGGTATCGCACGTTCCTTCGGATTCCGATCCGTTACGGCGTGACGCTCGCGCGCATCGAGCCGGCCGGCGATCATTTTCGCGTGCACCTGCGCATTCGCGACGCCGGCGGTGAGCGGGCGGCGGTGGAAACCGCGCGCAAGGTGATTCTCGCCAACGGCGTGGCCGGCAACGGCCGGCCGAACCTGCCGCCGGTGCTGGCGGCGCTGCCGGCCACGCATCGCGCCCACAC
>NZ_JAAGPF010000559.1 GCF_017104645.1 Burkholderia sp. Ac-20379
CGCCCGTCTCGCAACGCTTCGCACGCCACACCGCCGCCGATCTGGCCGGCTGGCTGCGCGATCCGGCGCGCACCACCTATGCGCTCGACGTGCGCCTGCCCGACGCGTTCGCGCGCGGCCATCTGCCCGGCTCGGTCAACGCGCCCGGCGGCCAGCTCGGCATCTGGCTCGGCAAATGGGCGGCGGTGCGCGAGGCGCGGCTCGCGCTGATCGATTCGGCGCCGGGCAACCGCGCGGTCACGGTCGGCCAGTGGTTCGCGCGGCTTGGCTGGGAGGTGGCGATCGTCGAACACGACTTCGGCGACGCACCGCGCTGAGCGCATCCATCGCACCCATCGCACCCATCGCATCACGACAACACAATCAATCGGTTTGGAGCAGCAGACAGTGAAACGCAACATGGCAATCGGCATCGTGGCGGGGGCGGCGTCGCTCGCCGCATCCTCCGCACAGGCGCAGAGCAGCGTGATGCTGTACGGCATCGTCGACGGCGGCGTGTCCTATATCAGCAACGTGGCCAGCACCACGGCGGCCGGCTCGGCCGGACAGCCGGCGCGCACGGTCGGGCGCTCGCGCGTGGGCTTCGCGAGCGGCGGCGACTACGGCGACCGCTGGGGCCTGAAGGGGCAGGAGGATCTGGGCGGCGGGCTCGCCGCGATCTTCCAGCTCGAAAACGGCTTCAACCTCGGCAACGGCGCGCTCGGCTCGAGCGGCAGCCTGTTCAACCGGCAGGGATTCTTCGGGGTGCAGAGCGATCGCTACGGCTCGCTGACGCTGGGCCGCCAATACGAGGCGATCACCGACCTGCTCGAATCGTACGGCGCCGATTTCGCGGGCGGCATCGGCACCTATCCGGGCGACCTGTCGAACTACGACAACAGCATCCGCATCAACAACTCGGTCAAGTACCGCTCGCCGCAATGGAACGGCTGGAACGCCGAGCTGCTGTACGGCTTCGGCAACACCGCCGGCTCGCTGAACACCAACAGCAGCGTCAGCGCGGGCGTCAACTACGTACACGGGCCGGTGGCGGCCGGCGTCGCCTATCTGCGCATGGACAACAGCGGCGCGGCCACGAATACCTGGGCCGGCTCGGCGGACGGCAATTTCGGCTCGTCGGTGACGGCCGGCTTCACCGGCGCGCGCCGCGTGCAGATCGCCGACGCGGTCGCGAACTACACGATCGGCGCGCTGACGTTCGGCGCGAACTACGGTTATACGCAGTACCAACCGTCGGTCGCGTCGTCGTTCCATCGTTCGGTGGCGTTCAACTCGGCCGGCATCGGCGCGCGCTACCAGGCGTCGCCGCAGGTCACGCTCGGCACCAGCCTGACCTGGACGATCGGGCAGGCGGTGGCCGACGGCGCGCCGCGCCCGCGCTACGAAACGCTGGCCGCGGTGGGCTTCTACAACCTGAGCAAGCGCACCGGCCTGTACCTGTACGGCGGCTACCAGCACGCGCACGGCTCGACGCTCGACGCCTACGGCAACGTGGTCGCGGCCACCGCCTCGCTCGGCGATTCGGCCAACGGGCTGTCGTCGGCCGGGCGCAACCAGACGATGGTCAAGATCGGCCTGTTCAACAAGTTCTGATTCCGGCGCGCCGCGGCGCGTCTCATCCAGGAGGATTTCATGACGGAACCCGTGATTGCGGCCC
This sequence comes from Burkholderia sp. Ac-20379, assembly GCF_017104645.1. Taxonomy (GTDB): domain Bacteria; phylum Pseudomonadota; class Gammaproteobacteria; order Burkholderiales; family Burkholderiaceae; genus Burkholderia. The sequence goes on from NZ_JAAGPF010000559.1 coordinate 1,658, forward strand.
GCCTCGGCGTGCCGGCCTTGCAGGATCGGCTGGCCTCGCCGGGCGAGCTGGCCGTGCTCGACGTGCGCGAGGCGGGCCGCGCGTTCGATCGGCATCTGCTGTTCTCGTCGGTGGCGCCGGTGGGCCGCCTCGGCCTGCTGATCGACCGGCTCGTGCCGCGCCGCTCGACGCCGGTCGTGCTGGTGGACGACAACGGCGCGCCGGGCGGTGACGCCGAACTGGCGGCCGCCGCGCTGGCGCGTTTCGGCTATGCCGACGTGCAGGTGCTGGCGGGCGGCGTGGACGCGTGGGCGGCCGCCGGCCACGAAATATTCAGCGGTACGAACGTGCCGAGCAAGGCGTTCGGCGAGATCGTCGAGCACGCCCTCGGCACGCCGAACATCGACGCGGCCACGCTGGCCGCGCTGCAGGCGCAGGGCGCGGATCTGGTCGTGCTCGACAGCCGGCCGTTCGACGAATTCCGCCGCATGAGCATTCCGGGCGCGCTCGATTGCCCCGGCGCGGAGCTGCTGTATCGCGCGCTCGACGTCGCGCCGTCGCCGCAGACGCTGATCGTCGTGAATTGCGCCGGCCGCACGCGCAGCATCATCGGCGCGCAATCGCTGATCAATGCCGGCGTGCCGAACCCGGTCGCGGCGCTGACGGGCGGCTCGATGGCCTGGCTGCTCGAAGGCCTGACGCTCGATCACGGCGCGATCCGCCATGCGCCGCGCCCGTCCGAGGCGGCGCTTTCCGCCGCGCGCGCGCTTGCGGCGACGCTGGCCGAACGCGCGCAGGTGCCGCTGATCGACGCCGCGCAATTGCAGCGCTTCGAGGCCGAGCAGGGCACCCGCACGCTGTATCGCTTCGATGTGCGCGATCCGGCCGAATACGCGGCGGGCCATGCGCCGGGCTGGCGCCACGCGGCCGGCGGCCAGCTCGTGCAGGCCACCGACGAATACGTCGGCACGCGCGGCGCGCGCATCGTGCTGACCGACACCGACGGCGTGCGGGCGCGGCTGACGGCTTCGTGGCTGCAACAGCTCGGCGGCTACGAGGTGTACGTGATCGACCGCGCGCCGGATGCGCTGGCCGAAATCGGCCCGGAGCCGCTGCGCGTGTTGCGCGGCCCCGAGCCGATCGACTGGATCGAGCCGTCGGCGTTGCAGGCGCGGCTCGACGCGGCGCGGACGGTCGTGATCGACGTCGAC
>NZ_JAAGPF010000560.1 GCF_017104645.1 Burkholderia sp. Ac-20379
CGCGGTGCTGCGCGACGGCACGCGCTGACACCGCTGCTGGCCGCACGCGGATCCGCAGGGCCGACGCCACGCGCCGGCCCGCCCCTCACGCCCGCCGCATCGGCCGGAACCCCGCCCGCACCTCCTGCGCGAACAGCAGCGGTTGCTCCCACGCCGCGAAGTGGCCGCCCTTGTCGACCTCGTTGAAATACACGAGCTGGCGATACGCCTTCTCGGCCCAACTGCGCGGCGCCTGGTAGATCTCGCCGGGAAACACCGTGATCGCGGCCGGCAGCGAAATATCGACGGCGTTGAAGTTGTTCGAGTGATCCTCCCAGTAGATCTGCGCGGCCGAGGTAGCCGAATCGGTCAGCCAGTACAACGAAATATCGTCGAGGATCGCGTCGCGCGTGAGCGAACGCTCGGGCACGCCGCCGCTGTAGGTCCACTGCGAAATCTTGTCGTACATCCAGGCCGCCTGCCCGGCCGGCGAATCGGCCAGCGCATAGCCGACCGTCTGCGGGCGCGTGACCATCATCGCCGAATAGCCGCAGTTGTCGCGGTAGAACGTGCCGAGCTTGTCGTAGGCGGCCCGCTCCTTCGGCGACAGCCCGGCGGGCGCCGGCGCGTCGAGTTGCAGCAGCCGCGCGATATCGGGCGGCACGGTGGCCGGCATGTTGACGTGGATGCCGGCCAGCCCCTTCACCTTCTGGATCGCCATCCGGTGCGAAATCACCGAGCCGCAATCGCCGCCCTGCGAAACGAAGCGCGTGTAGCCGAGCCGCGCCATCAGTTCGCCCCAGGCGCGCGCGATATGGTTCGAGTCCCAGCCGGTATGCGCCGGCTTGCCGGAAAAGCCGAAGCCCGGCAGCGACGGCACCACCACATGGAAGGCATCGTCGGCGCTCGCGCCGTACGCGGTGGGATCGGCCAGCGGCCCGATCGCCTCGAGCAGTTCGAACACCGAACCGGGCCAGCCGTGCGTCATGATCAGCGGCATCGCGTTCGCATGACGCGAGCGGACGTGGATGAACTGGATATCGAGGCCGTCGATCTCGGTGATGAACATCGGGAAGCCGTTCAGCTTGGCCTCGCCCTTGCGCCAGTCGTAATCGCTGCCCCAGTACTGCAGCAGTTGCTGCATGCGCGCGAGGCGCACGCCCTGCGATTCGTCGGCGACGGTTTCGCGCGACGGCCAGCGCGTCCCGGCGATGCGGCGTCGCAGATCCGCCAGATCGGCGTCGGGCACCCGCACGCTGAACGGACGAATCGTGGCGGAAGCAGCGGCGCGTGCGGCGGCGGGCACCAGGCCCAGCGCGCCGGCCGCCACGGAAGCACCCAGCAGGTGACGGCGCATCGGTGAAAACGCAGAGGAAGACATCGTTCGTTATCCTTTTTTCCTGTGATTGATCGAACCGCGTTGCCGCTGCGGTGTCAGCCATTGGAAAGAATCGGTGTATCTGGCGTGTGTTCGGCGTGTACCGGTTTGTATCCGCACCGCGCGTGGCGCACCGCGACAAACGGTGCACGCCGCATGCGCCCGGCGGGCTCGATCGATCGGATTCCTGCTTTTCATTCAAGCGCGTCCGCTCGCGCGGCATGGCCGCGTTCGCCTCCAGGACGAGGCACCGCCAGGGCAAGGCACCGGCGCTGCGCCCATACGAACGTATGAGCGCGTCGATATCAAGGCATGGGAACGGGCAGATGCAGGTCTCATGGAAAGCAGGTGCATGCCGCCGCTATGCTTTTTCTCACCGGTTCAACGGCTTTTTCGCAGTCGATATCCGGCCTGCCCGGCATCGCGATCGATGCCACCCCCACCTTGCTGTGCCTACTGGAGAGATCGATGATGCCGGCTTCCCACGACCTGCCCAAGCTCGCGAACGACGACATCGCGGCGCGCGCGCTGCTTGACATGCTGTTTCCGCCGGCGCGCCTGCGCTTCGAACGGCGGCCCCGGCGCGTCGCCGCCCGTCGTGCCGAGCCGGCCGCCCGCAATCTGTCGCCGGCTTTCGATGCGCGCTGCTGCCCCGATCACGTCGCGGTGATCGACCGCCTGCCGTCGGGCTCGATCACGGTAACGTGGAGCGATTCGCGCTTCGGCAAGTACACCGAACAGATCTGGCATGCGGCGCTGGCCCATGAACACGCCGTCTGCGCGCTGACCGGCAACGAGATCGCGCAGGGCAGCCGCGTGTTCCGGCCGCGCAAGCGCGATGCGAACGAGCCGGCCGAGTACCCTTGGATGATCCTGTCGTCGTCGCTCGACACCGGCATCGCGTTGCCCGTGGAAAACGCGCCGCGCCGTCGCGCGCTGGCCGGATAAGCGCCCCGCCGCGCCGATTTGTATCGCCGCGTATCCCGCCCCCGCGCCGCCACACGCGCTTACGCAAGCGCGGCGCGGCGGACATCCGCCCGATACACCCGCACGCTCAAATCGCTTCCGTGTCTCCCGCGCCGCGCCGGCTGCCGCCATCGCGCCGCCGCGCGGTTCCCCGCCTCCGACCCGGATCCCGATCATGCTGCTCATCGTCGCCTTCCTTGCCGGCGCGCTCACGGTGCTGAGCCCCTGCATCCTGCCCGTCGTGCCGTTCGTATTCGCCCGCACCGACGCCCCCTTCCTTCGCAGCCGCCTGCCGCTGCTGCTCGGCCTCGCGGCTAGCTTCGCGCTGGTCACGGGGCTGGGCGCGGCCGGCCTCGGCGGCATCGCCCAGTTCAGCCGCTACGGGCGCGCGATCGCGCTGGCGAGCTTTGCGCTGTTCGGCTTCGCGCTGCTGTTCCCGGCCGCCGCCGCGCGCATCGCCGCGCCGCTGACGCGTATCGAGATCGGAATAGCGTCGTGTAGGGAAAGAGGGTTGGTGTGAGGGTAGGTCTCGGTGGGTGGCGCAGCCATCAGAAAAAAATAGAGAAGGAGA
>NZ_JAAGPF010000561.1 GCF_017104645.1 Burkholderia sp. Ac-20379
CTCGACACGCGCGCCGAGGCGGCCGCGATCGCGGCCAGCGACAGCGCGCTCGGCCTGCATTGAGCGCGGCGCGCGGCGGAAGCCCGCGGCCTCAGAACCGGTAGTTGAGGATCAGTTCGAGGCGGCGGTCGCTGCCGATCAGGTATTGCGTCTCGTCGTAATACGCGCTTTCCACGTAGTGCCGGTTGAACACGTTGTAGGCGCGCGCCGTGATCGTGGTGTCCTTGCGCGGCTGCCAGGCCAGCGCGAGATCCACGGTGGTGTACGACGCCATCGACAGCTGGTTCGCCGTATCGGCATAGCGCTTGCCCACGTAGCGCAGGCCGCCGATGCCGGTCCATTCGGGTGCGAAGCGCCAGCTCACCCACAGGTTCGCCAGGCGCTGCGGCACCGAGGCCGGCACGTTGCCGTCGCGCGACACCAGTGCGCCGCCGCTCTGCTCGGCGAAATCGTCGTATTTGGCGCGCAGCATCGCGAGGTTCGCATCCACGCGCAGGTCGCGCGTGATCTGCGCGCCGAACGTGGCCTCGACGCCGCGCGACGATTGCTGGCCGATCTGGATCGACTGGTTCGGATTCTGCGGATCGGCGGCCACCAGGTTGTCCTTGACGATCCGGTAGGCGGCCAGCGTCCACTCGGCGCGGCCGTCGAGCAGCGATTGCTTGAAGCCGATCTCGATCTGCCGGCCGGTGGCGAGCTTGTAGTTGGCGCTCGACGAATTGAGCATCAGCAGCGAGCTGACCGGATCGGCCGCCACCGAATACTGGCCGTAGACGGTGAAGGTCGGCGCGATGTCGTAGACGGTGCCGAGCCGCCAGCCGGTGTTCGCATAGACGCGCGTGAAGCCGCCGCCGTGGATCAGATCGTCGCGGTTCACGCTCGCATGGTCGTAGCGCAGCCCGCCCACCACCGACCAGCGCGACGTGAGCTTCAGGCGATCCTCGGCGAACAGCGCGTACTGGTTGGCCTGCGAATCGTACTTCGGCAGCGTGCCGGCCGCGTTGATGAAGCTGCCTGGATCGAACGCGAACGGATCCACCAGCGAGCTGCCCGAATACGGCGAGTTGTTGGTGTGCGTGAACGTGGTGTGGTTGAACTCGAAGCCGGCCGAGAACGTGTTGCGATGGCCGAGCACGGTGTTGTCGACGGTGGCCGTGGTCACGTTGCCGAACTGCTGCTGGTCGTGAAAGATCTCTGTGTAGCTGCTGCGCGCGATCAGGCCGCTGGCCGGCTGAAACGTGTAGTACTCCGCATCCTTCCAGTGGCGGTTGCTCTTCATGCGGTAGAACGTGCTCGTCACGTTCAGCTGTTCGGTGGGCTGCCAGTTGGCGGTGAGCGTGGCCCAACTGTCGCGGAACGAGATCAGGCTGTCGCCGACGTTGTAGTTCTTCTTGAGCAGCGCCGTGTCGAGCGCGCCGTTCACGAGCGGCACGCCGAAATAGCGCATCGGCTGCTGATATCCCTGCGCATACGAGGCCGTGATCGACAGATCCGGCGTGACGTCGTAGCGCAATGCACCGGATACCGAAAGATTGCGCGAATTGCCCGCGTCCACCCAGTTCGCCGAGCGGTTGCCGCTGATGTCGAAGCGGTACGACAGGCGATCGTTGATCGCGCCGCCGCTGCCGAATGCGGCGCGCGCGGTGCGTTCGGTGCCGATGCCCACCTGCAGTTCGTTTTCGATCGGCGTGCGCGTGGGCTTCTTCGGCACGATGTTGACCACGCCGCCGATCGCGCCTTCGCCGTAGATCACCGAGGCGGGGCCGCGCAGCACGTCGATATGATCGACCGACCAGGTGTCGAACGGGTAGGTGGCGCCGATCGCGCCGTAGGGGCGCACGCCGTCGAACAGTTGCGTGACCGACGAGGCGCCCACGAAGCCGCGCGCCGACAGTTCGGCGTCGCCGTTGCCCGGATGCGGCGAGGCGGCGATGCCGGCAGCGCGGCTCACGGCGTCGATGATCGAGGCGTCGCCGCGCGTGTCGAGCGTGGCGCGGTCGATCTGCTCGACGCTGGCCGGCGTTTCGAGCGAGGTGAGGCCGAGGTGGCTGCCGGTGTTCTGCTCGCGGCGCAGCGCGGTGTCGCGGCCGGATGCGACGTTGACGGCGGGCAAAGGCTGGTCGGCGGCCGGCGTGGCGGTGGATGCGGTCTGAGCGAACGCGGTGAGCGGCAACGCGGCCAGCGCGGCGGCGATGGCGGTAAGCGGATGGAACGTCATGGCGAGTCGGGCGTATCGAAAGCGGAGGGAAGCGGCGCGCGCGGCTGCGTGGCCTGCGCTGCGGCCGGTGATGGCGGTTTCGGCGTGACGTCGTCCCGCGCTCGCAGGGTTGATGGCGCGAGCGCGCGCCGTCGCGCTTCGCGGCGTTGGCGCAAAGCGTTCGGGATGACGAAACGATGGAAACCGGTACGACGCGAGCGGCCGGGTGCGCGGCGCTTCCGCTACCGGTCAAAACCGGGCGCGGCAGCGCGAGCGGCATGCAGCGGCGCGCGTGCGAACGCACGCGGCCGTCGGCATCGCGTCAGGCGGGAACGAAGCGGGGCGGGGCGCGTGCGCCGGGGCGCGCATGCGCGGGAGGCGGGCG
>NZ_JAAGPF010000562.1 GCF_017104645.1 Burkholderia sp. Ac-20379
GGTTCATTAAAAAAAAAAAAAAGTGAAAAGATTTTTTTGTTGACAGGTTGAAAACTAATAATAAGCAACTGGATTACATGTCTGTCATGTAGGACTAGCATAACCTTGATCTAGTGGCTTATGAATCTTCGATTCTGCCGTGTCTTGGAATGCTACAAGTGCAACGAGTGCATAACTCATCTGCACGCACCACTACTGCTATGCGTCGTATCCATAGATGCGCTTACAGCAGCTGCTGTGT
>NZ_JAAGPF010000563.1 GCF_017104645.1 Burkholderia sp. Ac-20379
AGCATCTGCGGCGCGCGAACGGCGCGGTGCGGCAGGCGGCGAAGATCGTCCAGCAGTTGCTGTCGCTGTCGCGGCTCGAATCGGACGGCGCGGCCGCGATCGAGCGTCGGCGCGTGCCGTTGCACCGGCTCGCGCGCAGCGCCACGCTCGATTGGTCGCCGGTGGCGCGCGCCCGCGGCATCGATCTGGGCTTCGAGCACGAGGCCGACGTGGACGTGATCGCGCGCGCGGATCTGCTGACCGACCTGATCGGCAACCTGGTCGACAACGCGATCCGCTACGCGGGCGACGGCGCGGTGGTGACGGTGCGGGTGGGGCGCGATGCGGAGGGTGGGCACGGCGCGCGGCTGGCCGTGATCGACGACGGGCCGGGCGTCGCCGCGCACGAGCGCGACGCGGTGTTCGAGCGCTTCTATCGCAGCTCGGCCACCGAATCGGTGGAAGGCTCGGGGCTGGGTTTGTCGATCGTGCGCGAGATCGTGCGCGTGCACGACGGCGCGATCGAACTGAGCGATACGCCGGGCGGCGGCCTGACGGTGACGGTCAGGCTGCCCGGCGCGCCGGACGAGGCGGAGAAAGCGGAGGCCGCGCACAGCTGAACACGGCCGAACATGCGGCGCGCGTCAGGCGTCGAAGCCGATCTCCGCGTCGAGCGCCTGGCCCACCTCGAGCACGCCCGCGCCCGCGCCGGCCAGCACCGCGTGCTTGCCGAACGTCAATTCGCCGTCGAACTGCGCGCTGGCGCGGTAGGTGCTCATGGTGTCGAGCGGCTCGTATGGGTGATCCGGGTTCGGGCCGCCGAGCAACTGATCGATGGCCGGGATCGGGCAGCGCGTGCACAGCTTCACGAGCCGCAGCCGGATCGTGCCGGCCTCGCCCTCGATGTCGAGATGCTCGACGTAATCCTCTTCGTAAGCCTCCAGCCCCGAGATCACGAGGTTCGGGCGGAAGCGGTCCATGCCGACCGGCGGCACGCCGCGCTGGCCCAGCCGCGCGTTCAGATCGTCGAGCGAGGACTGGCCGACCACCATCACCGGGAAGCCGTCCGCGAACTGCGTGTGCGTGACGCGTTCGCCCGTCCATTTACGGTTGACCTCGCGGCGCACCTCGGGCGAGAAGCGCACGAGCCGGGCCGCCACGCCCAGATAGGCGCCGAACCACTGCGCCGTGGCCTCGCCCGTGTCGAGCGCCGCCACCGTGTTGCGCCAGATCGTGACGGCCAGCGTGGGCGCGCCGTCGAGCGCGTGCGCATCGAGCGGCGTGTGCAGCGTGGGCATGCCGGGGGCGTCGATCGCCAGCGCGTCCTCGCCGATCGTCACGCGCACCAGCGCCAGCTTCGCGTGCTCGCGCTGCGTGATCATCGCGCCCGACGGCTCGACCACCATCCAGCCGCGATCGTGTTCGAGGCCGCTTTCGAGCAGGCGCGCACGCGCGAGCGAGATGCCCGCGCAGGATTTGATCGGATAGATGAACAGTTCGCTGAGGGTCGGCATGGCGGTGGCGTGCGAGGCGTAAAGCAGGATTCTGCCAGAACGCCGCGCCATGCCGCGAGGTGCTCAGGCGAGCGGGAAGCTGCGGTCGAACGTGGGCGTCACGTCGAGCGGCTGCCGCAGCAGGCCCGCCTTGCGGTAGAAATCGGCGGTGGCCTGCTGCTCGGCGATCAGCGATGCGTCGATCGGCAGCCACTGCGTCTTGCGGCGCTCGAACTGGAGCCGCGCGGCCGCCTCGGGAATGCCGATGATGCGCGCGAGCGTGGCCGAAAACGCGTCGGCATGCTGGTACGACCATACCTGCGCGCGCGCCACGCGCCGCACGAAGTCGTGCAGCACCGGGCGTTTCGCGGCGATCGCCGCATCGGTCGCGGCCACGTAGCTGAGGCCCGACGACAGCCCGCGGCCGTTCACCAGCACGCGCGCGCGGCCGGTGGTTTCGGCCAGCGCCGTGTACGGCTCCCAGGTGGCCCACGCGTCGATCGAGCCGGTGCTCAGCGCCAGCATCGTGTCGGCCGGCTGCAGGAAGCGGAATTCGGCGGCCGTGGGCGGCAGGCCGGCCGCATCGAGCGCCTTCAGCGCCACGTAGTGACCGATCGAGCCGCGCGTGGTGCCGATCTTCCTGCCCTTCAGGTCGGCTGCCGTGTGCAGCGTCGCGTTCGGCGCGACCATCACGGCCGTCCCATAGGGATCCGAACGATTGGCCGCGATCGCCTTGACGCGCGCGCCGCCCGACAGCGCGAAGATCAGCGGCGCGTCGCCGATCGGGCCGAGGTCGACGGCGGCGGCGTTCAGCGCCTCGCCCAGCGGCGCGGCGGCCGGGAATTCGGTCCATTCGATGTCGTAGGGCAGGCCGTTCAGCGCGCCGGCCGCTTCGAGCAGCGCGCGCAGGCCGCCCTTCTGGTCGCCGGCCTTCAGCGTGACGCGCGGGCCGTGTTGCGCGAACGCCAGCGGGCCGAACGCGGGCAGGGCGGCCAGCCCGGCGGCCGCGCCGGTCGATTGCAGGAAGCGTCGTCGGCTGCGCGAGGGAGCCTGGGTCATGTCGGAGTCCTTGTGGATGAACGGGATGTGGGAAAACGCGGGCGCCGCCGGGTTGCCGGGCGGTCAATGCGGATAGCCGCCCTGGATGTTCGAGACGGGCTCGGCGTCGATGCGCGCGAGCAGCGTGTCGATGCCGCCCGATGCGCCGTTGCGCGCCGCCACCGCGCGTTCGCGGTCGGCCTCG
>NZ_JAAGPF010000564.1 GCF_017104645.1 Burkholderia sp. Ac-20379
GAACGTGCCGCAGGACGATCACGGCAACATCACCGAAGACACCCGCGTGCGCGCGTCGGTTCCGGCGATCCGCGCGGCGCTCGACGCTGGCGCCGCCGTGATGGTCACCTCGCACCTGGGCCGTCCGCACCAGATTGGCGTTGAGCAGCACCATGAAGATCGACCAGCCCGGCACGGTGCGGCGCGTCACGCGGCGCACGATGTCGTGATAGCGCGCGAGCCCCTCGCGCATCCGCGCGAACGAGCGCGCGTCCTGCCGGTAGGTCTTCATCACGCGCATGCCGCGCAGGTATTCGATCGACGCGCCGTTCAGATCCGCGTTCGCGCGCTGGTAGTCGGCCATCAGCGGGCCCGCGCCGCGCATCGCGAGCGCCTGGAACAGGATCGCCAGCGGCAGCGTGGCCACCGCGGCCATGGCCAGCCGCCAGTCGATCGCGAGCAGCACCGCGAACACCAGCAGTGGAGCCACCGCCGCGGCCGTCACTTCCACCAGGTGATGGGCGATGAACTGCTCGATGCGATCCACGTCCTGCAGCAGCAGCTTGCGCAGCGCGCCCGATTCGTGGCGTTGCAGCCAGGCCAGCGGCGCGCCCGCGAGCTGCCGCGCGAGGCGCTGGCGCGTATCCATCAGGATCCGGTAGGCCGCGTGATGGCTCAGGAAATAAGCCCACGAAACCAGCGCGTACTTGCCGAGCAGCGCGAGCGCGAAGCCGCCGACGAGCGGCAGCCACGCTGCGTGCGCCGCGCCCGGCCCGCGCGCGAACAGCCGCACCGCCGATTCGCACAGCAGCGCGTACGGCGCCAGTTCCAGCACTGCCGCGCCGACTGCCAGCGCCATGGCGGCGGCCAACCGCGCGCGATGGCCGCGCAGCAGGCTCAACAGCGTCGACCACGGGCTGCCGTGGCGTTCTCGTGTCATCGGGTCCCTCCACGGATCCAGGCGTCCCGCGAGCCGCCGCCCGGTCGCCGGCGGCGCACGGGCCGTCCGCGAAGCTTCCTCCCGGCACGGCCCGCGCACTACCCGAATCGGTAGCCGAAGTGCCCCGATGCGGACGATTTTCCCGCGCCGGGCGCGGCCTTTGGCGAGACGGCAGCAAGAATGCCGATGCGGGTAATCCGGTTCGTTTTCGGGTAGTCGAGGGGCGCGCAATCAATAACGATTCGCATTTACTTCGCACTTACGGAGCCCCCGATGAACGCCTCTGCCCTAGCCCGACCGGAATCCGCACCGCCTCGCCACGATCCGCATGGAGACTGGCAGCGCATCACGCTCGGCGAGCGCCTGCGCGGCTGGGCCGCGCGCCACGGCGAGCGCACCGCGTTGATCGACGGCGCGGCGCATTGCAGCTACGCCGAGCTGGATCGCCGCGCCGACCGCCTCGCCGCCGGCTTCGCCCGGCTCGGCATCGCGCCGGGCGACGTGGTCCTGCTGCAATTGCCGAACGGCGCCGCGTTCGCGGCCGCCTTCTTCGCGCTGCTGCGGGCCGGCGCGCTGCCGCTGCTCGCGATGCCGTCGCAGCGGCTTGCCGAACTGGCATCGCTCTGCACGCGCGCCGCGCCGGTGGCCTGCGTGATGCCCGAGCGCTTCCTCGGCTTCGACTACCGGCCGATGGCGCACGCGTTGCGCACGCAGTGCCCGTCGTTGCGGCACGTGCTGATCGACGGCGCGGCCGGCCCCGATCTGTCGCTGGCCGCGCTCGACGACGGCGGCCACGCGCCGTGGGCATCGGCCGTCGCGCTCGATCCCGACGCCCCGGCGCTGCTGCTGCAATCGGGCGGCACCACCGGCATGCCGAAGCTGATCGCGCGCACCCATGCCGACTACGGCTACAACGCGCAGGCCTCGGCGCGGCTCTGCGGCTTGGACGCCGATACCGTCTATCTGGCCGCGCTGCCGCTCGCGCACAATTTCCCGCTCGCCTGCCCGGGCCTGATCGGCACGCTCGCGATGGGCGGCCGCGTGGTGATGGCGCGCACGCCGGGCAGCGACGAGGCGTTCGAGCTGATCGCGCGCGAGCGCGTGACGATCACCGCGCTGGTGCCGCAACTCGTGCAGCAATGGCTGCAGGCGCGCGAGGCCGACGCGGACGCGGGCGGCGGGATGGCCGACGACCTGTCGAGCCTGACGCTGCTGCAGGTGGGCGGCGCGCGCCTCGAGGCGGACGCGGCGCGGCGCGTCGGGCCCGCGCTCGGCTGCGGGCTGCAGCAGGTGTTCGGGATGGCCGAGGGCCTGCTCTGCTACACGCGCCCCGGCGACGCCGACGACATCGTCCTGCACACGCAGGGGCGTCCGCTCTCGGCCGACGACGAGATCCGCATCGTCGACGCCGGCGGCGCGGAGGTCGCGCCCGGCGAAACCGGCGAGCTGCTCACGCGCGGCCCCTACACGATCCGCGGCTATTGGCGCGGCGGCGCGGCCGAAGCCGCGGCCTTCACCGCGGCCGGCTTCTACCGCTCCGGCGATCTGGTGCGCCTTGCGCCGGGCGGCAACCTGATCGTGGAAGGCCGCATCAAGGAACAAATCAATCGCGCCGGCGAGAAGATCGCCACGGCCGAAATCGAGCAGCATCTGCGCGCCCATCCGGCGATCGACGACGCGGTGGTGGTGGCCGCGCCCGATCCGGTGCTGGGCGAACGCAGTTGCGCCTTCGTGCTGGCGCCGTCGGGGGCGCCGAACCTGAGAGAACTGCACGCCTTCCTGCGCGAGCGCGGCCTCGCGCGCCACAAGCTGCCCGACCAGCTCGACGTCGCCGCCGCCTGGCCGCTGACCAAGATCGGCAAGATCGACCGGCGGCGCCTGGCCGAACAGGCCGCGCGCGGCGGCGCCGGCCACGGCGCGCGGCC
>NZ_JAAGPF010000565.1 GCF_017104645.1 Burkholderia sp. Ac-20379
TCCGGCGCCGATGCATCGGGCGCGCCGGCAACCGCAGCCGGCTCGGCGCCGACGATGCCGCGCTCGCGCGCCCAGACGATCGCCTCGCCGCGGCTGTGCACGTCGAGCTTGTTGTAGATGGTCGAGACGTGATTGCGCACCGTGTTCGGCGCGAGCCCGAGCCGGTTCGCGATCTCCTTGTCGGGCAGCCCGTGGCAGAGCAGATCGAACACGTCGCGCTCGCGCGCCGTCAGGTCGGACAGTTGCGCGCCGGCGTCGGGCGCCTTGGCGCGGCGCACGTTGGCGAGCTTCTCGATCAGCGTGCGGCTGAACCACGACGCATCCTGCATGGCCGTCTCGATCGCCTGGATCAGCTCCATCTCGGTGCGCTTGCGCTCGCTGATGTCGAGCAGCGCGAGCAGCAGGCAATCCTGCGCGTGGATCGCCACGGCGTCGGCCGACACCACGCAGTCGCGCACGTCGCCGTCCTTCGTCACCACGCGCACGTCGTGCATGCGCACCACGCCGTCGCGCGCGAGCGTGTCGGCGATGCCGCGCTGCGCGTCGGGCTCGGCCCACAGCCCGAGCTCGTCGGCGGAACGGCCCAGCAGGTCGGCCTGCGCGTGGCCCGTCATCGCCACGAACGCGTCGTTGCAGTCGAGCAGCTCGAAGCGCCCGGCGGTCAGCATCGCCATCGCCACCGGCGCCATCCGGAACGCCTTGGCGAAGCGCTCCTCGCTCTCGCGCAGCGCGATCTCGGCCTGCTTGCGCGGCTGCAGATCGGTGAACGTGAACAGCATGCAGGCGTGCTCGCCCATGTCGATCGGCTGGCCCGCCACGATCACCGCGTGATCGCCGCCGTCGGCGCGCCGCAGCAGCGCCTCCATCGGCGGGATCGTCATGCCGTCGCCGAGCCGCTCGATCGCCAGCTCGCGGCGCTCGGCGCGGTCGAACACGTCGAGCTCGTAGACCGAGCGGCCGATCACGTCGCCGAGCGGGTGGCCGGTCATGTCGAGAAAGCCCTGGTTGACCTTCACGTAGCGGAAATCGCTGAGCCGGCAGATCGCGGCGGGCGCCGGGTTGGCGTTGAAGGTGCGCTCGAAACGCTGCTCGGCGCTGGCCCATTCGGTGGCGTCGTGCAGCACCAGCGCGAGGCAATCGGGCTCGCCGGCCGCGTTGGTCAGCACCAGGCTGCGGATCCGGTGCACCCAGCGCAGCGAATCGTCGGCGGCCGATTCGACCTCCACCGTCACGTCGCTGAACTGCTCGCCGCTGATCACGCGGTCGATCGGATACTGGCCCTGGCGGACCGGATCGTGATTGGTGTCGCGCAGCCGGAAGCGTTCGCGGTATTCGGTCACGTCGGCGCCCAGATCGGCCAGCGTGGCCGCGCCGTGCATCGCGAGCGCGGCCTCGTTGGCCCAGACGATGCGCTGATCCGGCTCGACCAGGATCACGCCTTCGGTCAGGCCGGCGATGATCTGGTGCAATTGGCGGCGGTCGGTGTGCGTCTTCAGCGCCTGCTCGTCGGCGGGCGCGGGATGCGGCTCGTTGGCGGCTTCGTTCATCGGGTCGGGTTCCGTTCGTGCGCCGCGGCGGCCGGCTGCGCCGACCCGATCGGCGGCGCGCGGCGGCTTCCGTGCGGCTGAAAAAAGGCGGGGCGATGCGGATCCCGCTCCGCATCGCCCCGTTCGTGCCATCTGACCATCGCGCGGCGGGCCGGTTCTCGAAATCCGGTTCGAATTCGTAACCGAATCGGTTGCCGGCCGCCGCGCCGTTATCGTGTCGTGCGCCGCGTGGGCGGGCCCGCCGTATGGCGCTGAAGCGGTCGTGCCACATGCCGCTTCGGGGGCCGCGGTCCTGCCAAGTGCCGATCCAGCGGCCTCGCCACATCCCGTTTCGGCGGCCCCGCAGCATGTGCCGAGCAGCCCCTGCCGCCTCCCGCTTAACGCCCCTGCCGCGCGCCCGCTGCCGCCCGCACGCCGCGCGGCAACTGCATCGCGATGCGCTCGGCGATCCGGTCGAGCGGCAGGATCGCCGTGGCCGCGTCGATCGCGGCGGCCGCCTTCGGCATGCCGTACACGGCGCTGGTGGCCGCGTCCTGCGCGATCGTGTAGAAGCCCTTGCCGCGCATCGCCTTCAGGCCGAGCGCGCCGTCGCGGCCCATGCCGGTCAGCAGCACGCCGATCGCGTCGGCGCGCCAGTGATCCACCACGCTCTGGAAGAACACGTCGACCGACGGCCGGTACGGCGTTTCGGCCGGATGCGGCGTGTAATCGAGCAGGCCGCGCGCGGTCAGGTGCAGGTGATCGTTGGTGGCGGCCAGCAGCACTTCGCCGCGCTGCGGCGCGCAGCCCTGCCGGGCGATCCGCACCGGCAGCGCCGTGTAGCCGTCGAGCCATTCGGCCATGCCGATCGCGAACGCCTGATCGACGTGCTGCACGATCACCACCGCCGCCGGGAAATCGGCCGGCAGCGGCTTGAGCAGCGCGGCCAGCGCGGTCGGCCCGCCCGCCGAGGCGCCGATCGCCACCAGCGGCGTGGCGCCCGAAGCGGCCAC
>NZ_JAAGPF010000566.1 GCF_017104645.1 Burkholderia sp. Ac-20379
CGCGGGAGGCGGGCGGAACCGCACGATGCGCGGTGCGGCGCGCCGCGCCACCACGCCGAGGCCGCGCCACAGCACGGCCACCAGCACCGCCAGCGTGATGGCGCTGGCCAGCGAGGCGCTGAACGGGCACAGCTCGCCGTGGGCGTCGCCGCGTGCGTGGTGTCGATCGGCGCCTTGCGAGAGCGCGCGGGACAGATCGTCGGCCGCTTGCGCGGCGGCGGACGTCAAATCGAACGGGCCATGGCCGCTGCAGATCGCGAGCCCGGCCGCGCCGCTGTCCGTGCTCGTGTCGAGCATCAGGCCGGCGGGCAGGATCAGGCGGAACGCGAGCACGCAGAGAATCAGCGCCGACAGGACCGGGTGATTCGCGCGCTGCGCCAGCAGATGGCGGAGTCGATTCATGGCGGGGCGTATTGTAGCCGGGTTCCCCGCGCGCGCTGGCCCGCGACGGGATGTCGCACTCGTGGTCGCGCCAATTGCCAAGGACTTCCAAACAATCGCCGTGGCCGCGATACCGGAGATCGCATGGCGGCGGCTTCACGCGCCCCGTTGCCGGGGGTTACAATCGCGCGCCATGAACGCACTTCGCCACTTTCTGCTGCGAAGCGGCGTCGCGACACGCTTGCTGTGGGGCCTGATCCTGGCCGTGCTGCTGTCTCGCGCGCTGCTCTCGGGCGCCGTGATGCTCGCTCCGGACGGACCGGATGCGGGCGCGGTGGTGCTGTGTTCGGGGCACGGGCCGCTCGTGCTCGGCGCGTCCGCGCTGACGGCCGATTTCGGCGCGCAGGCGCCGATCACGCCGGCCAACGATGCGTTCGCGCTGGCCAGCCTGTTGCCGCACCACGATCGCGACGGCTCGGGCAGCCAGCAGAACGGCGCGAGCGGCGGCGACATTTGCCCGTTCAGCGGCGCGTTGCTGACGGCGCTTGCCGCCAGCCTGCTGCTGGTGCTGCTGTTCCCCGCCGCCGTCGCGCCGCCAAGCTGGCCGCGTCCGGTTGTGCGCACGGCCGTGCGCCTGACGATCGGCCATCGTCCTCCCTCCCGCGCGCCGCCTTCGTTCGCCTGAACATCCTGTCACCGCCACGCCGCGCCGGCTGAAGCCGATGCGCGCGTGCGTCTTCCCGCTTCCACGAAGCGGGCTCCCGAATGCTGTCGAGGCCTGCAAGGCGCGGGCCGCCGGCCGTCGCACACCGTTCCGCCGCAATGGCGGCGGCGTCGCGACGCCACGACGACGAGGAACCTGCGTATGTCGACCTCCACCGGACGCCCCGCGTCCCCCCGTTCTCCGCAAGCCGGCTATCGCACGCTGTGGCGCTGGCATTTCTATGCCGGCCTGTTCGTGATGCCGTTCCTGGTGATCCTCGCGATCACCGGCACGCTCTACTGCTTCCAGCCGCAGATCGAGCCGCTGCTGTATCCGCATCGGCTGATCGTCACGCCGCAAGCCACGCCGAAGCTCGATGCCGGCCAACTGATGCAGCGCGCCGCTGCCGCGATGCCGGCAGGCTCGACGCCGGTTTCGGTGGAAGTGCGCAGCGCGCCGGATCGCAGCGCCGAATTCGTGTTCCGCCTGCCGACGGGCAGCCGCGAGAGCGTCTACGTCAATCCGTACGATGGCGCGGTGCTCGGCACGCTGAGCGTGGACGACCGCTTCATGCAGGTCGACCGGATGCTGCATCGCAAGCTGCTGCTCGGCAAGCCGGGCGAACTGCTGATGGAGCTGGCCGCGTGCTGGACGCTCGTCATGATCGGCACCGGCGTGGCGCTGTGGTGGCCGCGCGAGCCGGGCCGGCTGCGCCGCGCGTTCGCGCCCGACCTGCGCCTGCGCGGGCGGCCGTTGTGGAAGAGCGTGCACGGCGTGCTTGGCATCTGGCTCGCGCTCGGCGCGGTGGCGTTCGTGCTGAGCGGCCTGCCGTGGACGGGCTCGTGGGGCAAGCAGTTCAAGGCGCTCGCCACCAGCGCGAACCTCGGTTCGCCGCCGGGCGCGTGGGGCGACAGCGGGCTGCGTTCGCTGCGGCCCGGCGCTTCGGCCGCCGCGGCTGCGTCGCCCGAACACGCGATGCATCAGGCGCACGGCGACGATTCGATGCCCGGCATGGTGATGGACGACCTGCCGCTGCCGCAAACGCCGTGGGCCGTGGGCAACGTGCCGGTGCCCGATTCCGCGCCGTCGCACGCCGCGCAGCCGCTGACGCTCGACGCGGCGATCGCGAAGGTCGCCGCGCTCGGCGTGACGAGCGGCTACACGCTGGCGCTGCCGGCCACGCCCGACGGCGTGTTCACGGCCTCGTACTTCCCGGCCGATCCGAAGGCCGAGCGCACCATCTCGATCGACCAATATAGCGGCCGGACGCTGCGCGACATCCGCTACGCCGATTACGGCGCGGTGGCGCAGGGCGTGTCGTACGGCACCGCGCTGCACATGGGCCGCTATTTCGGGCTGGCCAATCAGCTGGTGTGCGCCGCGATCTCGCTGGGCCTCGCCGCGATGGCCGTGACCGGCTTCGTGATGTGGTGGAAGCGGCGTCCGGCGCTGACGCTCGGCGCGCCGTTGCGCGAACGCGAACGCCCGCCGATGCGCGGCTGGATCGCGGGGCTGGTGCTGCTCGGCGTCGTGTTTCCGCTGATGGGGGCGACGCTCGTCGCCGTCTGGCTGGCCGACCGGCTGGTGTTCGGGCGCGCGATGCGCACGGCCCACTGAACCGCCGCCGCCCGCGCGTGC
>NZ_JAAGPF010000567.1 GCF_017104645.1 Burkholderia sp. Ac-20379
TCATCGACTCTTAATCTATCATTCTACTTGTGTCTGCATACCTCACGTTGCTCTTCGTTTTCCTATGGCACTGTTGCTCTGTCCGTCATCACGTTTATTACTGTCTCAGCATTACACCTTTATGCTTTACTTTCTAGCTTCACACCTATCATTGTCATCTCTTATCTGTGTTCTTCTGTGTGTGTCATTACTGCTTTTTCTCTTTCCACTTTTTTTTTTTTTTTTTTTTTTTTAC
>NZ_JAAGPF010000568.1 GCF_017104645.1 Burkholderia sp. Ac-20379
TCGCCTGATTGCCGCCCTTGCCGCCGGCCGCCTGGGCATAACCGCTGCCCGTCAGCGTCTCGCCGGGCTTGGGCAGGCGCGGGGCGCGCACCACCAGATCCATGTTGAGGCTGCCGACCACGAGCACGCGCCCGCTCGCCCGGCCGCCAAGCGACGCGCCGCTCATGCGCAGCCGCCTCCGGCGGCCCCCGAGGCGGCCGATGCATCGGACACCGTGGCCGAAGCGGCCGGCACGCCGCGATACGGCGCGGTGGATTCGCGCAGCACCAGCCGTGGCGACACCACGCGCCGGCGCTTGGTCGGCGCGGCCGCGCCGGCGGAAATGCGCTCGATCAGCGTTTGCGCGGCGATCTCGCCGAGCGCGCGCACCGACTGGCCCACCGTGGACAGCGCCGGATACGTGTAGCTCGACATCTCGATATCGTCGAAGCCGATGATCGAACAGTCGGCCGGCACGCGCAGCCCGCGCTCGGCGGCCGCGCGCAGCGCGCCGATGCCCATCTGATCGTTGCCGGCAAAGATCGCGGTGGGCCTGAGCGTGCCGAACAACTGGCCCGCCGCGCGATAGCCGCCGAGGCACGAGAAATCGCCCTCTGCGATCGCACCGGGCACGATCTCGATGCCGCGCTCGGCCATCGCCCGGATGAAGCCGTGCACGCGCATCGCGCTGACGGCCGTATCGACCGGGCCGGTGATGCAGCCGATCCGCGAATGCCCGAGTTCGAGCAGGTGCCGCGTGGCCAGATAGGCGCCGCGCTCGTGGTCGATCTGCACCAGATCGGCCGAGAGGCCTTCGATGTTGCGGTCGACGATCACGAGCGGCTCGCGCGAATCGGCCAGTGTCTGGGCCAGCACGGCGTCCTCGCCGGCCGATGCGATGATCAGGCCGTCGATGCGTTTTTCCTGGAGAACGCGCAGATAATTGCGCTGTTTGACCGGATCGTCGTCGGAATTGCAGAAAAACACGCAGTAACCGCGCGCGACGCATTGATCTTCGATGCCGCGCGCCAGTTCGGCGAAATACGGGTTGGTGCTGTTCGGCACCACGAGGCCGATGGTGGCCGTCGAGCGCGCCTTCAGGGATCGTGCGACCGCCGACGGGACGTAGTTGAGCTGGACGATCGCCCGCTCCACCTTCGCCCGCACATCGGCCGACACGGGCCGCGAATTGTTCACCACGTGCGACACGGTGGTAAACGACACGCCTGCCATGGCCGCCACATCCTTGATCGTCGCCATTCTTGAAGCCCTCTGGTCTATCTTTTTAGGTACGCGACCGGCGGCTGCGATACGTGTCGAGCACAACGGCAACGACGATCACGGCCCCGGTGATGATGCGCTTGGTCGGTTCGTTCGCGCCGATTTGTGCCAGCCCCGCCGCGAGCACCGATATGATCAGCACGCCAAAAAACGTGCTGATGACGGAACCGCGCCCGCCCATCAGGCTCGTGCCGCCGATCACCACGGCCGCAATCACCTGAAGTTCGAGCCCGACGCCGGCATTCGGATCGGCCGCTTCGAGCCGCGAGATCTGGAACAGCGCGGCAAGCCCCGCCAGCGCCCCCATCAACGCAAACACGATGATTTTATACGGACGCGGGTTCACTCCTGCAAGCCTTACTGCTTCTTCGTTGGTACCGATCCCCACGAGATAGCGTCCGAACACCGTACGAGTTAGCACGAACTGGGCCACGATCATCACCGCCACCGCGATCACGAAGGCCGGCGAGATGCCGAACGCGAACGGATTCGAGAGGAAATCGAACGCGTCGCCGATGTAGGCGGTACGCGAATTCGTGAGCTGATACGCCACGCCGCGCGCCGCCTCCAGCACGCCGAGCGAGACGATGAACGACGGAATCCGCCAGCCCACCGTGACCGCGCCCGTCAACATGCCGGTGAACGCCGCGGCGACCATGCCGAGCAGCGCAGACGGCAGCGGCCCCCAGTGCCACTTGAGCGCGGCCACGCTGACGAACGAGGCCGCCAGCGCCAGCACCGAGCCGACCGACAGGTCGATCCCGGCGATGATCAGCACGAACGTCATGCCGACCGACATCACGACCAGGTCGGGGATCTGGTTGGCGATGGTGCTGAACGTGTCGTAGGTCAGGAAGTGCGAGCTCAGCGTCGAGAACAGCGCGATCATGGCCAGCAGCGCGCCGGCCAGGCCGAGGTAGTTGGACAACCCG
>NZ_JAAGPF010000569.1 GCF_017104645.1 Burkholderia sp. Ac-20379
GAGCGCGCGGGCGTGATCGGCGGTGGCACGATGGGCGCGGGGATCGCGGTGGCCGTGCTCGATGCGGGGCTGCCCGTCGTCATGATCGAGCGCGACGACCGCGCGCTCGCGCAGGGCCGCGCGCGCGTGGCGAAGGTGTACGACGCGCTGGTCGCGAAAGGGCGGCTCACCGACGCGGCGCGCGACGAACGGCTCGCGCGCCTGAGCGGCAGCACCGTCTACGACGCGCTGGCCGACGCCGACCTCGTGATCGAGGCCGTGTTCGAGGACCTGGCCGTCAAGCAGGCCGTGTTCGAGGAACTGGCGCAGGTCACGAAGCCCGGTGCGGTGCTCGCCACCAACACGTCGTATCTCGACATCGACGCGATCGCCGCCAGCGCGGGCGAGCGATGCGGCGACGTGATCGGCCTGCACTTCTTCTCGCCGGCCAACGTCATGAAGCTGCTCGAAATCGTGGTGCCCGCGCAGGTGCGCCCCGAGGTGGTGGCCACCGCGTTCGCGTTCGCGAAGCGGCTGCGCAAGGTGGCGGTGCGCGCGGGCGTGTGCGACGGCTTCATCGGCAACCGGCTGCTGGCCGTGTATCGCGGCGCGGCCGATCTCGTCATGGAGGACGGCGCGTCGCCCTATCAGATCGACCGCGCGATCCGCGCGTTCGGCTTCCCGATGGGCCCGTATCAAGTGATCGACCTGGCCGGCGGCGACATCGGCTGGGCCACGCGCAAGCGCCGCGCGGCCAGCCGCGATCCGGCGCTGCGCTACGTGGCGATCGCCGACCGGCTGTGCGAGCGCGGCTGGTTCGGGCAGAAGACGCAGCGCGGCTTCTATCGCTACCCGGACGGCGCGCGCACCGGCCAGCCCGATCCCGAGGTCGAACGGATCGTGGCCGACGAGCGCGCGGCCAAGGGCATCGCGCCGCGCGATTTCACCGACGACGAGATCGTGCGCCGCTACCTCGCCGCGATGATCAACGAGGCCGCCAACGTGCTGCACGAGGGCATCGCGCTGCGCCCGCTCGACATCGACGCGGTGCTGGTGCACGGCTACGGCTTTCCGCGGCATCGCGGCGGCCCGCTCCATTACGCGGACACACTCGGCCTCGACGCCGTGCTGGCCGACATCCGCCGTTACGCCGAGGCGGATCCGGCGTTCTGGAAACCTTCGCCGCTGCTGGTCGAGCTGGCCGGGCGCGGCGCGCGCTTCGAGAGCTTGAACCGCGCCGCCTGAGCGCCGGTTTTTCCACGCATCCCGCCTCACCGGAGACACCCCGATGAACCTCGATTTCTCCCCCGAAGAAGAAGCGTTCCGCGCCGAGGTGCGGCGCTTCCTGGCCGACAAGCTGCCGCCCGAGCTGTCGGACAAGGTCAACGGCGGCCGGCATCTGACGCGCGACGACATGGCGCGTTGGCACGCGATCCTGCATGAGCGGGGCTGGCTCGCGAGCCACTGGCCGCGCGAATACGGCGGCCCCGGCTGGAGCGTCGCGCAGAAGTTCCTGTTCGACAACGAATGCGCGATCGCCGGCGCGCCGCGCGTGGTGCCGTTCGGCGTCAACATGCTCGGCCCGGTGCTGATCAAGTACGGCAGCGAGGCGCAGAAGCGCCACTGGCTGCCGCGCATTCTCGACGGCTCCGACTGGTGGTGCCAGGGCTATTCCGAGCCGGGCGCCGGCTCCGATCTGGCGTCGCTGCGCACCAGTGCCGTGCGCGACGGCGATCACTACGTCGTCAACGGCCAGAAGACCTGGACCACGCTCGGCCACTACGCGAACATGATCTTCTGCCTGGTGCGCACCGCCACCGACGTGCGCAAGCAGGAAGGCATCAGCTTCCTGCTGATCGACATGAACACGCCCGGCGTGGAAGTGCGGCCGATCGTGCTGCTCGACGGCGAGCACGAAGTCAACGAGGTGTTCTTCACCGACGTGCGCGTGCCGGTCGACAATTTGGTGGGCGAGGAAAACCGCGGCTGGACCTACGCGAAATTCCTGCTCACCTACGAGCGCACCAACATCGCCGGCGTCGGTTTCTCGGTGGCCGCGCTGGAGCGCCTGCGCGCCGTGGCCGCCAAGCGCATCAAGCACGGCCGGCCGCTGGCCGACGATCCGCTGTTCGCCGCGCGTTTCGCGCGCGTCGAGATCGAGCTCGAGAACATGAAGACGACCAACCTGCGCGTGCTGGCGGCGGTGGCCGGCGGCGGCGCGCCGGGCGCGGAAAGCTCGATGCTGAAGATTCGCGGCACCGAGATCCGCCAGGAGATTGCGTCGCTGATGCGGCGCGCGATGGGGCCGTACGCGATCCCGTTCCCGGACGCGGCGCTGGAAGCGGACGACGCCGAACCGCTCGGCCCGCCCGAGGCGGCCAGCGCCGCCGCGCAGTATTTCAACAACCGCAAGCTGTCGATCTACGGCGGCTCGAACGAGATCCAGAAGAACATCGTCGCCAAGACGATCGTCGGACTGTAACGGACACGGAGGCCCCATGGATTTCACGCATAGCGACGATCGCCGGATGCTGGCCGATTCGCTGAACCGCTTCATCGACGAGCAATACGCGTTTCCGGTGCGCGACCGCATCGCGCGATCCGACGAAGGTTACAGCGCCGAGCTGTGGCGGCGGTTCGCCGAACTCGGCGTGATCGGCGCGCTGTTCGGCGAGGCCGACGGCGG
>NZ_JAAGPF010000051.1 GCF_017104645.1 Burkholderia sp. Ac-20379
GGTCGATAGATGTCGACACGTCTTTTGTACGTGTGTGACAGCGTGCGCGCGCATGAGACGTCTGTACAGCGAGACGCAGCTCTACTTTAGAGTGTAATATGTATACCAATACTCTGATCACTCCGTTCTGTATACAACACTATGTAATTTCGTGTCAATTTTTATTTCTGTCCATAATCCTTTTTTATCTTACTCTTCATCTTTCCATAGTTCTTTATTTTTTTTTTTTTTTTAATGC
>NZ_JAAGPF010000052.1 GCF_017104645.1 Burkholderia sp. Ac-20379
TCCGCGCCGCCGCGCGCGGTGCGCTCCTGCGCCTGGCGCAGCTTGCGCGCCACCCAGGAGCCGGCGAAGAACAGGAGGATCAGCAGGAGAAGGTTACGCATCGCATTCAGACCATCAGACCACGGAACGGTGCAGCAGCACCTCGAGCACGAAGCGGCTGCCGACATAGGCAAGCAGCAGCGCGCCGAACGAGGCGAGCACCCAGCGGGCGGCGCCGCGCCCGCGCCAGCCCGACAGGCGGCGCGCGACGAGGATACCGCCGAACATGAACCACGAGAGGATCGCGAACACCGTCTTGTGATCGAAGCGCAGCGCCCGCGCATCCACCTGCTCGCTGAACAGGATGCCGGAGGCGAGCGTGAGCGTCAGCAGCACGAAGCCGGCGGCGATCAGGCGGAACAGCAGTTTTTCGAGCGTCAGCAGCGGCGGCAGCGTTTCGAGCCAGCCCGCCAGGAAACTGGCCGATTCGATTCGCGCGCCCTGCCGCAACGCCTGCAGGCGGTGCTCGACCATCAGCATCAACACCGCGTGCAGTGCGGCGATCGCGAACAATCCGTACGCGATGTTGGCAATCAGGAAGTGCATCTTGAACAATGGCGCCGCCGCGTACGGCAACACGCGCACGCCGCCGAACGCGAGCGGCAGCAGCGAGGCCGCGCAGGCCAACGGCAGCACCAGCAGGCGCAGGCTGTCGAGCCGGAAGAAGAAGCTCTCGATCCAGTAGATGCCGGCGCCGAGCCAGAACATGGCCGACAACGCGAACGCGAAGCCGAACACCATCGAATCGTGCGGGAAGATGGTGGCGTGCAGCAGCACGCCGTGGGCGAGCAGCGCGGCGAACAGCAGCGCGCGGCCGGTGCCGCTCACCCCGGACGCGGCGGACGCGCGCGGATCCCGCGGCACGGGCGGCACGCTCGCGACGAGCGGCTGCGCAAGGCCGGAACGGTGCGCCCGCCATCCTGCGACGGCGAGGCCGCCGTACAGGAGCGCGGTGAGGGCATACAGTACAATATCCATGTTCGAAGTTTACACTAGGCCCCTTGCCTGCGACGGCTGTCAATATAGCCGACGCCAGCCTTCAGGCCCCACTGTCCATCGCTCCCCATGCTCGACAATCTCACCCAACGGATGGCGCGCGTCGTCAAGACGCTGCGCGGCGAAGCCCGTCTCACCGAAGCGAACACGCAGGAGATGCTGCGCGAAGTCCGGCTCGCGCTGCTCGAGGCCGACGTCTCGCTGCCGGTCGTCCGCGAATTCATCGCCAAGGTCAAGGAAAAGGCGCTCGGCGAGGAAGTGATCAGCAGCCTGTCGCCGGGCCAGGCGCTCGTCGGCGTGGTGCAGAAGGAACTGACCGCCGTGATCGGCGGCGATTACGAAGGCAAGGCCGCCGAGCTGAACCTCGCCGTCACGCCGCCCGCGATCATCCTGATGGCCGGCCTGCAGGGCGCGGGTAAAACCACCACGGTCGGCAAGCTCGCCAAGCTGCTGCGCGACAAGCAGAAGAAGAAAGTGCTGACGGTGTCGTGCGACGTCTACCGCCCCGCCGCGATCGCCCAGTTGAAAACGGTGAGCGAGCAGGTCGGCGCGGAATTCTTCCCGTCCACGCCGGATCAGAAGCCCGTCGAGATCGCGCGCGCCGCGGTCGACTGGGCCAAGCGCCATTACTGCGACGTGCTGATCGTCGACACGGCCGGCCGCCTCGGTATCGACGAGGCGATGATGAAGGAAATCGCCGAGCTGCACGCGGCGCTCGATCCGGCCGAAACGCTGTTCGTGGTCGACGCGATGCTGGGCCAGGATGCCGTCAACACCGCCAAGGCGTTCAACGACGCGCTGCCGCTCACGGGCGTGGTGCTGACCAAGCTCGACGGCGATTCGCGCGGCGGCGCGGCGCTGTCGGTGCGACACATCACCGGCAAGCCGATCAAGTTCGTCGGCGTGGCCGAGAAGCTCGACGGCCTCGAAGTGTTCCATCCGGATCGCATGGCGAACCGGATCCTCGGCATGGGCGACATTCTCGCGCTGGTCGAGGAAGCGCAGCGCGGCGTGGACATGCAGGCGGCCGAAAAGCTCGCCAACAAGGTCAAGAAGGGCGGCGATTTCGATCTCGACGATTTCCGCGCGCAAATCTCCCAGATGAAGAACATGGGCGGCCTCTCGTCGCTGATGGACAAGCTCCCGGCGCAGTTCCAGCAAGCCGCGGCCGGCGCCAACATGGGCATGGCCGAAAAGCAGATCCGCCGCATGGAAGGCATCATCAACTCGATGACGCCGGCCGAGCGCGCCAAGCCCGAACTGATCAAGGCCACCCGCAAGCGCCGCATCGCGGCCGGCGCGGGCGTGCCGGTACAGGAAGTCAACCGCATGCTGAATCAGTACGACCAGATGCGCACGATGATGAAGAAGCTGAAGGGCGGCAACATGCAGAAGATGATGCGCGGCCTGAAGGGCATGATGCCGGGCCTGCGTTAAGCCGCGGCGCCGCATGGAATTTTGCCGCGCCCCACGCGGCGCGATGCGCGGTATATCCTACTCACGCATCGTCCGCCGGCTCGTTCGCGGGCCGTTTCCGATTGATCCGATCGCACGTCAGAACCCATGAACCGCGAAGAAGCCCTCCAGATATTCCAGCACTCCGAACAGATCGTCTCCGCCGAGGAGGTCAACGCCTCGATCGTGCGGATGGCCACCGCGATCCGCGACGAAATCGGCGACGCGTTCCCGCTCGTGCTGTCGGTGATGGGCGGCGCGGCCGTGTTCACCGGCATGCTGCTGCCGCACCTCGATTTCCCGCTCGAATTCGATTACATCCACCTGACGCGCTACCGGAACACCACGCAGGGCAGCCCGGAAATGCACTGGCGCGTGGCGCCGCGCGAATCGGTGAAGGATCGCATCGTGATCGTGCTCGACGACATCCTCGACGAAGGCGAGACGATGGCCGCGATCCGCGACCGGATTCTCGACATGGGCGCGAAGCGCTTCCTGTCCGCCGTGCTGTGCGAAAAGACGCTCGCCAAGGACAAGCCGCTGCATCCGGATTTCTGCGGTTTTTCGGTGCCGGATCGTTACGTGTTCGGCTGCGGCATGGATGCCAAGGGCTACTGGCGCAACCTGCCGACGATCCGCGCGCTGACCGCCGAAGTCTGACGCCACACGCGCGGCGTCTCCGTACCAAACAAAACGGCTCGCGCCACCAAAGCGCGAGCCGTTTTTCATTGGCGCCTGCCGGGAACGGCGCACCGAGGCGCCCTTCCCGCCGGCCCGCGCTCAGCGCGCGAGCGCTTCGCGCACCTTCTCGATCACCGTCAGCGCCGCGCCCTGCACCGGCAGCAGCGTCGCCTCGGCATCGCGGCGGCCCTGATACTCGATCTTGCCGTCCTTCAGGCCGCGATCGCCGATCACGAGGCGGTGCGGCACGCCGATCAGTTCCCAATCGGCGAACATCACGCCCGGACGCTCGCCGCGATCGTCGAGGATCGCGTCGATGCCGGCCGCGAGCAGATCCGCGTACAGCGTATCGGCCGCTTCGCGCACCGCTTCGCTGCGGTCGTAGCCCATCGGGCACAGCACGACTTCGAACGGGGCGATCGATTCGGGCCAGATGATGCCCTTGTCGTCGAAGTTCTGTTCGATCGCGGCGCCGAGGATCCGCGTGACGCCGATCCCGTAGCAGCCCATTTCCATCGGCTGCGGCTTGCCGTTTTCATCGAGGAACGTCGAGCCGAGCGCCTTCGAGTACTTGGTGCCGAGTTGGAACACGTGGCCGACTTCGATGCCGCGGCAGATGTCGAGCACGCCCTTGCCGTCCGGCGACGCGTCGCCCTTCTTGACGTTGCGCAGGTCGGCGACGACCGGCTCGGGCAGGTCGCGGCCCCAGTTCACGCCGGCGATGTGGTAATCCACTTCGTTGGCGCCCACCACGAAATCGCTCATGTTCGCGACGGTGCGATCGGCGATCACCTTGACCGGCTTCTTCGTGCCGATCGGGCCGAGGTAGCCCGGCGGCGTGCCGAACCATTCGACGATTTCGGCTTCGGTCGCCATGCGGTAGCCCGCGAGGCCCGGCTGCTTCGACGCCTTGATCTCGTTCAGTTCGTGATCGCCGCGCAGCATCAGCAACCAGATGGTCGGCTCGGCGCCTTCGTTCTCGGTGGCGACGATGATCGACTTGATGGTGCGTTCGAGCGGGATGTTCAGCAGCTCGGCCACCGCCTCGCACTTCGCCTTGCCCGGCGTGGCGACCTTGGCGAGCGCTTCGGCCGGCGCGGCGCGGCTGGCGATCAGCGGCAGCGCTTCGGCCGCCTCGACGTTCGCCGCGAAATCGGAGGTCGGGCAGTAGGCGATCGCATCTTCGCCGGTGTCGGCGATCACGTGGAATTCATGCGAGCCGCTGCCGCCGATCGAGCCGTTGTCGGCCGCGACCGCGCGGAATTCGAGGCCGATGCGCGTGAACACGCGCACGTAGGCCTCGTACATCTTGCGGTACGACTCCTTGAGGCCGGCCTGATCCTTGTCGAACGAATAGGCGTCCTTCATGATGAATTCGCGGCCGCGCATCACGCCGAAGCGCGGGCGGATCTCGTCGCGAAACTTGGTCTGGATCTGGTAGAAATTCACCGGCATCTGACGATAGCTCTTGATCTGCGCGCGCGCGATGTCGGTGATGACTTCCTCGTGCGTCGGCCCGATCACGAAGTCGTTGTCCTTGCGATCCTTGAAGCGCAGCAGCTCGGGGCCGTACTGCACCCAGCGGCCCGATTCCTGCCAGAGCTCGGCCGGCTGCACGGCCGGCATCAGCAGTTCGATCGCGCCTGCCCGGTTCATCTCCTCGCGCACGATCGCCTCGACCTTGCGAATCGAGCGCAGGCCGACCGGCAGATAGTTGTAGATACCGCCGGCGACGCGGCGAATCATGCCGGCGCGCACCATCAGTTTATGGCTGACGATCTCGGCGTCGGCGGGAGCTTCCTTCAGGGTGCCGATAAAGAAACGGGAGGCTTTCATGCGGACAGTTCCAGAAACGACGGCCCAACGGGGGCCGCCAGAAAAGGCGAAAAGGGGTGGATGACTACGCGCGACGGGTCGCAACGAGGCGATCGCGGCGCAAATGACGTAGCAGACGAATCGGGGACAGTGTAGCTGACGCACCTTGCCGAGATTCGGTTCATGCGGTGCGCGGCGCCCGTTATCTGTTTATAATCAAAGCAATTTTAAAGGATTCGAAGGTGGT
The DNA here is from genome assembly GCF_017104645.1 of Burkholderia sp. Ac-20379. Classification (GTDB taxonomy): domain Bacteria; phylum Pseudomonadota; class Gammaproteobacteria; order Burkholderiales; family Burkholderiaceae; genus Burkholderia. The sequence continues at coordinate 5,234 of NZ_JAAGPF010000052.1, forward strand.
TGTATGCTGGATCGTGAAGGCTTTCGCCCGAACGTCGGCATCATCCTCTTGAACGCGCGCAATGAGGTGTTTTGGGGCAAACGGCTTCGTGAGCATTCCTGGCAATTCCCGCAAGGGGGCATCAAGTATGGTGAGACCCCGATGCAGGCCATGTTCAGGGAATTGCACGAGGAGACGGGCCTGCTTCCGGAGCACGTCAAGATCATCGGCCGCACACGCGACTGGTTGCGTTACGAGGTGCCTGACAAGTTCATCAAGCGCGAAGTCCGCGGGCATTATCGCGGACAAAAGCAGATCTGGTTTCTGCTGCGGATGGTCGGACGCGATTGCGACATTTGCTTGCGCGCAACCGACCACCCGGAGTTCGATGCCTGGCGCTGGAACGAGTACTGGGTGCCGCTTGACGCAGTGATCGAGTTCAAGCGGGATGTCTATCAGTTGGCGTTGACGGAATTGTCGCGTTTCCTGCGCCGGCCGGCGCAGCGGCTCGACGGCAACAAAACGCGCGCCGCGGTGCGGCCCACGCGTTATCCGCGCATGATCGGCGTTCAGCCGATCGACGCATCGCAGGTCTGTTCCGAAGTCGAACCGGGCGCTAGCGTGCTCGATGAGCCTCCGGTTCGTTTCCTGCTGCGCGACTGATCCCGCCGACCGGGAATACCATGAAGCATGTACGGGCGCGGCAGCGGTTGCCGCGCCCTTTTTTCGAGGTGTGCAATTTGAAATCGTTCGCTCTCGCCGCGGCATCGCTGGCTGCGGTCGCCGTGCTGGCCGGCTGTGCTCACTCCAAAACGCAAAGCCAGCCGTCCAACAAGGACGACAGCACGTTCGTCTATCTGCTCGACCGTCATCCGACCTGGCAGGAAAATAAGGTCGACACGCTCCCGCCGCTGCCGCAAGCCTCGAACCTGATTCCGTTCGAAGTCTCGCAGAACACGCCGCTGCAGTTCTCCGTCGACGACAAATCGCTGACCGTCGGCACCGACGGCATCGTCCGCTACACGTCGGTCATCACGAGCCCGGCCGGCGCGCGCAACGTGACCTACGAAGCGATCCGCTGCGACACCTACGAATGGCGCCAGTACGCGGCACTGAACGCCGACCACAACGGCTGGGACCGCACCGTCGAAACCGACTGGACGCGCATCGAGAACGGCAACCTGAACGCCTATCGCGCCGCGCTCTATCAGGACTACTTCTGCTCGAACAAGATGCCGGCCACGACGACCAAGGGCATCCTCGAGAACCTGCACGCGCATCGCACGATCCTGAGCCAGCAGGTTCGCTGAGCGCCAACCCCGGATGGCGCGCCCGCGCCATCGCCGGGAAGCCGAAAAAACACAAGCCCGCAGCAGCGGGCTTTTGTTTTTGATCGGGCCGGCGAACCCGGCATGTTTCAGATCAGCACGAGGTTGTCGCGATGGATCAGTTCCGGCTCGAGCATGTAGCCGAGCACGGTTTCGATCTCGCTGCTCGGCTTGCGCTGAATCAGCTTGGTTTCCGCGCTGCTGTAGTTGGTCAGCCCGCGTGCGATCTCGCGGCCGGCGTCGTTGACGCAGGCGATCACCTCGCCGCGCGCGAACACGCCCTGCACATTGACGATGCCGATCGGCAGCAGGCTCTTGCCGCCGGCCGTCAGTTTCTCGACCGCGCCCGCGTCGATGACGACGTGGCCGCGCACCTGCAGATGATCGGCCATCCATTGCTTGCGCGCCGCCATGCGCGCGGTGCGCGCGATCAACTGCGTGCCGATCGCTTCGCCCGCCGCGAGCCGCACCAGCACGTCGGTTTCGCGGCCGCTTGCGATCACGGTGTTCGCGCCGCTGTGCGCGGCACGCTTCGCCGCCAGGATCTTGGTCAACATGCCGCCGCGTCCCAGGCTCGACCCCGCGCCGCCGGCCATCGCCTCGAGATTGGGCGCGCCGGCATCGGCTTCCTGCACCAGCGTGGCATTTGGATCCTTGCGCGGATCGGCCGTGAACAGGCCCGATTGATCGGTGAGGATCACCAATGCGTCGCCTTCGATCAGGTTCGCGACGAGCGCGCCGAGCGTATCGTTGTCGCCGAACTTGATTTCGTCGGTGACGACCGTGTCGTTCTCGTTGATGATCGGCACCACACCCAGACGCAGCAGCGTGAGCAGCGTCGAGCGCGCATTCAGATAGCGCTCGCGATCCGCCAGATCGGCGTGGGTCAGCAGAATTTGCGCGGTACGGATGCCATGTTCGCCAAAACGGCTTTCGTAGACCTGCGCCAGCCCCATCTGGCCAACCGCGGCAGCGGCCTGCAATTCGTCGATTTCACGCGGACGCTTGCTCCAGCCGAGCCGCTGCATGCCCTCGGCGATCGCGCCGGAGCTGACCAGCACGACCTCCTTGCCGATCTCGCGCAATGCCGCGATCTGCGCGGCCCAGCGGCCGATCGCGGCATGATCGAGCCCGCGACCGTCGTTGGTGACGAGACTGGAACCCACCTTCACAACCAATCGCTTCGAATCGGCGATGATCGAACGCATCGTGCGCGGCTCCTGTAGTGAAGCGCAATTCAATCGGAGCGCGACGGCCGGAGCAGCCCGCCGCGCATCGGCTGGCGGCCTGAGCCGCCCCTTCCATCGATTACTCGCCGGCCTGCTCGGCATCCGGCTCCGCCGACGCAGGCTTGCCGCCCGGCGCTTCGCGGAACCGCACATCGGCGGCCAGATCCTCGGCTTCGGCCGCGCGATGGGCATCCGAGTGCGCCGACACGTAGTCGTACACCGCGTAGATCAGGTTTTCGCAACCCTGCCCCGTCAGCGCGGAGATCTCGAACACCGGGCCTTCCCAGCCGAAACGGCTGATGAAATCGGCGACGCGCTCGGCGCGCTCGTCTTCCGGCACCATGTCGAGTTTGTTCAACACGAGCCAGCGCTGCTTTTCGTAGAGCGATTCGTCGTACTTGCGCAACTCGCCGACGATCGCCTTCGCCTCGGCCACCGGATCGACGTTTTCGTCGAACGGTGCGAGATCGACCAGATGCAGCAACACGCCGGTGCGCTGCAGGTGGCGCAGGAACTGGTGACCCAGGCCCGCGCCTTCGGCGGCGCCTTCGATCAGCCCCGGGATGTCGGCGATCACGAAGCTCTTGCTCGGACCGACGCGCACCACGCCGAGATTCGGCGCGAGCGTGGTGAACGGGTAGTCGGCGATCTTCGGCTTGGCGTTCGACACCGACGCAATGAACGTGGACTTGCCCGCATTCGGCATGCCGAGCAGGCCGACGTCGGCCAGCACCTTCAATTCGAGCTTCACCATGCGGCGCTCGCCGGGCTTGCCGTCCGTCTTCTGACGCGGCGCACGGTTCGTGCTCGACTTGAAGTGCAGGTTGCCGAGGCCGCCGGCGCCGCCTTCCGCGACCTGAACCTTTTGCTCGTGCTCGGTCAGGTCGGCGATCAGTTCGCCGGTATCCATGTCGGTGATGATGGTGCCGACCGGCATACGCAGCGTGATGTCGTCGCCGCCCTTGCCGTAGCAATCCGAGCCGCGGCCGTTTTCGCCGTTGCGCGCCAGGTGTTTTTTCGAGAATCGATAGTCGATCAGCGTGTTGATGTTGCGGTCGGCCACCGCATACACGCTGCCGCCGCGGCCGCCGTCGCCGCCGTCCGGCCCGCCGAACGGAACGAACTTCTCGCGGCGCATCGACGCGCTGCCGTCACCTCCGTCCCCGGCGATGACTTCGATTCGCGCTTCGTCAATGAACTTCATCCGTTGCTCCGCCCAGAATTTGAACCAATATTGTGCCGCGAGCCGCCGCGCTTGACCAATCGGCCATTCGGCCAGGTCGGGCCGACCCGGCCGGACGCGCGGCGTCGCGCAAATGAAAAAGGCCCCGCGTTTTCAGCGGGGCCTTTGTGGCGATGAAGCCCGAACCGGCGAAAACTTACGCAGCAGCCGGGTCGACGATCACCAGATGCTTGCGATCCGCACCCTTCGTCGCGAAGCGAACGTGGCCGTCGACCAGCGCGAACAGCGTGTGGTCCTTGCCGATACCGACGTTTTCACCCGGGTGCATGCGCGTGCCGCGCTGACGAACGATGATGCCGCCGGCATTGATGGCCTGACCGCCGTAAACCTTCACGCCGAGGCGCTTCGATTCGGAGTCGCGGCCGTTGCGGGAGGAACCCCCTGCCTTTTTGTGTGCCATTTGATAGCTCCTTTACCGTAGCGCTTACGCGTTGATCGCGTCGATGCGCAGTTCGGTGTAGTTCTGGCGGTGGCCGCCGTGCTTTTGGTAGTGCTTCCGGCGACGCATCTTGAAGATGGTGACCTTGGCATGACGACCGTGCGACACAACGGTAGCCTTGACGGAAGCCCCACTGACCAGCGGCGTACCGAACTGAATCGATTCGCCTTCGCCCACTGCGAGAACCTGGTCGAGCGTGATTTCTGCGTCAATGTCTGCCGGTATCTGTTCTACTTTCAGTTTTTCGCCGACAGCAACCTTATACTGCTTGCCACCGGTTTTTATGACCGCGTACATTGCAAACCTCACTCTAGATCTGTTTCCCCACGCACCGCGCGTGGAAAACGCGTGATTATACAGAGAGTTAGGAGATAGGTCAAAGCCAATCGCAACCTTCCGCGCATGCCGGCCAACGCGCGGCGCGCCCGGCGATATGGCCCTTGCGAAGCCCTTGCCCCGCGCGGCATCGGGCGCCAGCCGCGCAAAACGGCGGGCGGAATTCGCACCGGATCGCCCCGCCGCCGCGCGTCAGGACGCGACCTACGCGACGCAAACCCGGCCGTCCGGCAGGCTACGGCCCGGCGATGCCCGGAATCGCCTTATAATCCGGCGCACTACCCAATTCCATGATCATGTCGTCCACTGCCTCCCCTTCCTTGAGCGCCGCCCAATTGCTGGCTCCGATCACCGACGATATGGAGCAGGTCAACCGCGTCATCCGGCAGAGCCTGTCGTCCGACGTGCTGTTGATCAACCAGATCGCCGAATACATCATCGGCGCGGGCGGCAAGCGGCTGCGTCCGGCGTTGCTGCTGCTCGTCGCGGGTGCGCTGGGCGACAGCTCCAGCCATCGCCACACGCTGGCCGCGGTCGTCGAGTTCATCCACACGGCCACGCTGCTGCACGACGACGTCGTCGACGAATCGGAGTTGCGGCGCGGCCGAAAGACGGCCAACGCACTGTTCGGCAATGCCGCGAGCGTGCTGGTCGGCGACTATCTCTATTCCCGCTCGTTCGAGATGATGGTCGGCGTGGGCAAGATGCGCGTGATGGAAATCCTGTCGGAAGCCACCACGATCATCTCGGAAGGCGAAGTGCTGCAGTTGCTGAACATGCACGACGCCGATGTGGACGAATCGCGCTACATGCAGGTGATCCGCTATAAAACGGCGAAGCTGTTCGAGGCGTCCGCACGTCTGGGCGCCGTGCTGGCCGGCGCCGACGCAACGGTCGAAGCCGCTGCCGCCGAATACGGCCGCCGCATCGGCACCGCGTTCCAGATCATGGACGACTGGCTCGACTACGCCGGCACGGCCGAATCGATGGGCAAGAATGCCGGCGACGATCTGCGCGAAGGCAAGCCGACGCTGCCGCTGATCCATCTGCTCGAACATGGCACGCCCGAACAGCAGACGCTCGCACGCGAGGCCATCGAACAAGGCGGCACCGATCGGTTCGACACGATCTTCGACGCGATCACGCGTTCGGGCGCCCTCGATCACACGCTCGAGTGTGCTCGCCAGGAAGCTCAAGCAGCCGCCGACGCAATTTTTTCATTTCCCTCTTCCATTTTCAAAAACTCGCTGCTAGAATTATGTTCTTACTCGACGACACGGAAGTCTTGAACGAGACTGAAGTAGCAGAAGAGTCCAATTCGGGGTGTAGCTTAGCCTGGTAGAGCGCTACGTTCGGGACGTAGAGGCCGGAGGTTCGAATCCTCTCACCCCGACCAGAATTTTGAAAAAACCGCGTATTCGTACGCGGTTTTTTTTTGCCCGTTTTTGTCTGTTTCGTCGTCCTTCCCCGCCAAGCACCGCCACGGGCCACGCTGCGGCCGTGTCACGATCGCCGGGCGGCCCTCTGCTATAGTCACCTCATCCCTGACCCTCACCGTTCCCGATCCGCGTGGACCACATTCCCTTATGGGCGCAAATCTGCGCCGTCTTTGTCCTGCTTCTCTGCTCCAGCTTCTTCTCGATTTCTGAAACGGCCATGATGGCGCTCAACCGCCACCGGCTGAAGCTGCTTGCCAACCAGAACGCGCTCGGCGCGAAAACCACGCAACGGCTGCTGACGCGCACCGATCAGTTGCTGAGCGTGATTCTGATCGGCAACAACCTGTTCAACACGATCATTCCGGTTCTGACCACCTCGATCGCGCTGCGCACGTTCGGTCACGACAACCTGGTGCTGTCGATCGCGACCGGCATCGTGGCGTTCCTGATCATCGTGTTCGCGGAAATCACGCCGAAGATCGTCGGCGCGACCTACCCCGAACGCATCGCCCTGCCGGCCAGCCTGCTGATCGCGCCGCTGATGCGCGTGATGAAGCCGGTGATCTGGTTCGTCAACCGGCTCGCGAACGGCACGCTCGGCCTCCTGCGCATCAACACCAAGGGCGGCCGCGACCAGCGCTTTTCGATCGAGGAACTGCGCTCGATCGTGCTCGAATCGGGCAGCTTCATGCCCACCAAGCACCGCAGCATCCTGCTGAACCTGTTCGACCTGGAAAACATCACCGTCGACGACGTGATGATTCCGCGCCGCCAGATCGAATCGCTGAACTTCGACGCCCCGCTCGACGACATCCTCCATCAGATCGAAACCTGCTATCACAACCGCCTGATCGTCTATCAGGGCGACATCGATCAGGTGCTCGGCGTGCTGCACGTGCGCAAGACGCTGGCGGCACTGCGCAATCAGGAGCTCGACCGCGACACGCTGCGCCGGCTGCTGGCCGAACCGTATTACGTGCCGTCGGGCACGCCTGTATTCCAGCAACTGCAGTATTTCCAGGAGAGCCGCCAGCGCACCGCACTGGTGGTCAACGAATACGGCGAGCTCGAAGGCCTCATGACGCCCGAGGACATCATCGAAGAGCTGATCGGCGAATTCACCACCTCGACGCCGAACGGCAGCGGCTCGCGCGGCGGCTGGAACGCGAGCGGCGAATGCATCGTGTCGGGCGGCATCCCGCTGCGCGAACTGAACCGCTGGCTGCATCTGAGCCTGCCGACCCGGGGGCCGAAGACGCTGAACGGGCTGATCCTCGAAATCCTCGAGGAAATTCCCGAAGGCGACGTATGCATGAAGATCGGCGACGTGATGCTCGAAGTCATGCGCAGCGACGACCAGGCGGTGCGCACCGTCAAACTGTTCAAGCCGCGCACCGCGCGCGCAGCCCGCGGGCTGCTGCGCTGAACTCCGACATGCCCCGATCCTAGCGAAGCCGAAACGCCGGCGCCATTGGCCGTTCGGCCGACTACCGGTACGCCGCCGCCCGCGCGATGATCGTTTCGTCGCGATTCCCGAGGCGGCCGCGAGGCCGGTTTCCGATGTCCACGCCCCATTCCCCCGACACCGCGCGGCTCGCGCCGCCGGTGTCTGCCGGCGACGCGCCCGTCGTCGCCCTCGTCAACGAAATACTGCAAGCAGCCGCCGCGCGCGACGCCTCCGATATCCATATCGAGCCAGCCGAGCGTGGCTGGCGCGTGCGCCTGCGGATCGACGGCGCGCTGCATGCGCTCGCGGCGCCGCCTGCCCACCTGCGCGACGGCGTCGTCACGCGGCTGAAGGTGCTGGCGCGGATGGACATCGCCGAGCGCCGCGTGCCGCAAGACGGACGGCTGCGCCTGACGCTCGCGCCAGGACAAACCGGCGACTACCGCGTCAGTTCGCTGCCGACCCTCCATGGCGAAAAACTCGTGCTGCGTCGGCTCGACACGCTGCCGGCCGATCTGTCGCTGCCGGCACTGGGCTTCGATCCGCAGCAGGCTGCCGAACTCGATGCGGCGATCGCCGCCCCGCATGGGCTCGCGCTCGTCACCGGCCCCACCGGCAGCGGCAAGACAGTCACGCTCTATTGCTGCCTGCAACGGCTCAACCTCGCCTCGCGCAACCTCTGCACCATCGAGGATCCGGCCGAACTGCAGCTCGACGGCCTCAACCAGGTCAGCGTCCGCGACAAGGCCGGGCTGAACTTCGCCGTCGCATTGCGCGCATTCCTGCGACAGGATCCCGACGTCATCATGGTCGGCGAGATCCGCGACGCGGAAACCGCCGATGTCGCGCTGAAGGCCGCGCAAACCGGGCACCTGGTGCTGTCGACACTGCACACCAACGATGCGCCGGGCGCGATCGCCCGCCTGCTCGATATCGGCGTCGCGCCGTATCACATCGCGGCGGCGCTGCGCGTGGTCACGGCCCAGCGGCTCGTGCGGCGGCTCTGCGGCGCATGCCGCCAGCCTTCGCGCGCAACCCGCGCCGCGCTAGCCAGCGCGGGCCTCGATCCGGCGCGGCTCGACAACGGCTGGCGGCCCTTCGACGCCATCGGCTGCGACGCCTGCCACGGCATCGGTTATCGCGGCCGGATCGGCATCCATCAGGTGATGCGCATCTCCGACGCGCTGCGCGAGGCGATCGTGGCGCGCAGCGGCGCCAATGCGCTCGCCCGGCAGGCGCGGGCCGACGGCATGCGAACCTTGCGCGAAGCCGCGCTGGCCCGCGTGTACGACGGCACCACCAGCCGCGACGAGGCGCTGGCCGCCACGGACGCCGGATGAGCACGCCGCCGGTGGACGAACGGCGATTCCGCTGGGCCGGTCTCACGCGCGACGGTGCGCGCCGCCATGGCACGCTGATCGCCGTCGACAGCGCCGCGGCACGCCGGCAATTGCATCGCAGCGGCTTCACCGTGCTCGATCTCGCCGATCGCGGCGCGGCCCGCGCACCGGCTGCGCGGGCACGCGACATCACACGCCTGACACGCCAACTCGGCGGCTTGCTGCGCGCGGGCTTGCCGCTCGCGCCCGCACTCGACCTGCTCGCCGAACCCGGCGGCCGGCGCGACATCGCACGCATCGCGGCCGGGTTGGCCCGTGCGATCGTCGCCGGCAGCGATCTGTCGGAAGCCATGCGCCGCTATCCGCGCCAGTTCGACCCGATGTTCCGGCAACTGATTGCGGTCGGCGAAGCGTCGGGCCAGCTCGCCGCCTTGCTCATGCGCCTCGCCGACGATCGCGAGCACGCCGCCACCGTTCGCGCACGGGTGCATTCGGCGCTGGCCTACCCGGCCGCCGTGCTCGCCTTCGCTCTGGCGATTACGGCAGCGTTGCTCGTCTGGGTCGTGCCGACCTTCGCGCAGGTTTTCGAGGGGTTCGGTGCGGCGCTGCCTGCGCCCACCCGCTTCGTGCTCACACTGTCCGATGGCGCAGCCCGCTACGGGCCACCGGCCACGCTTGCCGGCGCGGCGGCTGTCGCCGCGGTCGGCATGCTGTTGCGCCGTTCGCCCGCTGCGCAGCTTGCCGCCGGCCGCGCCGCATTGCGCCTGCCGCTGGCCGGCGCCTTGCTGCGCACGCTTGCGGCAGCGCGCTGGAGCCGCACGCTCGGCACGCTGCTGCACGCGGGCACGCCGCTGGCCGACGCGTTCGATTCGCTCGCGCACGCCACCGGCAACCCCGTGTTCGACCGCGCCACGCCGGCGATCGCCACGCGGCTGCTCCGCGGCGAACGGCTCGCGGCGGCGATGCGCGCGGCCAACTGCTTCCCGGCCGACGTGGTCGAGCCGATCGCCGTGGCCGAGGAATCGGGCACGCTCGACGCCATGCTGGCCGATATCGCCGCGCTCTGCGAACGGCAGGTCGACGAGCGAATCGGCACGCTGACCAGCCTCTGCGAGCCGCTCGTGGTGATCGTGCTCGGCGGGCTGGTCGGTGCACTCGTGGTGGCCATGTATCTGCCGATCATCCAGCTCGGCAACGTGGTGGTGTAGCATCGCTCCCGATCCCGCTCTCGATTTCCCCGGCTTCGATGAACTCGCTCCTCGCCCTGTCCGATCCCTGGCTTGCGTTCGCCGCGCTGCCGGCAGCTGCTCGCTACGCGTTCGCGGTCGTGATCGGCCTGGTGGTCGGCAGCTTCCTGAACGTCGTCGCGCACCGGCTGCCGGTCATGATGCAGCGCGCCTGGCAAGCCGAACTCGCGCAGGCGACCGGGGCCGATGCCGATGCCGCCCCCGACGACGGGCTGCCGCCGCGCTACGACCTCTGGGCGCCGCGCAGCGCCTGCCCGCATTGCGGCCATGTTCTGCGCGCCTGGGAAAACGTGCCGGTGTTCAGCTATCTCGCCCTGCGCGGGCGCTGTGCTCGATGCCGCACGCCGATCGGCCTGCGCTATCCGCTCGTCGAGCTCGGTTCGGGCCTGCTCGCGGCCGCGTCGCTCCACGTGTTCGGCCCGGCGCCGGCCGCGCTGGCCGCGTTCGCCCTGTGCGCGACGCTGCTGGCCATGAGCCTGATCGACATGAAAACGGGCTATCTACCCGACTCGATGACGCTGCCGCTGTTGTGGGCCGGCCTGATCGTCAACCTGTCGGGCAACTTCGTCGATCTGCGCGAAGCGGTGATCGGCGCGATTGCCGGTTATCTGTTCCTCTGGTGCGTGTTCTGGCTGTTCAAGCTGCTGCGCGGCATCGAAGGCATTGGTTACGGCGATCTGAAGCTGCTGGCCGCGCTCGGCGCGTGGCTCGGCTGGATTGCGCTGCCGCAGGTGCTGCTGATCGCGGCGCTGAGCGGCGCCGCGGTCGGGCTGCTGGCCATGTGGCGCGGTCGCATGCGCTACGAGGAGCCGCTGCCGTTCGGCCCGTTCCTCGCGCTCGGCGGCATCGTCACGCTGCTGCACGGCACGCCCTTCTACCTGGCGCTGGGAGGCTGACCCCATGTTCTCGGTTGGATTGACGGGCGGAATCGGCAGCGGCAAGACCACGGTGGCGAACCGCTTCGGCGAGCGCGGCGCCACGCTGGTGGACACCGACGCCATCGCCCATCGCGTCACGGCGCCGGGCGGCGCCGCCATGGCGCCGATCGCGGCAGCCTTCGGCAGCGAGTTCGTGGCGGCCGACGGCTCGCTCGACCGCGCCCGCATGCGCACGCTCGTGTTCGGCGACGACACCGCGCGCAAGCGCCTCGAAGCCATCACGCATCCGCTGATCCGCGCCGAAACCGAGCGCGAGGCCGCGCTGGCAACCGGCGCCTACGTGATCTTCGTGGTGCCGCTGCTGGTCGAATCGGGAAGCTGGCGCAGCCGCGTCGATCGTGTGCTCGCGATCGATTGCGAGGTGGAAACGCAGATCGCGCGCGTCATGCAGCGTAACGGCTTCGCGCGCGAACAGGTCGAGGCGATCGTCGCGCGTCAGGCCACGCGCGAGGCGCGCCTCGCGGCGGCCGACGACGTGATCGTCAACGAGCAGGCCCCCGATGCCGCGCTCGACGCCCGCATCGATGCGCTGCACGCCCGCTATCTCGCACTCGCTGCATCGAAGTCCTGAGCATTCGCACTTGCGCGCACCGTGCTGGAGCACGCGCAAGCAAGGTCAAAATGGCGCGATTGCGACACCTGACAGTGGGCATTAGAATGGGCGGCAATTCCGGTCCATTTGTCCCAACCTAGGCGAGCGCGCTTGATTCTTTACGAGTATCCGTTCAACGAACGCATCCGCACGTTGCTGCGCCTCGAAGATCTGTTCGAGCGCCTGACGTTCTTTCTCGCGCAGGAAGATCCGAGGGAACATCACGTTGCGCTCACGACGCTGTTCGAAATCGCGGAAGTCGCGGGCCGGGCGGATCTCAAATCGGATCTGATGAAGGAACTGGAGCGCCAGCGGCAAACGCTCGCGCCGTTCCGCGGCAATCCCGGCATCGAGCAGAACGCGCTCGAGGCCGTGCTCGGCGAAATCGAGCAGACGCTCGCGAACCTGAGCCAGATGCAGGGCAAGACCGGCCAGCATCTGCTCGACAACGAATGGCTCAGCAGCATCCGCAGCCGCGCCGTCATCCCGGGCGGCACCTGCAAGTTCGATCTGCCGTCCTACTATGCGTGGCAGCAATGGCCCGCCGAACAGCGGCGCCAGGACATCACGAAGTGGGCAATGCCGATGCTGCCGCTGCGCGATGCGGCGACGATCGTGCTGCGTCTGGCGCGCGAATCGGGCCAGGCGTCGAAAGTGATGGCGATGCAGGGCAGTTACCAGCAGATGCTGTCGGGGCGCAGTTACCAGCTCATGCAGGTGCGCGTGCCGCCCGAACTCCATGTGATCCCCGAAGCCAGCGCCAACAAGTACATGCTGTGGGTGCGCTTCACCGTCCAGGATGGCGACGTCCGGCCGCGCGCGGTCGATATCGACGTGCCGTTCCAGTTGACGCTCTGCAATCTCTGAAATCGTGACTACCGTCGTCAAATGCCCGGCCTGCGGCAAGCCTGTCCGCTGGGTTCCGGAAAGCACCTTCCGCCCGTTTTGCTCGGCCCGTTGCAAGCAGATGGATCTCGGCGCCTGGGCGGCCGAGCGCTATCGGATCGGCAGCACCGACGAACCGTCGTCGGAAGACGAGCCGGACGGCCGCAACGGCCGTCACGACTGATCGCTCAACGCGCGCCGGCTTCCTTGGCCAGCAAGTCGAGCACCGGCAGCGCCGCCGGCAACAGCGGCGCGACCTCGACCGGCAGTTGCTGCCAGACGAACGCCTGCCCTTCGCGGCTGTGCGGCTCGCCATCCCAGCCCGTCACCTTGCAGAAGAACAGCCGCACATAGGCGTGCGGGTAATCGTGTTCGAGCGTGTGCCAGCGATGGCAGGCCGTCACGTGAATGCCGAGTTCCTCGTGCAGTTCGCGCGCGAGCGCGGCTTCGACGCTTTCGCCGGCTTCGAGCTTGCCGCCCGGAAACTCCCAATACCCCTCGTAGGGCTTGCCGGCCGGACGCTGCGCGAGCAAATAGCGGCCGTCGGGCTGCACCAGCACGCCGACGGCCACTTCCGTGACCTTGCGCGGCGCCGCGCCGCCTTCGGCTGCCGTGCTCATGCCGTCTCCTGGCGGCCCGAACGGTCGCGCGCGAACTGCCACGCCACCCGGCCCGAGCGGGAACCGCGTTCGAGCGCCCACACCAGCGCATCGCCGCGCGCCGCTTCGATGTCCGCTTCGCCGCAGCCGAAATGGCGCAGCCAGTGGCCGACGATCGCCAGATAGTCGTCCTGCTTGAACGGATAGAAGCTGACCCACAGGCCGAAACGCTCGGACAGCGAGATCTTCTCCTCCACCACTTCGCCCGGATGAATTTCGCCGTCCGGCAGGTGCTTGTACGACTCGTTGTCGCTCATGTACTCAGGCAGCAGGTGCCGGCGATTCGACGTGGCGTAGATCAGCACGTTGTCGGATTGCGCCGAGATCGAGCCGTCGAGCGCGACCTTGAGCGCCTTGTAGCCCGATTCGCCGTCTTCGAACGAGAGATCGTCGCAGAACACGATGAAGCGCTCGGGCCGTGCCGAGATCAGGTCGACGATGTCGCCGAGATCGTGCAGATCGTCCTTGTCGACTTCGATGAGCCTCAGGCCGTCGGCCGCGAATTCGTTGAGGCAGGCCTTGATCAGCGAGGATTTGCCGGTGCCGCGCGCGCCCGTCAGCAGCACGTTGTTGGCCGGGCGCTTTTGCACGAACTGGCGTGTGTTCTGCTCGATCAGCGCTTTCTGGCGATCGATGTTGTGCAGATCGCCAAGCGAAATCTGCGAAATGGCGGGCACCGCCTGCAAGTAACCGCGGCCCTGGCGCTTGCGCCAGCGGAACGCGTTCGCCGCGGTCCAATCGATGTCGGCGGGCGCCGGCGGCAGCAGGGCTTCAAAGCGGCCGAGCAGCGCTTCGGCGCGGTCGAGAAACTGTTCGAGCTTGTCCATCTGTCTGGGAATCCGGAAATTCAGGAGAGCGGCGCACCGGTGGTGGCACGCCGCACGGCCGGTGGGAACCGATCAGGAGCGGTAGTCGGCGTTGATGCTGACGTAGTCGTGCGAGAGATCGCAGGTCCAGATCGTCGCCGCCGCGTCGCCGCGGCCGAGCAGCACGCGGATCGTGATCTCGCTCTGCTTCATGACGCGCTGGCCGTCCGCTTCCTGATACTCGGGGTTGCGGCCGCCGGCCTTGGCGACCAGCACGTCGTCGAGGTACAGGTCGATCTTGCCCACGTCGAGATCGGCCACGCCCGCGTAGCCGATCGCCGCGAGAATCCGGCCCAGGTTCGGATCCGAAGCGAAGAACGCCGTCTTGACGAGCGGGGAATGGCCGATCGCATAGGCGATCTGGCGGCATTCGGCCACATTCTTGCCGCCTTCGACCTGCACCGTCATGAACTTGGTCGCGCCTTCGCCGTCGCGCACGATCAGCTGCGAGAGCGTTTGGGCCACTTCGGTCACGGCTTCGCGCAGCGCCGCGTAGGCCGGCGAATCGGTCGACGCGATGGCCGGCAGGCTCGACTTGCCCGAGGCGATCAGGATGAAGGAATCGTTGGTCGAGGTGTCGCCGTCGATCGTGATGCAGTTGAACGAGCGGTTCGCCACGTCCTTCACGAGCTGGTCGAGCACGGGCTGAGCGACCGTCGCGTCGAACGCGAGGAAGCCGAGCATGGTCGCCATGTTCGGCTTGATCATGCCGGCGCCCTTGCTGATGCCGGTCAGCGTGACCGTGTGGCCGTCGATCGCAACCTGGCGCGAGGCGGCCTTCGGCAGCGTGTCGGTGGTCATGATGGCCTGTGCGGCATCGAACCAGTTCGCGGCAGCGCGATTGGCCAGCGCGGCGGGCAAGCCGGCCTTCAGGCGGTCGACCGGCAGCGGTTCGAGAATCACGCCGGTCGAGAACGGCAGCACCTGCGACGGCTGCAGGCCGGCCAGGCGGGCCAGTTCGTCGCACGTTGCGCGGGTGGCCGCGAGGCCGGGCTCGCCGGTGCCGGCGTTGGCGTTGCCGGTGTTGACGACCAGCGCACGAATCGCCGGCGCGCCGGCGCTCACGCCCGCCAGGTGCTCGCGGCAGACGATCACGGGCGCCGCGCAGAAGCGGTTCTCGGTGAACACGCCTGCCACCGTCGCGCCTTCCTCGACGGAAATGACGAGCACGTCCTTGCGGTTCGGCTTGCGGATATTCGCTTCCGCCCAGCCGAGCGTGACGCCGGCGATGGGGTGCAATTGCGCGGGATCGATCGAAGGGAAGTTCACAGCCATGGATTCACCTGCCGAAAGGACAATGCCGGCTCCTGCCGGCATTGTTGGATTATTAGGACGAAGCGGCGGCGCGCATCTCTGCGGGCCGCCGCGGATTCATCTTGCAATACGCAAGTGACGAACCGGCGACCGCCGGCGGCATGGATCGCACGCCGCCGCGCCCGCCACCGGCATCAGCTCAGTTTGCCGTGGCACGCCTTGTACTTCTTGCCGCTGCCGCACGGGCAGGGGTCGTTGCGGCCCACGCGCGGCACGTCGCCCACCGGCTGCGCACCGGCCATCGCGTCGCCGACGAGGCCCGCGGTGGCATCGGCAGCCGCTGCCGTCGCAACCGCCGCGCCTGCCGTGGCCGCGCCAGCGTCGCTGAAATCGGCGTGACGAAACTCGACGTGGTCGACGAGCTGGCCGCCCGCTTCCTCGATCTGCTCGGCCGCTTCTTCCAGTTGCTCGGGCGACTGGATCTGCACGTTCATGACGATGCGCGTGACTTCCTGCTTGGTGGCATCGAGCATCGCGGCGAACAGTTCGAACGCTTCGCGCTTGTATTCCTGCTTCGGGTTCTTCTGCGCATAGCCGCGCAGATGGATGCCCTGACGCAGGTGATCGAGCGCGGCGAGATGCTCGCGCCAGAGGCGGTCGAGCGTCTGCAGCATGATCGAGCGCTCGAACGAGCTGAACGCTTCGCGGCCGACCATCGCGACCTTCGCTTCGTAATGCTCGTCGGCCGCCGTGACGACCGCGTCGAGGATCTCGTCGGCGCTGATCGACTGCGATTCGTTGACCATCTCCTGGATCGCCAGATCGAGGCCCCAATCGTTGCGCAGCGCTTCCTCGAGCTCGGGCAGATCCCATTGCTCCTCGATGCTGCCGGCCGGCACGTACTGGTGCGCGATCTCGGCCACCACGCCGTGACGCATCGCGCCGATCGTCTCGGCGATGTCGTTCGCCTCGAGCAGTTCGTTGCGCTGCTGGTAGATCACCTTGCGCTGGTCGT
Organism: Burkholderia sp. Ac-20379; assembly: GCF_017104645.1. GTDB lineage: Bacteria > Pseudomonadota > Gammaproteobacteria > Burkholderiales > Burkholderiaceae > Burkholderia. Next base: position 21,470 of record NZ_JAAGPF010000052.1, read on the forward strand.
TCGAGACGTCGTCGTATTCGAGCAGTTGCTTGCGAACGTCGAAGTTGCGGGCTTCGACCTTGCGCTGCGCCGATTCGATCGAACGCGTGACGATGCCCGCCTCGATCGCCTCGCCTTCCGGCATCTTCAGACGATCCATGATCGCGCGCACGCGATCGCCGGCGAAGATGCGCAACAGCGGATCGTCGAGCGACAGATAGAAACGCGACGAACCCGGATCGCCCTGACGGCCGGCACGGCCGCGCAGCTGGTTGTCGATCCGGCGCGATTCGTGGCGTTCAGTGCCGATGATGTGCAGGCCGCCTGCCGCCTTGACCTGCTCGTGCAGCGATTCCCACTCGTCGTGCAGCTTCTGGATGCGCGCGGCCTTTTCCTCGGCCGGGATCGAATCGTCGGCTTCGATGAACGAGGCCTGCTTCTCGACGTTGCCGCCGAGCACGATGTCGGTACCGCGACCGGCCATGTTGGTGGCGATCGTGATGCGCTTCGGGCGGCCCGCTTCGGCCACGATCGCCGCTTCGCGCGCGTGCTGCTTCGCGTTCAGCACTTCGTGCGGCAGCCCGGCCTGCTTGAGCAGGTGCGAGAGCAGCTCCGAGTTTTCGATCGAGGTGGTGCCGACCAGCACCGGCTGACCGCGCTCGTAGCAATCGCGGATGTCGCGCGTGACGGCGTCGTAGCGCTCCTTCGCGCTCTTGTAGATCTGATCCTGCTTGTCGATCCGCTTCGGCGGCCGGTTGGTCGGGATCACGACCGTTTCGAGACCGTAGATCTCGTTGAATTCGTACGCTTCGGTGTCGGCCGTGCCGGTCATGCCCGACAGCTTGGCGTACATCCGGAAGTAGTTCTGGAACGTGATCGATGCGAGCGTCTGGTTCTCGCTCTGGATCTTGACGTGTTCCTTGGCCTCGACCGCCTGGTGCAGGCCATCCGACCAGCGGCGGCCCGCCATCAGGCGGCCCGTGAATTCGTCGACGATCACGACTTCGCCGTTCTGCACCACATAGTGCTGATCGATATGGAACAGCGTGTGGGCGCGCAGCGCGGCGTACACGTGGTGCATCAGCGTGATGTTCTGCGGCGCATAGAGGCTTTCGCCCTCGCCGATCAGGCCCCACTCGGCGAGCAGGCGCTCGGCCTTCTCGTGGCCCGCTTCCGTCAGGAACACCTGGCGCGCCTTTTCGTCGAGCGTGTAGTCGCCCGGCTTCTCGACGCCCGTGCCGTCGGCCTTCTCTTCGCCGATCTGGCGTTCGAGCAGCGGCGGCAGCGCGTTCATGCGCACGTAGAGTTCGGTGTGATCCTCGGCCTGGCCCGAGATGATCAGCGGCGTACGCGCCTCGTCGATCAGGATCGAATCCACCTCGTCGACCACCGCGAAGTTCAGCACCCGCTGCACGCGCGCCTCGGTCTCGTAGACCATGTTGTCGCGCAGGTAGTCGAAGCCGAATTCGTTGTTGGTGCCGTAGGTGATGTCGGCGGCGTAGGCCTCGTGCTTCTGCTCGTGCTCCATGCCGGACAGGTTGATACCGACCGACAGACCGAGGAAGTTGTAGAGGCGCGCCATCCATTCGGCGTCGCGCTGGGCGAGGTAATCGTTGACCGTGACGACGTGCACGCCGCGACCCGACAGCGCGTTCAGGTAGACCGGCAGCGTGGCGACGAGCGTCTTGCCTTCGCCGGTGCGCATTTCGGCGATCTTGCCGTAGTGCAGCACCATCCCGCCGATCAACTGCGTGTCGAAGTGGCGCATCTTCAGCACCCGGCGGCTGGCCTCGCGGCACACCGCGAAGGCTTCCGGGAGCACCTTGTCGAGCGATTCGCCGCCCGCGACGCGCTGGCGGAATTCGTCCGTCTTGCCGCGCAACTGGTCGTCCGTCAGCTTCTCGACTTGCGCTTCGAGCGCATTGATCGCCGCGACGGTCTTTTGGTATTGCTTGACGAGCCGCTGATTGCGGCTGCCAAAAATCTTCTGGAGAAAACCGGTTGTCATCGGATCGGATCTGCGTCGCAGCAACGGCCCCGGAGCAGAAATGGCGCCAGCCCCGGCGCGCCGAGCCTTGGCGGCTTAGCGTATGAGTGAATGCAAACAGGCAATTTTAGCACGCGCATTTGGGCAAGCCGGTGTCGCTCCGGTATGGACTTTGCACGGGCAATCCGCCGGCCGGGCCGCGAACGGCCCGCACCGGCTCCGTTCCCGATATGCGGCCGGACCAGGGCCACATCAAGAGGCGCGCCGAAACGGCGCGCACGGCACGTCCGGCGCAACGATCCGGCCCTTTCCCGCGGCATGAGGGCACGGCCATTCGGTAGAGAGCCTGCGCGGTACAATCCGGGCATCGCTTGTTACCGCCCCGCCCCACGCTCTTCATGAACCGCCCCCCGAGGTACCTCCGTTCGTCCAGCTTCGCACGCGCGCAGGTGGCCGCCGACGTGCTCAAGCGCACCGACGCGTTCGCCGCGCTGCGGGCCGGCGTCGAGCAGGTCGCCTCGCTGCAGCGCGATCTGCGCGCGCTGCTGCCCGACTACCTGGCCAGTCACGTTGATCCCGGTTCGATCAAGGACGGCACGCTGACGCTGTTCGCGGCCCACAACGCGCTGGCCGCACGCTTGCGGCAAGTCGCGCCGCGCCTGGTGGCGGACTTGCAGGCGCGCGGCTGGAACGTGGCGACGCTGAAGGTGCGCGTGCGCCCGAAGGACGCCCCGGAGCCGGTACGCGTCAAACAGGCGCGCATGACGCCGGTCGGCGCGGACGCGCTGCGCAATCTGGCCGACACGCTGCCGCCGTCGCCGTTGCAGGATGCGCTCGCGAAAATGGCCGCGCGCCATACGAAGAAGCCGGTGCGCTGAACGCGCCCGGCCCGAGCAGGAAAAGAAAAAGGCAGCCCGAGGGCTGCCTTTTTACCGAATCGATGACGCTTCGCTCAGCGCTCAGCGCTCAGGCGAAGGCCGTTTGCGCGTCGAACGCGAAGCCGCGCGGCGCGGCCTTCAGATCGTCGAACGTGACCATCTCGTACGCATCTTCGTGCGCGAGCAGCTCGCGCAACAGCGCGTTGTTCAGCCCGTGCCCCGACTTGTATGCCGTGTAGGACGCCAGCAGCGGATGGCCGACCACATACAGATCGCCGATCGCGTCGAGCATCTTGTGCTTCACGAATTCGTCGTCGTAGCGCAGTCCGTCGTTGTTGAGGATGCGGTATTCGTCGAGCACGATCGCGTTGTCCATGCTGCCGCCGCGCGCCAGGCCGAGCTCGCGCATCATTTCGACTTCGTGGGCGAAGCCGAACGTGCGGGCCCGCGCGATTTCGCGGACATAGGACGTATTGGCGAAGTCGACCTCCAACTCCTGCCCCGTCTTGTCGACGGCCGGATGACGGAAATCGATCGTGAACTTGAGCTTGAAACCGAAGAACGGATCGAGGCGTGCGAATTTGTCGCCGTCGCGCACTTCCATCGTGCGCTTGACCTTGATGAAGCGCTTCGGCGTGCCCTGCTCCTCGATACCGGCCGACTGGATCAGGAACACGAACGACGAGGCGCTGCCGTCCATGATCGGGATTTCCTCGGCCGTCACGTCGACGTAGAGGTTGTCGACGCCGAGGCCCGCGCAGGCCGACATCAGATGCTCGATCGTCGACACGCGCGCGCCATCCTTCTGCAGCACCGATGCGAGCCGCGTGTCGCCGATCGCCATGGCGTTGGCCGGGATCTCGACCGGCGTGGCCAGATCAACGCGCGTGAAGACAATGCCCGTGCCCGGCGCGGCCGGACGGAGCGTCAGTTCGACCTTGCGGCCCGAGTGGAGGCCGATGCCGACGGTCTTCACGATCGATTTGATGGTTCGCTGCTTCAACATGGCGTTGTGCTTCTTGATTGAAGTTATCAATCAGTACTTTTATTCGATAGGCGAGAGTATAGCGCAAATCGACAGGCGGCGTTGAGCCGATTGTCGTATCAACTGTTTCTGCACGTTACCCTCGCAAGGCCCGTGCAGGTCAAGAAAGACGGGCCGACGCCCGGAACGGAGGCGTTCCCGGACGTCGGCCCGTGTTGCGGCACCCTGTTATTGCGACGCGTTGCCGCGACGCAACGTTCGGCGAGAAACGCTCAGCGCTTCGCCGCCGCCAGGATGCTTGCCGCGTCGCTGACTTCGAACTTGCCCGGCGCCTCGACGGCCAGCGTCTTGACCACGCCGTCGTCGATCACCATCGCGTAGCGCTGGGAACGAATCCCCATGCCGCGCGCGGACAAATCCTGCGTAAGCCCCAGTGCATGAGTGAAGGCTGCGCTGCCGTCCGCGATCATGCGCACCTTGCCCGAGGTGTGCTGATCCCGTCCCCAAGCGCCCATCACGAATGCGTCGTTGACGGACACGCACCAGATTTCGTCGATGCCGGCCGCGCCGAACGCGTCGGCGGCCTCGACATAACCGGGCACGTGCTTCGCCGAACAGGTCGGCGTGAACGCGCCCGGCAATCCGAAGATCACCACGCGCTTGCCCGCCGTCTGTTCGCGCACGCTCAGCGCATTCGGCCCGAGCGTGCAGCCCTCGCGCGCTTCGTCGACGAATTCGAAGACTTGTGCGTCGGGCAGCGTGTCGCCTGCTTGAATCATGACTGGTCCTTCATTGCGATGCGGTTGCGGGTTCGGTTACGGACAGCACGGCCCGTTCCGCCTCGAGATTGCGAGGCGGGCGATTGGCCCGGCCCGGCGTCGCCAGCGACGCGGCCTGTGTCGATCCGTTCCACCCGTCACGTCGGCTGGCCGCGCGAGCGGCCCGCCTGCCCGTGTCAGTCTGCCTGCTTGCGCAGGAACGCCGGAATGTCGTACGTGTCGACGCCCTTTTCCTGCAGCGCCTGCACGTGCGAAGCCGCCGTTTCACGCGAATTGCGCCAGACGGCCGGCGTATCCAGCGAGCCGTAGTCTGCCGTGTTCACGTTGGCCGGTGCGTAGCTGTGGCCCACGGCTGCGATCGGCTGGTTGTCCGTACCCGTGCGCAGCAGCGTCATCGGCGTGGCCTGCTGCTTCTTCGCGGCGCGGCCGAGGCCCGTCGCAACCACCGTCACGCGCAGCGCATCGCCCATCGCGTCATCGTACACGGCACCGAAGATCACCGTGGCGTCTTCCGCCGCGTAGCTCTTGATGGTGTTCATGACTTCACGCGTTTCCGACAGACGCAGCGAGCGGCTCGACGTGATGTTGACGAGCACGCCGCGCGCGCCCGACAGATCGACGCCTTCGAGCAGCGGGCTGGCCACGGCCTGCTCGGCAGCCAGGCGCGCGCGATCGACGCCGGCCACCGTGGCCGTGCCCATCATCGCCTTGCCCTGCTCGCCCATCACCGTCTTCACGTCTTCGAAGTCGACGTTCACGAGGCCGTCGACATTGATGATTTCGGCGATGCCAGCCACTGCGTTGTTCAGGACGTCGTCGGCGCACTGGAAGCACTTGTCCATCTCGGCGTCGTCGCCCATCACGTCGAACAGCTTGTCGTTGAGCACGACGATCAGCGAATCGACGTGATCCTCGAGCTGCTGCGCGCCCGCTTCGGCGACGCGCATGCGCTTGCCGCCTTCGAATTCGAACGGCTTGCTGACGACACCCACCGTCAGAATGCCCATTTCCTTGGCGATCTGCGCGACCACGGGCGCGGCGCCCGTACCCGTGCCGCCGCCCATGCCGGCGGTGATGAACACCATGTGCGCGCCACGCAGCGAATCGGCGATGCGTTCGCGCGCTTCTTCAGCGGCGGCACGGCCCATGTCCGGCTTCGCGCCGGCGCCGAGGCCGGTGTTGCCGAGCTGGATCACGTTCGGTGCGCGCGAACGCGACAGCGCCTGCGCGTCGGTGTTCATGACGACGAAATCGACGCCCTGCACGCCGCGGTTGATCATGTGCGAAACGGCGTTGCCGCCCGCGCCACCGACCCCGATCACCTTGATGATGGTGCCGTTGGTCTCGGTTTCCAGCATTTGGAATTCCATTGTTGCCTCCGTCAAGAAAGATAAATCTGCTCGGCCGTTATTCGGCAGGAGATCGGGCAACCCCCTGTCCGCGCGTCAGCCGCCGGCACCGACGCTTGAATTCGTCAGAAATTGCTCAGGAACCAGTCTTTCATCCGCGTGAAGATCTGGCCCGCCGAGCCGGACTGCACGGCCACCTTGCGGCCGCGCATCCGCTGTGCGCTACCTTCGACGAGCAGGCCCATCGCCGTGGAGTAGCGCGGATTGCGCACCACGTCGGCCAGGCCGCCCGCATATTCCGGCGCGCCGATGCGCACCGGTTTCAGGAAAATGTCCTCGCCCAGTTCGACCATGCCGGGCATCATCGCAGCCCCGCCGGTCAGCACCACACCGGAACTGAGTAACTCTTCGTAACCCGACTCGCGCACGACTTGTTGCACGAGCGAGAACAGTTCTTCCACGCGCGGTTCGATCACCGCCGCCAGCGCCTGGCGCGACAGCGTGCGCGGGCCGCGCTCGCCGAGCCCCGGCACTTCGACCATCTCGTCCGGATCGGCCAGCGCCTGCTTGGCGATGCCGCAACTGACCTTGATGTCTTCCGCGTCGGGTGTCGGCGTGCGCAGCGCCATCGCGATGTCGCTCGTGATCTGGTCGCCCGCGATCGGGATCACCGCAGTGTGGCGGATCGCGCCTTCCGCGAAGATCGCGATGTCGGTCGTGCCGCCGCCGATGTCGACCAGCACCACGCCGAGATCCTTCTCGTCTTCCGTCAGCACCGCCAGCGACGACGCCAGCGGCTGCAGGATCAGGTCGTTCACTTCCAGGCCGCAACGGCGCACGCACTTGACGATGTTCTGCGCGGCGCTGACCGCGCCCGTCACGATGTGCACCTTCACTTCGAGGCGGATCCCGCTCATCCCGATCGGCTCGCGCACATCTTCCTGGCCATCGATGATGAATTCCTGCGTCAGGATGTGCAGCACCTGCTGATCGGTCGGGATGTTGATCGCCTTCGCCGTCTCGATCACGCGGGCCACGTCCGTCTGCGTGACTTCCTTCTCCTTGATCGCGACCATCCCGCTCGAATTGAAGCTGCGGATGTGGCTGCCGGCGATCCCCGTGAAGACGTTGGTGATCTTGCAGTCGGCCATCAGTTCGGCCTCCTCCAGCGCGCGCTGGATGGACTGCACCGTGGCCTCGATGTTCACCACGACGCCTTTCTTGAGACCTTTCGATTCGCTCTGGCCGAGGCCGATGACCTCGTAGTGGCCCTCGCCCTTCAGCTCGGCGACGACGGCCACGACCTTCGACGTGCCGATGTCGAGGGCAACCAGCAGATCTTTGTAGTCTTTGCTCATAAGTGCTCTTGCGTGTGATGTCCTGTTACTTCTTGCCCTTGTCGGTATCGCTCAGGAACCGCATGTTCGCCGCCCGGATTGCGAATCCGTTCGGATAGCGCAGATCCGCATACTCGATATCGCTGCCCCAGCGCTGCGAAACGGCCGGCCAGGCCGCCACCAGCCGCTGCGCGCGGTCCGGCAGCGTATCGGCGTTGCGCTCGCGCCCGAATTCGATTTCCATGCCGTTCGCCAGCTTGACCGTCCAGGCGTAGCGCGACGACAGCGTCACTTCCTCCGGCTCCGAATTGAGCGGCGCGAGCCACTTCGAGAAGTCGTGATAGCGCTGCACGACTTCCTTCGCGCTGCCGTCCGGGCCGTCGAACGCGGGCAGATCCTCGTCCAGCTCGCCCTGGTTCGCCGTGAACAGCTCGCCGTCGGTGCTGACCAGTTGATCGCTGCCCCAGGTGCCGAGCGGTTTGTACTCTTCCAGCGTGACGGCCAACGCATTGGGCCAAACCCGCCGTACGCTCGCGTGACGCACCCACGGCATCTGCTCGAACGCCACCCGCGCGGTGTCGAGATCGACCGTGAAGTAATTGCCCTTCAACCGCCCGACCACGCTGGCCCGCACCGTCGGCGAGTTGATGTGATCGGTGTCGCCGTCGATCAGGATCGTCCGCAACGCGAACGCCGGGCGCTGAATCAGCCAGTAGCAGCCCGCCGCCGTGCAACCGAGCAGCAGCAGCGCGTAAAGCGCGCTGGCCGCGAAGTTGAGTTGGCGAACGTTGTTCCACATGTTGCGTTCCGTATCCCGTCAGTCGTCGAGCGTCATCGACAGCACCTTCACCACCAGCTCCGAATAGCCGATGCCGACCGCGCGCGCCGCCTTCGGCGGCAGCGAGTGATCGGTCATGCCCGGCGCCGTGTTCACTTCGAGGAAGTACGGCTTGCCGGCCGCATCCAGCATGAAATCGGCGCGGCCCCAATCGGTGCAGCCCAGCACGTCGAACGCGCGGCGTGCGAGCCGCTTGAATTCGGCCTCCTGGTCCGCCGCGATGCCGCAGGGGATCAGGTATTGCGTGTCGTCGGCCACGTACTTCGCGTGATAGTCGTAGAACTCGCCGGCCGGCACGATGCGGATCACCGGCAGATCGAGATCGCCCGCGATGCACGCCGTGTACTCGCCGCCGCCTTCGATGCTCTGCTCGACCAGCACGATCTTGTCGTGCCTGGCGGCTTCCTCGATCGCGGCCGGCAGCGCGGCGGCGTCCTTCACCTTGATCACGGCCACGCTCGAGCCTTCGCTGGCCGGCTTGACGAACAGCGGCAGGCCGAGCTTCGCGACGATTTCGGGCGCGCGCCGCGCGACGTCGTCGCCGCGCATCACGGTTTCGAACGCCGGGGTGGGCACGCCGGTTTGCTGCCACACCAGCTTGGTGCGGAACTTGTCGAGGCCGAGCGCCGAGCCCAGCACGCCGGTGCCGGTGTAGCGAATGCCGTAGAAATCGAGCGCGCCCTGAATCTGGCCGTTCTCGCCGTAGCCGCCGTGCAGCGCGTTGAACGCGCGCACGAAGCCTTCGTCCTTCAGCGCGGCCAGCGGCCGTTCTGCCGGGTCGAACGGATGCGCGTCGATGCCCGCCTCGCGCAGGCCCTGCAGCACCAGCCGGCCCGAATTCAGCGACACCTCGCGCTCGGCGGACACGCCGCCGAACAGTACCGCCACCTTGCCGAAACGTTTCGGATCGATCCCGCTCATGTCATCCCTTCTGTTGCTGTTGCTGCGCGATCCGGCCCGGCACCGCGCCGATCGAACCCGCGCCCATCGTGATCACCACATCGCCCGCGCGCGCCACCTGGGCCAGCGCGGCCGGCAATTCGTCCACCGTCGCGACGAATGCCGGATCGACCCGGCCGATCGCCCGCAGCGCGCGCGACAGCGCCTCGCCGCTCGCGGTCGGAATCGCGGCCTCGCCGGCCGCGTACACCTCGGTCAGCACCAGCGCGTCGACGGTCGACAGCACGTTGACGAAATCCTCGAAGCAGTCGCGCGTGCGCGTGTAGCGGTGCGGCTGGAACGCCAGCACGAGGCGGCGGCCCGGAAACGCGCCGCGCGCGGCGGCGATGGTGGCCGCCATCTCGACCGGATGGTGGCCGTAGTCGTCGATCAGCGTGTAGCTGCCGCCGTCCGCCGCGGCCACTTCGCCATAGCGCTGGAAGCGCCGGCCGACGCCGTTGAATTCGGCGAGCGCCTGCTGGATCGCGGCATCGGACACGCCCAGATCGGTCGCGATCGCGATCGCGGCGAGCGCATTCTGCACGTTGTGCAGGCCCGGCAGGTTCAGCACCACGGGCAGCGGCGCGCGGCCTTCGCGGATCACCGTGAAATGCATGCGGCCGTCGCGCGCGTCGACCTGTTCGGCGCGCACCTGCGCATCGGCCGACAGCCCGTAGCCGACCACCGGCTTCGAGATGAACGGCAGGATCTGGCGCACGTTCGGATCGTCGACGCACACCACGGCGCTGCCGTAGAACGGCAGCTTCTGCGTGAATTCGATGAAGGCCTGCTTCAGGCGCGCGAAATCGTGCCCGTAGGTATCCATGTGATCTTCATCGATGTTCGTGATGACTTCGATGACGGGATACAGGTTCAGGAACGACGCGTCCGATTCGTCCGCCTCGGCGACGATGAAATCGCCCGAGCCGAGCCGCGCGTTGGCGCCGGCGCTGATCAGGCGGCCGCCGATCACGAAGGTCGGATCCAACCCGCCCGCGGCCAACACGCTGGCGACGAGGCTGGTGGTGGTGGTCTTGCCGTGGGTGCCGGCGATCGCGATGCCCTGCTTGAGGCGCATCAGTTCGGCCAGCATGACGGCGCGCGGCACGATCGGCACGCGCAACTGGCGCGCGGCCAGCACTTCGGGATTGTCGGAGCGCACGGCGGTGGAGACCACCACGGCGTTCGCGCCCTCGATGTTGGCGGCATCGTGGCCGATCGCGACGCGCGCGCCCAGCGCCTCGAGGCGCTCGGTCACGGCGTTGCGCGACAGATCGGAGCCGCTGACCTGGTAACCCAGGTTGACGAGCACTTCGGCGATGCCGCTCATGCCCGCGCCGCCGATGCCGACGAAATGGATGTGTTTGACGATGTGTTTCATTGCTTCGATTCCAGGTTCGCGCCCGCGACTTGCGCGCACACGCGCGCGACCACGTCGGTGGCATCGGGCTTCGCGAGGGAGCGCGAACGTTCGGCCATCCCAGCCAGCGAGGCGCGGGTCTGGCCACGCAGCCAGTCGGCCAGACGCTCGGCCGACAGATCGCGTTGTTGCATCAGCACTGCCGCGCCCTGATCGGCGAGGAAGGCGGCATTGGTCGTTTGATGATCGTCGACGGCGTGGGGGAACGGCACGAACAGCGCCGCCACGCCCACCGCGGCGATCTCGGAGACGGTCATCGCGCCCGAGCGGCAGATCACCAGATCGGCGTTCGCGTAGGCGGCGGCCATGTCGTCGATGAACGGCAGCAGCGCGACATCCTGGCCGGCCGCGAGGCCCGCCGAGTCGTAGTTCGCCCGCAGCGCGTCGATGTGCTTCGCGCCGGCCTGATGCACGACCTGCGGCCGCGCGTCGGGCGCGAGCAGCGCGAGCGCGCGCGGCACGACTTCGTTGAGCGCCGCGGCGCCGAGGCTGCCGCCCACCACCAGCACGCGCAGCGCGCCGGTGCGCGCGGCGTAGCGCACCGCAGGCGGCTCGGTGTGCGTGAGCTCGTCGCGGATCGGGTTGCCCGTCCATTCGGCGTTCGGCAGCGCGCCCGGGAATGCCACCAGCACACGCCGGGCCAGCTTCGACAGCACCTTGTTGGCCAGGCCGCCGATCGAATTCTGTTCGTGCAGCACGAGCGGACGGCCCGTGAGCGCCGTCATCACGCCCGCCGGAAACGTGATGTAACCGCCCATGCCGAGCACCACGTCGGGCCGCACCCGGCGCAGCGCACCGAGGCTCTGCGCGCAAGCGCGCAGCAGGTTCAGCGGCAGCGTCAGCTTGGTCTTCAGCCCCTTGCCGCGCAGGCCGCCGAAACGCACCGGCTCCATCGCGATGCCGTGCTTCGGCACCAGCGTGGCTTCCATCCCGGCCGGATTGCCGAGCCATACGACACGCCAGCCCTGCGCTTCCATCCGATGGGCGACCGCCAGCCCCGGGAACACGTGGCCCCCGGTGCCGCCTGCCATCACCATCAGCGTGCGCTGCCGTGCGGTCATATCTTGCCTCCGCGCATCAGCACCCGGTTTTCGTAATCCACACGCAGCAGCACGGCCAGCGACACGCAGTTGAGCAGGATGCCCGAGCCGCCGTAGCTGACGAGCGGCAGCGTCAGGCCCTTGGTCGGCAGCAGGCCGAGGTTCACGCCCATGTTGATGAAGGTCTGCGCGCCGAACCAGAGGCCGATGCCCTTGGCCATCAGGCCCGCGAACGTGCGGTCGAGCGCGAGCGCCTGACGGCCGATCTCGAACGCGCGGCGCACGATCCAGTAGAACAACAGGATCACCACCAGCACGCCGACGAAGCCGAGTTCCTCGCCGATCACGGCGAGGATGAAGTCGGTATGCGCTTCGGGCAGGTAATTGAGCTTTTCGACGCTGCCGCCGAGCCCGACGCCGAACCATTCGCCGCGGCCGAACGCGATCAGCGAGTGCGTGAGCTGATAAGCCTTGCCTTGCGCGTAACGCTCGTCCCACGGATCAAGGTAGGCGAAGATCCGCTCGCGGCGCCACGGCGACGCCCACACCAGCATCGTGAAGGTGCCCACCGCGGTGGCCACCAGGCCGCCGAACAGCTTGCCGTTCACGCCGCCGAGGAACAGCACGCCCATCGCGATCGCGGCGACCACCATGAACGCGCCCATGTCCGGCTCGAGCAGCAGCAGCATGCCGACCAGGCCGACCGCGGCCGCCATCGGCATGAAGCCCTTGGCGAAGCTCTGCATGTATTCCTGCTTGCGCACCGTGTAGTTCGCGGCGTAGATCGTCACCGCGAGCTTCATGATTTCCGACGGCTGCATGTTCGTGATGCCGAGCGGAATCCAGCGGCGCGCGCCGTTCACGCCCTTGCCGATGTGCGGGATCAGCACCACCACGAGCGCGACCAGCGCCAGCAGGAACAGGTGCGGCGCGTATTTGTCCCAGGTCGCGATCGGCACGCGGAACGCGAACACGGCCACGACGAGCGCAACCGTCAGCGAAATGCAGTGGCGCATCAGGAACGCATAGTCGCGATAGGCCGCGTATTTCGGCGAATCGGGCATCGCGATGGAAGCCGAATAGACCATCACCACGCCGAGGCCGAGCAGCGCGATCGCCACCCACATCAGCGAGTAGTCGAAATCGAGCATGCGCGAACGGGTCGGGCGCACGCCGCCGAGGCCGCCGGCAAAGCCGCCGGCCGACGGGGCGCCGCGCGTGGCCGGGCGTGC
>NZ_JAAGPF010000570.1 GCF_017104645.1 Burkholderia sp. Ac-20379
ACGGCGGCCGTGGCCGGCCCGCCGAGCGCGGACGGTTGGGACAGGGAATTCAGTTGACGGTACAGCGCCAGGTATTGCGCGCCCATCTGCGACCAGCCGAAGTCGTTCATCAGCGTGCGCGCGGCGGCGCCCATCTCGCGGCAGCGCTCGCGCGAGCGCGCCAGTTCGCCGATCGCGCCGGCCAGCGCGGCCGGATCGTCGGGATCGTCGAGCACGATGCCGCAGTCGGCGTGGATGATCTCCGCGCCGCCCGCGGTCCGCGCCGTGACCACCGGCAGCCCGGCCGCCATCGCCTCCAGCAGCGACAGGCTCATCGCCTCGTAGCGCGACGGGAACACATAGGCGTCCACTGACGACATCAACTGCGGCATGGTCTTCACGAGGCCGAGGAAATGCACGCGCGAGGCGATGCCGAGCGCGCGCGCCTCCTCGGGATACGGGCTGCCCGGCAGGAAGCCGGCCACCGCCAGGTGCACATGCTCGGGCAGTTGCGTGAGCGCCTTCAGCACCGTGCCGAGGTTCTTGCGCGGCGTGCGCAGGTCGCCCACGAACAGCAGCATGAACGCATCCTGCGGCAGCCCGTAGGCCACGCGGTCGGGCCGCGCGCCGCCGAACGCCTGCGCGTCCACGCCGTTGTAGATCACGCCGATGCGCGCCGAATCGATGCCGATGCGGCGGATCTCGTCGGCCACCTTGCCCGACACCGCGACGATCGCGCGCGAGCGCCGGTAGGCCCAGCGCTCGAGCACGGTGTTGGCGCGCGTGTAGACGTACTGATAGGCCGACCAGATGCCCTTGGCCGGCGAGAACGGGTAATAGCGGCTCGCGAACCAGCCGCCGTGCACGAAGTGGGCGGTGTTGACGTCGGCGCGCACCCACGAGATGAAGCCGTTCACATGCAGCACATCGAATTCGTGGCGATGGCGGTTGATCCACAGCGCGCTCTTGAGCGCGAACACCTGCTGGCGCAGCAGGTTGCTCGGCCAGAAGCGGCCCGGCTGCACCGCAATCCAGCGCACGCGCGGATGCTCGAGCAATTCCGGCGCGACGTGCGATGCGATCAGCGTCACCTCGCATTGCTCGGCAAGCGCCGCCCGGGCAATTTCGTAGTTGACGCGCCCTTGTCCGTCGTTGTGACGAACCGTATGCGTGACGATGGCAATTCTCACAGTCCTGCTCCCCGTATGCGTTTGGCGGCCGCGCGCTGGATTTTTTGCCAATGCGACGCGGCCAGGATCGAAAACAAACTCATGAACAGCAACAAGCCTCCCGTGCCGATCAGGGAATTCGTGAACACGAGCATCGCGAAGATCGAGATCGCGAGGCTCACGCAGGCGGCCACGTATTTGTCGTCGCGCATCCGGAACGACACGCGCAGCGCACGCGCGAGCAGCCACAGCGTGCCGGCCAGATAGAGCAGCGAACCGGGCCAGCCGAGCACGAACGGCACGTTCATGACGCCGCTGTCGAAGCTGCCGTACTTGCCCAGTTCGCCGCTGTCGCTCGACAGCTTGGTGGACGCGCCGGTGGCGCCCATGCCCTCGCCCGACACGTCGGTGAACGCCGTCTGCGCGAAGGTCGCGTAGAACTTGTTGCGGTCGTCGTAGCTGCGGTCGTCCTTCAGGTTGGTGATCGATTCGAGCCGCTGGCCGAGGCGGTCGGCCACCGGCCCCACCGTCAGCAGCGGCACCGACAGCCCGGCCAGCACCATCGCGCCCACCACCATGCGCACCCGCACGCGGTTCGACGATTTGGCGAGTTGCACGATCAGCGCGATCACCCAGCCGCCCCAGGTGGAGCGCACCAGGCACAACATGAACGCGATGAAGCCGGCCGCGCCGGCCAGCCAGCGCACGCGCTGCGTGGCGGCCAGCATGAACACCAGCGCGCCCATCATCGCGAACGCGAACGGCCCCGACGAATTCATCGTGCTGAACACGCGCACGCCGTACGGCACCGGCTCGCCCTGCGAGGCCATCTGCGAGCCGACCATCCACAGCACGTCCCAGGCCGGCATGATGAAGAACTGCACCATCCCGTAGCCGCCCATCACCAGCATCCCCCACACGAACGTGGAGACGATGGTGTCGCGGTATTCGGGGTAATCGCGCGCGTTCACGGCGATGTGGAAACCGATCAGGATCGGGTAGACCCAGTTGGCCAGGTCGTAGGTGGCGGCCAGCAGCCCCGACGACACCAGCCCGACGAAATACGCGTAGGCCAGGCCGAGCAGCATCATCAGCATCGGCAGGCCGCGCCGCTGCGCGAGCACGCGGTAATGGCGGATCAGCCCGAGCCCGCAGATCATCGTCACGGCCAGCGGCGCGATCTGGATCAGGCTGGTGGGCGTGTACGAACCGCGCGACCAATCCGCGAGCCGCCGCACCTCGGGCGCGAGGAACCACAGCCACCAGACGAAGCCCACGTAGCGCGCCGGGCTGCGGAAATACAGCCACAGGCCGGTGGCGATCGACAGCGCCGGAAACGCGAGCGTAAGGATCGAGCCCTGGTGCGCGAGGATCAGCAAACCGGTCAATGTCCACAGGCCGGCCTGCGCGGCCCAGTGCCTCGGCTCGGTCGCGAACCGGCGCTTGCGGCCGCGCTTGCCGCCGCGCTTCGGGCTGACAAAGGCGCCGACCGTCGGCGGCGCCGGCGGCCGATTCGGCGGCTGATCGGGATAGGCAGGCGTGCTCATGATCCGCTCGGCTTCAATGCGACGAGGTTCGCGAATCGGCGAGCGGCAGCGGCGCCGCGCCGCCGGCGGCCGCCGCGCGCCCG
>NZ_JAAGPF010000571.1 GCF_017104645.1 Burkholderia sp. Ac-20379
TCGGCCAGCTATCTGCTGCCTTACCTGATCGCCGCGTTCCGGCCGCTCGCGCCGGCCGTGTCGATCCAGACCATGACCGGCAACACCGCCGACGTGGTCGCGGCGCTGGCCTCGCTCGATCTCGCGCTGATCGAGGGGCCGCCCGGCGAATCGCTGCCGGCCGGCACCGCCGTGCACAGCTGGCACGAGGACGAGATCGTCGCGATCGTGCCGGCCGCGCATCCGCTCGCCGCGGCGCCGGAGCAGCCGGTGCCGCTCGACGTGCTGGCCGCCTCGCCGCTGGTGTTGCGCGAGGCCGGCTCGGGCGTGCGGCAACTGGTCGAGCGCGCGTTCGCGCGGGCCGGCGTGCCGGTGCGCGTGGCGCTCGAGATCGCCGGCGTGGAGGCCGTCAAGGAGGCGGTGCGGGCGGGGATGGGCGTGGGCTTCGTGTCGGCC
This sequence comes from Burkholderia sp. Ac-20379, assembly GCF_017104645.1. GTDB lineage: Bacteria > Pseudomonadota > Gammaproteobacteria > Burkholderiales > Burkholderiaceae > Burkholderia. The sequence goes on from NZ_JAAGPF010000571.1 coordinate 436, forward strand.
ATGTCGCTGCGCGGGGATGCCGCGCTGGTCAAGCGCCCGATCGCGCCGCAGCCGCTGGTGCGCCGCTTCTCGATCCTCGTGCCGCACGCGGCCACGCCGTCGCGCGTGGCCGCGCGGTTCCTGGAGATGGCCCTGACCTGGCAGGGCGCCTGACGGCCACGCAGGGCCGTTTCTTAGGGATTCTCTCTATGGCCGCCGCAGTAGGCGAGGCGCACCATTCGCGTCATCGAATGGAACCGGTTCCAATGCACGACGCACGGAGCCACACAACGAGAGACACGCAGACATGGCACACATCGTGATCGTCGCCAGCGCCTTCGGCGTCGAGGCGGTCCGCCGCGACGGACACCGCGCCTTCGTGGCGCACGCGGCCGAGGCGGGCGCCTCGGGCTTCGAGGTGCGGCGCGAACTGTTCGCCTCCGACGACGACGCCAGCCCGGCCGCGCTCGCCGCGCTGGGCCTGGCGATCGCCGAGGCCGGCCTGTGGGCCGTCTACTCCACGCCGGCCACGCTGTATCGCGACGACGGCGCGCTCGATCGCGACGCGCTCGAGCTGGCGCTGGCCGAAGCCGACGCGCTCGGCGCGCACTTCGTCAAATTCCAGTTGGGCGGCTTTGCCGGCGCGACGCACGCCGACGCGATCGCCGAGGCGGCGCGCGGCGCCCGCGCGCGGATCCTGGTCGAGAACGGCCAGCTTGCGGTGGGCGGCACGCTCGCGCAGTTCACCGGCCTGTTCGCGGGCCTGCGCGCCGAAGGCGCCGGCACGCTGCTCGGCATGACGTTCGACATCGGCAACTGGCTCTGGCCCGGCGAAACGCCGCTGGATGCCGCGTACGCGCTGGCCGAGCACGTCGAATACATCCATTGCAAGGCGGTGGCGGGCGAGGGCGCGCGGCGCTTCGCGGTCGCGCCCCAGCAAACCGACCCGCTGTGCCTGCCGGTGCTGGCCGCGCTGCCGCGCGACGTGCCGCGCGGCATCGAATTCCCGTTCGATCCGGCGAACCTCGCCGCCGACGCGCACCGCCGCGTGGCCTGGCTCGACGCCGCCTGATCGTCCGTTTTCCGCATTCCGAAGGAGCTTTCATCATGTCGCAGTCCCCCGTCGAGATCGTCACTTATGGCGAGGCGATGACGCTGTTCGTCGCCAACGCGCCCGGCCCGCTCGCGCAGGCCGAACAGTTCACCAAGCGCATCGCGGGCGCCGATCTGAACGTCGCGATCGGCCTTGCGCGGCTCGGCTTCCGGGTCGGCTACGTGAGCCGCGTGGGCGACGATTCGTTCGGCCGCCACGTGCTCGACACGCTCGCCCACGAAGGTATCGACGCCGCCTGCGTGACGGTGGACGGGCGCTATCGCACCGGCTTCCAGCTCAAGGGCCGCGCCGACGACGGCAGCGATCCCGACATCGAATACTTCCGCAAGGGCTCGGCCGCGAGCCACCTGTCGCTCGACGATTACGCGGCCGGCTACGTGCTCGGCGCGCGCCATCTGCATCTGACGGGCGTGGCCCCGGCGATCTCGGCCACCTCGTGCGAGCTGGCGTTCCATCTGGCCCGCGAGATGCGCGCGGCCGGCAAGACGATCTCGTTCGATCCGAACCTGCGCCCGACGCTGTGGCCGTCGGCCGACGTCATGGCGCGCACGCTCAACGAACTGGCCTCGCATGCCGATTGGGTGCTGCCCGGCCTGGCCGAGGGGCGGCAACTGACGGGCCTCGACACGCCCGCCGAGATCGCGCGCTTCTATCTGAAGAACGGCGCGCGCGCCGGCGTGGTGATCAAGCTCGGCGAGGCCGGCGCCTACTACCTGAGCGCCGACGGCCGCGAAGGCACGGTGGCCGGCGAGCGCGTGGCGCGCGTGGTCGACACGGTGGGCGCGGGCGACGGCTTCGCGGTGGGCGTGATCAGCGC
>NZ_JAAGPF010000572.1 GCF_017104645.1 Burkholderia sp. Ac-20379
GGTGGTGGCAGTGTAGGTCTCGGTGGGCGGCGTATCATTAAAAAAAAAAAAATGTGACTGTTGCTATGGATTACGTGACGAGCAATTGCCAGTCACTATTGTAGAACCTCTCGTGCGAGTGCGCACTTATGATTGTAGCACCAGCATAGCCATCTAGTCCACTACACATAACTCTCATTCGTACCTGTTCTGAATGTGCTGTACGGACTGTTGACAGTCACATCGCGATCTCTCAACGGCTCGCCCTAGTGTGCTCTCTCCCCGTCTCACTT
>NZ_JAAGPF010000573.1 GCF_017104645.1 Burkholderia sp. Ac-20379
CCCGACGCGCCGCTGGCCGCCGCGGGCGGCACCGGCTGCGGCAGCGCGGTGAAGCCCATCGCGACCTGCACCGGCTGGGTGGTGTCGCCCACCACCGGCGCGCTGACCGGCTCGGTGGCCGAGGCGGCGGCGGCCACGGCGGTGGCTTCGTTGACCGGGTTTTTGCGCTCGACCAGATAGAAATCGAGCACCTTGCGCGCGATCGGGCCGGCCGACTGCGCGCCCCAGCCGCCGTTCTCGACGATCAGCGCGAGCGCGATCCGCGGGTGGTCGGCCGGCGCGTAGGCCGTGAACAGCGCGTGGTCGCGCAGGTGCTCGGCGAGCATGTGGCCGTGATAGTTCGCGCCCTGCAGCGAGAACACCTGCGCAGTGCCGGTCTTGCCGGCCGCCGTGTACTGCGCGCCCTGGAAGATCTTGTAGGCGGTGCCGGACGGGTTCGAGATCACGTTCTCGAGGCCGCGCTTCACCACGTCGATGTTGGACTGCTTGAGCGGGATCACCTCGCTTTCCTTGGGCACCGTCAGGTGCCGCTGGCGCGTGAGCGGATCCTCGATTTCCTTGACCAGGTGGGGCTTCATCACCACGCCGTTGTCGGCCAGCGTCGCCATCGCGTGGGCGAGCTGCAGGATCGTGAACGAGTTGTAGCCCTGGCCGATCCCGAGGCTGATCGTCTCGCCGTCGTACCACTTCTGCAGGGCCGGCTTGCGGAACGTCTTCTTCTTCCACTCCGGCGACGGCAGCACGCCGCGCGCCTCGCCCTGCACGTCGATGCCGGTGATCTGGCCGAAGCCGAACGGCTTCATGAAGTTCGCGATGTTGGTCACGCCGAGGTCGTGCGCCAGCATGTAGAAGTAGGTGTCGTTCGACACCATGATCGCGCGGTTCATGTCGACCCAGCCCTGGCCCGAGCGCACGTCGTTGCGGAACGTGTGGCCGCCGAACGTGTAGTAGCCCGGATCCTGGAAGCCCCAGCCGGGCGTGCGCTTGCCGAGTTCGAGGCCGGCCAGCGCGACGAACGGCTTGTAGGTCGAGCCGGGCGGGTAGACGCCGTGCAGCGGGCGGTTCAGCAGCGGCTTGTCGGGCGAGTTGTTGAGCTCGTCCCAGGTTTGCTGGTCGATGCCGTCGACGAACGAGTTCGGATCGAAGCTCGGCGACGAGACGAAGGCGAGCACGTCGCCGGTGGCCGGCTCGATCGCGACCAGCGCGCCGCGCTTGCCCGCGAACGCCTGTTCGGCCACCTGCTGCAGGCCGATGTCGATCGACAGCACCAGGTTGTCGCCCGGCGTGGCCTGGGTGCGCGACAGCGTGCGCACCGGCCGCCCGCCCGCCGTCACCTCGACTTCCTCGAAGCCGGTGATGCCGTGCAGCTCGGTTTCGTAGCTCTGCTCGACGCCGATCTTGCCGATGTAGTCGGTGCCCTTGTAGTTGTTGGCGTCCTTGCGCGGATCGTAGTGCTCGGGATCGCTGTCGTTCTCGTCGCTCATCGCGTCGATGCGATCCTGGTCGCGCTTCGAGATCCGGCCGATGTAGCCGATCACGTGCGCGGCCGTCGGCCCGAGCGGGTACTGGCGGAACAGCCGCGCGCGCACCTCGACGCCGGGGAAGCGCCAGCGCTGCGCGGTGAAGCGCGCGACTTCCTCGTCGGTCAGGCGGGTGCGGATCGGCAGGCTTTCGAAGTTCTTCGAATCTTCCTGGAGCTTCTTGAAGCGGCGGCGGTCGCGCGCGTCGATCGGAATCACGTCCGACAGCGCGGTGATGGTGTTGTCGAGCGTGTCGGTCAGCTTCGACGGCGTGATTTCGAGCGTGTAGGCCGAATAGTTGCGGGCCAGCACCACGCCGTTGCGATCGGTGATGATGCCGCGGTTCGGCACGATCGGTGCCACCGAGATGCGATTCTCGTCGGCCTGCAGCGCGTATTTGCCGTGCTGCCAGACCTGCAGATAGAAGAAGCGCGTGGCGAGCAGCCCGAAGCAGACGAACACGAACAGGCCCGCCGCCGCGACGCGCAGGCGGAACTTCGAGAGCTGCTGCTGGGTGTCCTTGAATTCGGTCATGCGGATACGGGGTAAGGCGCACGCGCCGCGATGCCCGGGATCGGAGCGGCGGGCAGGCGGCGGCGCGGCAACGTCATGGCGACGTCAGATGGGCCGCGTGTCGTCCGGGTCGACCGGGCGGCGTTGCGGCATCAACAGCAGGGGGCTCACGAACGGCCAGAGCGCGGCCTCGACGAAGCCGTCGACCAGATAGCTCCAGCCCGGAAATGCGGCGCCCATGATCAGGCGGATCACGAACGGCACGAGCTGCGCGAGCACCAGCAACGGCGCGACGTAGAACGCCTGCACGCCGAGCGAGAGCCACAGCACGCGGCGGTGGATCGTGATCGCGCCGTACGAGAGCAGCGTGTAGGCCAGCGCGTGCTCGCCGAGCAGGCCGGCGTCGTGCACGTCCATCAGGATCCCGAGCAGGAACGCGACGCCCATGCCGACCTTGCGGGGCTGGTGGATGTTCCAGAACAGCAGCACGACCGCCACGAAATCGGGCACGCCGGGCAGGCGGCCCCACGGCATCAGGTTCAGCAGGAATGCGACGGCCAGGCTGAAGATGATGAAGGTCGGGTTGACCGGCTGCAGGATGTATTGCGGACGGCTCATGGCTGCGCTCCCCGGGACGGCGCGGCGGCGGGCGCCGGAGCGGGCTTGGCGGCGGTGTTGGCGGCAGCCGGGCCGCCATTGGCG
>NZ_JAAGPF010000574.1 GCF_017104645.1 Burkholderia sp. Ac-20379
CCGGCGTCGGCCGCCTGGGCGGCCATTGCCTGATCTGCCCGGCGTGCCGGCAGGGCCGGTTCCAACTGTGCGCGAACCAGCCGTTCGTCGGCGCGAGCCGCGACGGCGGCTATGCCGAGATGATGCTGGCGCGCGCAACGGGCCTCGTCGCGATCCCCGACGAACTTGCCTCGGAAGAGGCCGCGCCGATCCTCTGCGCCGGCATCGCCACGTTCAACGCGCTGAAGAAATGCGGCGCGCAGGCCGGCGACACGGTGGCCGTGCTCGGCATCGGCGGGCTGGGCCACATGGCGCTGCAATACGCGCGGCGGATGGGGTTTCGCGTGGCGGCGGTGGGGCGCGGCGCGGCGATCGAGGCCGATGCGCTGGCGCTCGGCGCGCATGTCTATATCGATGCCGCGCGAGAGGACGCCGCGGCGCGTCTGCTGGCGCTCGGCGGCGCGCAGGCGATCCTGACCACGATCGGCGACGCGTCGGCCGCCGCCGCGCTGATGGCCGGGCTCGCGCCACAGGGGCGGCTGGTGGTGCTGGGCGCGGGCAAGGACCCGCTGCCGGTGTCGGCGGGGCATCTGGTGGCGGGCGAGCGCAGCGTGCTCGGCTCGATCACCGGCTCGCCATGGGAGAACGAGCGCGCGCTCGATTTCAGCGTGCTGGCCGGCGTGCGCCCGCGCATCGAGACGCTGCCGCTCGAACGCGCCGAGGACGCCTACCGGCGCATGCGTTCGGGCGAGGCCACGTTCCGCATGGTGCTGACGATGGGCCGCTGAGCGCGCGGCGCGGCGGCCGTCACACCTGCATCGACGGCACGTCCTTCACGCAGCGCAGCGCGAACATCGAGCGGCTGTGGCGGATGCTGGAGATCTTGTAGAGCTTCTCGCGCAGGAAGCGTTCGTAGCCGGCCGTGCCGTCCACCGCCACCTTGATCCAGTAATCGTATTCGCCGGAGACGAGGTAGGCCTCCAGCACCTCGGGCAGCGCGGCGAGTTCGGCGCCGAAGCGGGCCAGCGCGTCGTCCTCGTGGCGGTCGAGCGTGACCTCGAGGATCACGATGTCGGCGTAGCCCAGCATGCGCGGGTTGACGAGCGCGACGTAGCCGTCGATATAGCCGTCGGTTTCGAGCTGGCGCGTGCGGTTCCAGCAGGCCGTGGTGGACATGCCGACCTGTTCGGCCAGCTCTGCGTTCGACAGCCGGGCGTTGGACTGGAGCGCGCGCAGGATCTTGCGGTCCTGATTGTCGAGCGATTTGGGGGAGCGTTCGCGGGTGGCCATCGTCGAAAGGGAATTCTGTTCCGGGAATCGTGAGTTTATCTGAAGAAGCTTCCGGTTTTGCGCGCTTTTCGCTGGATAAGCGGAAGCCTTTTCAGCGGCCGGCCGGGTATATTTTCTCCATGCCCGAATGCCCGGCACGACCGATCCGACCACCCATCGGAACGGGAGCAGTTTCCGCGATCACGAGTCGCGACGCCGGGCGGACAGGCATGCGTCATTGCGCCGACCCGCGCCTCCACCGCTCTCGCTACCCGCCTTCGCCACGTCCTCCGAAACATGCCGTTCCCGCTCTACCTCTCGTTCGTCGCCGCCGCGCTCGTGCTGATCTACGCCCCCGGTCCCGTCAATCTGCTGACCATGAGCCACGCGCTGCGCGCCGGCTGGCGGCGCGCGCTGCCGTGCGTGTGGGGCGGCACCGTGGCCGTGCTGCTGCAGTTGATGCTGACCGCGCTGTGCCTCAATTCGCTGCTGACCATCGATGCGCGCGCGCTCGGCGTGTTGCGCTGGGTGGGCGCGGCCTATCTGGTGTGGCTCGGGGTGAAGCAGTGGCGCAGCGTCTCGCTGACCGGGCCGGCGGCCGACGCCGACGCCGACGCCGACGCGAATGCGGCGCGCGTACCGGCCGGTACGTCGCGCGGCCTGTTCTGGCGCGGCGTGGCGACCTCCGGCTTCAATCCGAAGACGCTGCTGTTCTTCCCGTCGTTCTTTCCGCAGTTCATCAGCACCGACGCGCGCTGGAGCGTCAACGCGCAATACCTGGCGCTGGCGACGAGCTTCGTGGTGCTGTTCGTGGCCGGGGTGGCGTCGATGGCGCTGTTCTCGCAGCGCCTGAGCCACTGGCTGCGGCGGCCGACGCGCGTGCGCGCGCTCAATCGCCTGATGGGCGGCCTGCTGGCCGGAATGGGCGCGATGATGGCCGGCTGGGGTTGACGCGTGCGGGTTGCGGACGCACCGTGTCGGCCTTGCGGGTTCGCTTGCTTACTCGCTGTCGCTCCACAGCTTGCCCGCCGTCGCCCAGTTCTCCATCTTCACGTCGCGCAGAATGATGTCGACCGACGACGGCTCGCAGCCGAGCGTCTCGCAGGTCACGCGCGTGATGGCTTCGACGAAACGGCGTTTCTGTTCGATGCTGCGGCCTTCGAACAGGTCGATCTGGAACGTGGGCATGACGGATCTCCGGGAGCTTGTGACAGGAAGGGGGGATGCGCTTCAGGCGCGCGCCTCGCCGCGCAGGCGGCGCAACGCGAGCGTCGTGAGGCACGCCGCGACGGCGAACGGCGCGCTGAACGGCGGCAGGCCGGCTTGCAGCGCGAGCCATTGTAGCGTTGCCGCCAGCAGCGCCGCGGCGAGCGCGGCG
>NZ_JAAGPF010000575.1 GCF_017104645.1 Burkholderia sp. Ac-20379
TTCGCGGCGCTGCTGGGCGGCCTCGTGCTGATCGCCCTGTGGGTGGTGCGGCGGATTTCGGCGCGCCGGCTGAGGATCGTGCGGCAACTGCCGGCGTTTCTCGACGGCATGGTGCGGCTCGTCACGCCCGGCAACAGCGTGCCGGCCGCGGTCCAGGGCGCGTGCGGCACCACCGAGATGCCGCAGCGGCCCTGTGTCGACCGGTGGTCGCGGCGGCGGCGCGGCGCTGGTGGTGACGCTCGCGCTGCTCGCCAGCATCAACGGCGGCTGGGTGGCGTTCTTCGCGGCGCTGCTGGGCGGCCTCGTGCTGATCGCCCTGTGGGTGGTGCGGCGGATTTCGGCGCGCCGGCTGAGGATCGTGCGGCAACTGCCGGCGTTTCTCGACGGCATGGTGCGGCTCGTCACGCTCGGCAACAGCGTGCCGGCCGCGTTCCAGGGCGCGCTCGGCACCACCGAGATGCCGCTGCGGCTCTGTCTCGACCAGGTGTCGCGCATGTTGCGCTCGGGCGTCGAGGTCGATCGCGCGATGGTGCATATCGCCCGGGAATACCGGATCCGCGAGTTCGAGCTGGTGGGTTCGGTGCTGCGCCTGTCGGTGAAGTACGGCGGCCGCGCCGATGTGATGCTGGAGCGCATGGCGACGTTCATGCGCGACTTCGAGGCGGCCGAGCGCGAGCTGCGCGCGATGTCGGCGGAAACGCGGCTGTCCACCTGGGTGCTGGGCTCGCTGCCGATCGCGGTCGGCAGCTTCGTGATCGCGACCAATCCGAAATATTTCACGTCGATGTGGATGAACGATACGGGGCGCCTCGTGTTGTACGTGGCCTTCGCGCTGCAGGCGCTGGGGGTGTTCCTGCTGTATCGAATGGCCCGGCTCAAGTAGGGGGCGGCATGGATGCGAATCGTCTGGGAGCATTGGCGCTGTTGCTGGGCGCGCTCGGGATGCTGTTGCTCGCCGGGGTGGCGATCGTGCGCATGCTGTTCGCGCAGCGCAGCGACCGCGTGCTGGCGAAGGCGCTCGATCAGCGCGTGGCCGCCGGCCGCGCCGCGGCCGAGCGCGCGAGCGGCGCGGCCGATCCGAAGCAGGCCGGCGCGGCGCAGTTGAAAGGGTTCGCGGCATGGCGCGCGCACGTGGAGCGGGTCGGCATCCGCTGGCTCGACACCGGCCTCGGCAAGCAGCTCGTGGCCGACGAGGATCGCGCGATGCTCGATCAGTGCGGTTATGCCGACGCGCGCTCGCGCGGCCTGTTCCTGATGGCGCGGATCGTCGGCGTGACGGTGCTGGTGCTGGCGTCGCTGCCGTTCGTGCTGCACAAGTCCGCATCCACGTGGATGGCCGCGATGTTCTTCGCGGTGGCGGCCGGCTACATGCTGCCGAAGATCTACGTGCGCCGCCGCGCCCGCTCGCGCCGCGAAAGCGTGGGCGAGGAGATGCCGCTGTTCGTCGACATGCTGCGCCTGCTGCAGGGCGTCGGCCTGTCGCTCGACCAGAGCATGCAGGTCATCTCGAACGATTTCAGAACCATGCTGCCGGTGCTGTCGTGGGAACTGGGCGTGGCCCAGCGCCAATTCGCGGCGGGCCGCACGCGCGAGCAATCGCTGGCGCGCCTGACGCACAGCTTCGACAACGAGGATCTGCGGTCCATCGTGCAGTTGCTGATCCAGGTGGACAAGCACGGCGGCGCGGTGCAGGAGCCGTTGCGGCTGTTCGGCGACCGGCTGCGCGAGGGCCGGCGCGCGACGCTGCGCGAACGGATCGGCCGGTTGACGGTGAAGATGACGGGCGTGATGGTCGTGACGCTGCTGCCCGCGCTGCTGATCGTGACGGCCGGCCCCGGCATCATGACGGTCGTCAGCGCGCTGGCGGCCATGCGGCATTGAGCGCACTACGGCCAAGGAGCGAAGCACAATGAAACGAATCCAAGGGCGCATCGCGCTGGCAGGCCTGCTGGCGGCGCTGCTGACGAGCGGCTGCTCGTTGTTCAAGGATGCGAACTACGGCGTCGGCGCGCAGGCCGAGCGGGCCGCGATGATGCAGGCCGCCGCCGACAAGACCGATCCGCCGGACACGCCGGGCATGTATCTGGGCCTGATCGACCGGATGCAGCAGCAGGGGCTGTACTACGCGTCGCTGGCGCATATCGATCAGTACGAAAAGCAATACGGCTCGACGCCCGACACCAAGCTGCTGCGCGCCGACGCGTTGCGCGCGACCTCGCAGTACGACGCGAGCGAGCAGGTCTACACGCAACTGCTGAACACGTCGGCCGCGCCGCGGGCGTACCGGGGCCTCGGCCTGATCGCGGGCGCGCGCGGCGATTTCGCGCGCGCCGCCGCGCTACTGACGCAGGCGAGCGAACTGGCGCCGACCGATGCCTCGATGCTGTCCGATCTCGCGTACGCGCGCATGCGCGCGGGCGACTTGGCCGCCGCGCGCGTGCCGCTGATGAAGGCCGCCGAGCTCGATCAGAAGAATCCGAAGACGTTCGGCAACGTCGCGCTGTTCCTGGTCGCCACCGGGCATCTGACCGAGGCTGGCGGGCTGATGGATCAGCAGAAGATGACGCCGCTGGTGCGCGCCGAAATTCGCGACGACGCGGCGCGCGTGACGGCCGCGCAGCGCACGCGCCAACTGACGGTGGTGCCGCCCGCCGCGCCGGCGCTCGCGCAGAAC